>JAYUWC010000178.1:0-5240 GCA_043753755.1 Rhizobacter sp.
CGAACTGCCCCGAAGCTGCCAACCGCTCGCCCTCGCGCACCTCGAAGCGTAAGCCGCGTGGGCCGGGCTCGAGCAGCACGGTCAGCACGGCGCCCGGCCGCACCGGGGCCAAAAACTTGACCGCGCCGACGCGCGGCGACGCTCCGATGAGCGCGGCCAGGGGCGGCACGTCGAGCGCGGCCTCGAGCACTTCGGCGAGCAGCGCCACGCCGGGCAACAGCGGGTCACCGGGGAAGTGCCCCGCGAACGCCGGATGGTCGAGCGCGACCTCGACGCGGCTGCTGTGCATCGCGGGCAGCTCAGCCATTCGAACGCTGCGCCGCGATTGCGCGTTCAGCCCAGGCCGCAAAGGCCGCTACCGGCAGTTTCCCGGTGCCGGGCTCGCGCGGCAGCACGTCGACCGCCACGATGCGGCGCGGCAGAAAGGCCGCATCGAGCCGCTGGCGCAACGCTGCGAGCACCGTTTCGTGCAGCGCTGTAGGGGCGAGCGCGGGCGCGACGACGAACGCGATCGGCCGAACCACCGCGGCGCCCGCGGCGTTGCTCTCGGGCGGCAACCAGAAGGCGCCGTCCTGCACGCCGGCGATCGAGTTGAGGTGAAAGTTGAGGTGGCCGAGCGAGCTGCGCTTGCCGGCGATGTTGATCAGGTCGTTGGAGCGGCCGAGCAAACGGAAGTGCGTGGGGCTGACCACCTCGAGCACATCGGCCAGAAGCGTGGGCTGCGGCACGTGGCCGCCTTGCACGAGGGTCTCGGCGCCGTCGCCGCTGAGCTGAAGACCGTTGTAGACCTGCCATTCGGCGCCGGCCGTGCTGCGGCGCGAGGCGACCTGGCCGGCTTCGGTGCAGCCGTAAATTTCCATCAGCGGCGCGGCCAGCGCGGCTTCGGCGCGTGCAGCGAGTTGCGGCGCCAGTGGTGCGGTGGCACAGACGGTGAGGTCGATCGCAGGCAGGGCGACGCCGGAGTCGAGCAAGGCACGCAGGTGAAAAGGCGTGGTCACGAGAACGCGTGGCCGTGGGGCGCGGGTAAGCGCCGCGGCGATGTCGGCCGGGTAGAAGGGCCGCTCGACCTCGAACGCGGCGCCGCCGAGCAGCGCGACCAGCACGCTCGACTCGAAGCCGTACATGTGCTGCGCGGGCACGGTGGCGACCAGCGTCACGCCGGCCAGATCGCGCCGGCCCATCTGCTCTGCCATCCGCCGCGCGCCGGCCTCGGTGTTGCGAACCAGGCCGCCCCAATTTTTGGCGTGCGGCACCGGTGCCCCGGTCGAGCCGCTGGTGAGCACCTGGGCCGCGAGCAGTTCGGCATCGATGACTGAGCCCTCGCGCTGCGCGGCGATCTGCGAGCCCGTGGCGAGTGCGTCGTCGAAACGGGTAATCGGCAGGTCGAGCTGTGCAGCATGGGCCGGCGAGTCGGTGATGGCGTAGACCGTAGGGAACATGGCTCGCAGCCGCGCGACGGTGTCGGCCGTGTGATTGGGCGGCATCAGGTTGGCTTGACCGCGGCGCATGGCGGCCCCGAGCGCCACGGCAAACCGGTAGCGGTCGCCGGTGATGTTGAGCATCGGGCCATTCGCCGGCAAGCGCACGGCAAGCGCTTCGACATCGGCCAGGTACTGGCGGCGGGTAAGGGTGCGCCCATCACGCCAAGCAAGCGGGGCCTCCAGATCGCCAGCGCCGAGCAACGGCTCGCCGGTCATCGGGCTTCGCTGTGCATGTACGAGCGGATTGCATCGGCGACCGTGGTGCGCTCGAACTCTGGGTGCAGGCGGTAGCGCAAGGTGTACTCGCCGATGAACATCATCGCCACCGACAGCGGCGTCAGCAGATTTGCGAACAGGGCCCAGGCCTCGAACGGCGCGAGCGCGTAGAGCGCGACCGAGACGGTGCTGATCCCGATGAAATAAAGCGTCCAGGCCCAGGTCACCTGCCGCGTGTAGACGACCATGGCCGGCGGGAAGTGATGGGGGTGCACTCGCCGCGCCAAGGTGGTGATCAAGGGGCTCTGGCTGGCGCGCAGCGTGCTGCCGAAGCCGATTGCGAGGAAAAGGTTCACGCCAACGTGCTGGGCGAGGTAGAGCCACTGGGTCGGCACCTGCACCCCGAGCATCGCCTGCCCGCCGAGCGCAGCGAGAGCCAGCGTGGCGATCGCACCGAGCGCGCGCTGACCGCTGCGCCAGGCACCGATCGCGATCGCGATCACCATCGGCGCCAGAACGCCGACCACGTTCCAGGGCGACGGCTGGGCGCGCGTCATCAACCAGTGGCAGGCGAGCACATAGCCGGCGCCAATCAGCACGACCAGCGCAACGCGAAACCCGAGGCGGGCAGACATGGGTTGCAGCAGCGCGGTGCGGCCTCAGCCGACCCGGTGCGCCGCGATGTGATCGGTGAGGCTCGCGAGCGAGGTGAAGATGCGGACGTTGTCTTCGTCGTCGGAGCGCAGCTGAAAGCCGTAGCGCTGCGAGACCACGAGCGCCACTTCGAGGATGTCGATCGAGTCGAGGCCCAGGCCCTCGCCGTATAGCGGTGCCAGCGGGGCAATTGCCTCGGGGGCGATGTCGAGGTTGAGCGCTTCGACGAGAAGGGCGGCGACTTCGCGCTGCAGATCGGTTTGAACGGTGGTCATGCGGTGAGCGGGTGTCGGCAGGGCGGGCGTGGGGATCGGATCGCGTATCGGCAGCCGCTGAACACGGGGCCGCGAGTTTAACAAACGGCCCTGTGCAAACTGCAGGCCCTACATGCCCCGGCGCCGAGCCATGTTTCGTTGGTTTGTCTCGCTTCGGCTGAGCGCGCGTCGGGCTCCGCCCGATCGACGCGGTCTGGTGGCGCAATATGTGGCGATTCGTTTCTGCCCACAACCTTACTGAGCTCGGCCATGCGCGCATCCCTGATCTCGATCGGTCTCGCTTCGCTGCTGATCGGCACTTCGATGCCTGCGAATGCGCAAGTGCTTACGCCAGGTGCGCCGGTGCGCGTCGGCTTCATCTGCCCGTTCACCGGGGGCTCGCAAGATTTCGGCAACAGTGCTCGGCTTGGCGCCGAACTGGCGGTTAAGGAGATCAACGAGGTCGGCGGCTATCTCGGCCGGCCGATTCAATTGGTGGAACGCGACGACAAGGCTAACCCCGATGAAGGCCGCAAGGTCTCGGAAGATCTGGTGCTGAAAGAGAAGGTCGCCTTCACGCTGGGCTTTTGCAACACCGGCGTCGCGCTCAAGTCGCTCGAGGTGTTTCAGCAGAACAAGCACTTGCTGCTGATCCCGGTTGCGACCGGCTCGGCGCTGACCGCGAAGTACCCGGCCGCCAGCAGCTATGTCTTCAGGCTCTCGGCGCGCGACACGATCCAGGCTGCCTTCATCGTCGACGACATCGTGCGCCGCGGCTTGACGCGCGTGGCGCTCGTTGCCGACAAGACCGGCTACGGCGAAGGCGGCTTCAAGGACGTCGAGAAGTTTCTTGCGGCAAAAAGCCTCCAGCCGGTCTACACCGCCCGCTTCGACATCGGCACTAAAACACTCATTGAACAGGTCGCCGCCGCGAAGACAGCGGGCGCCGACGTGCTGGTGGGCTACACCGTCGGCCCCGAATTCGCGGTGCTGGCGCAGGCGCGGAGTGAGGCACGTTTCGCCGGGCCTCTTTATGGCCCGTGGCCGCTTTCACTGCGCACCGTGGTCGACAAAGCGGGCGCGGACGCCGACGGCGCCATCATGGTGCAGACCATCATCCCGGACCTGTCGAACGAACGCCGCGCATCGTTCATTGCCCGACTCTCGAAAGCATCGGCGGGGCAGCCGATCGGCTCGCTGATGGCTGCGGCGCAAAGCTACGACGCGGTGCAGCTGATGTTGCGGGTCATGTTTCAGACCCGCGGTGACACGTCGGGAGATGCTCTCAAGGCCGCGCTCGAGAACCTGCAGCGCCCCTATGCCGGCGTCGTGACCACACACGATCGGCCGTTCTCGCCGACCGATCACGACGCCTTCACACGAAACATGATTTGGCTCGGCGTCTGGAAGCGCGGCGAGATTCGGTTTCAGTATCCCGAAGACGCGAAGCGCGCCAGCATCATCCGGCGCAAAGAGCCGGGCTGACAGAACCGCGCGGTCGAATCAAAGAGGCGGCAGGCCGGCAAGTGCGAGCTTGAACCGCACTTGCACGTCGTTGGCCACCAGTGAGGTGTCGGCCCACTCGGCCTCGCCGATCTTGAACACGAGGCGCTTGATCGTGAAGCTGCCTGCGGCGATCACGTTGGCGCCCGAGGGCATCACGGCTACCGGCACGGTCAAGAGCTGGGTCGTGCCTTTGATCGTGAGCATGCCGGCGACCTCGAACCGGCCGCCGCCGAGCGCCTTGATGGCCGTCGACTTGAAATTCGCCTGCGCAAATTTGGCGGTGTCGAACCAGTTCGGCTTGACGAACTCGGCGTCGGTTTCGGGCACGCCCAAGGTGGCACTTGCCGCATCGATTGTCAGCGACACACTGCCGGCTTCGGGCTTCTTCGGGTCGAGTGCGATCTTGGCGTCGAACTTTCGAAAACGACCGTCAACCGGCACGCCCATTTGCGTGCTGGTGAAGCTGATCTCGCTTTGTGCAGGCAGCAGCGTGGCTGCGGTCTGCGCGGCCGCCGGGGTTGTGAGCGCGGTCGCTGAGAGCAGCCAGGGAAAAAGCGTTTTCATGGTCTTGTCCTTTGTGGCCACATGCGCCGGATGAGCCCGTCGCGGTCGACGAGTTGATGCTTCAACGCGGCCGCCGCATGCAGCAGTACCGCGGCGCCGAGCGCGAACGCGAACGCGTGATGCAGTGGCTTGAGTACCGCGTCGGCAAGAGGCTTGTCGACCGCGACCCAGTCGGGCAGCGGCAGCACACCGAACCAGACCACCGAAAAGCCCGCCGCCGAGCTGTACGCCCAGCCCGAAAGCGGCACACCGAAAAAGAGCACATACAAAAAGCCGTGCGTTGCCGAGTGTGCGATTCGTTGCCAGCCCGGCATCGCGGCGAGCATGCCCGCCGGCAGTGCAGGCGGGCGGTGAGTGAAGCGCCACAGAAGCCGTAGCGCCGAAAGCGCCAAGATCGTCACACCCGCCCATTTGTGCCAGCTGAAGAGCTTGAGCCGCAGCGGCGAGAACGGCATGTCGGCCATGTAGAGCCCGACGCCGAACGAGCCGGCGATCGCCACCGCGAGCAACCAATGCAGCGCGATAGCGGTCGCGCCGTAGCGGTCGGTCGTGGCAGCGTCGGCCA
>JAYUWC010000179.1:0-5238 GCA_043753755.1 Rhizobacter sp.
GGGCGGATACCACCTGCGCGCCGCCGGGCAACGGCAAGTCACCGCGCCTGACCAGCACCGCGCGATCTTTGGCTTTCTGCGGCTCGCTGATCGCGAGAAAGCCGACGCTGCCCTGGCGACTCGTCGGGTCGGCCATCAGCTGCAGCGTCGTCAGGCATTGCTTCGATTTCGCCGAGACGATTTGCCAGCCGCCGAGCGACTGGGTCTTGACGTCGTAGCCGGCTTCGCGCCACGACTTCTCGACCCGCTCGGTCAGGCCTTTGACGTCGTCACGCGAGCCGACCTGCTGAATCTGCACCGGCAGGCCGTTGACCACCATCTCATTGCCCACCGCCGGACCGGTCAACGAGCGATCGGCGGAACGTGGGCAGGCCACGGTGCCGAACGACAGCAGCAGGCCGCAGGCGGCCATGAGAAGTTTGGGTTTCATCGCTTGGGCCTCGTTCACTTCAACCGGTCGTTGGGAACGACATCGGGCGCCACCTTGCCCATGTCGAGCCGGATCGGAATCGACGGATCCCACGGCCCCGCGCCTATCCAGGCAGCAGCCTCGAGGGCCGTGCCGAGGCCGCGTGCGGTCGGCACCGAGTCACGCACCATTTCTTTCGTGCCGCCCGCCGCGTTGGCCACCCAGGAGTTGCTCAAGATGGCCGCGCGGCCTTCGAAGTCGAGGCCGGCCCAGTCTTCAGGCAGGCCGAACGACTTGGCCCACAACCGCTTGTAGCTCGCGCTGTCTTGGCCGATCTTTTCAAACTTCACGGTTGCGCCGGCGAGGGTCTTGGTGGGCACCGGCGGCACGATCGTGCCGACCACGCTGGCGGGCAGCGGCACCGCACCCAGCAGCGCGATGGCGGCGCCCAGCAGGTCTTTCGAAGGAGCTTCCCAGCTCGACAGCAGCGTCAACTTGGCCGGATCTTTGATGTAGTCGTCACCGGCCGCGTCTTGCCACATCGGGTCGATGCCGTTGACGAACGTGCTGGCGCCTTTGTCGGTGCTGGCATAAAGCAATGCCGAGTGCTTGTCGTTGAGTACCCGAACCAGCGTTTCGTTGCGAATCTCCGCCGAGCTCTTTTGATTGGGCGCGTTGTGGTCGTGAAAGCGCGAACTGGTGTCTTCGAACCAGACGGTTTTTTCCCATGCGGCATAGCGCGCGGCGGCGTTGGCGGTGTGCTGCACGTCGGCGAACTTGCCGAGCGCCTGCACCGCCAGATACATCGGCACCAGCACGAACACCGCGCCGACGATGAACTCGACCATCGCCGCGCCTCGCTGGCACCGCGGGAGTGAAAGTGTCTTCATGATGAGCCTCATTGCGCGGCCAGCGAGCCGAGCTCTTCAACCGTGGTCGAGGGCGCCAGGCGCGCCTGCCAGTAGGGACTGAACAGGTTCTCGTACTCGGTCTTGCCGTCACCGCGGCGCCAGCCGTTGCGGGTGAACTGCTTCGAGTCGTCGACCCGCGAGCGGTAGAAAAAAGCATGGGCAGTGGCGATGGTGCGCATCGTGTCGCCCTTCTCGCCGTCTTCGAGCTTGAGGCGCTTGGAGCCTGGCAGCAGCTTGGCAGTGGTGTGCACCGTGCTCGCCGGACGTTCGACCTCGATCGTCACCGGGAACTTGCCGCCGTTCTCGTCTGCGCTCTGGTTCTTGGGTTTGCCGCTCGCGTTGGTCGGGTCGCGAACATCGCGGTAATGGTCTTGCAGGCCGCCGCGGGTGTCGAGGGTGCTGCCGGGGCCCTTGATCCAGAAGCGGTAGTTGGCGGGTATTGCAGCCGGCGAAATCAATGCGCCGCCGTAAAGGCCGCTCTCCCAGGGGTTGTTCTTGTAGCCGAGCCCTTCGGAGTCGTAACCGCTGCCGTTGCCGGCCATTGCGCCTCCGTGTCCGCCGACGATCGGCAACTGCGAGCCGAAATCGCCCAAGGGGTAGGTCACGGGCACGGGAAACGGCCCGACCATGTAGGTGCAGGTCACGAAGCCCGCACCCATCGTCGCGTCCAGGCCTCGCCAGCGCTTCTTGTCGCTGCTGAGAAAGGTGCCGCCGAAATGCGGGAAGGCAAAGGCCGTGGCCGTCGGGATGCCCAGGGGACAGGCGATCGCTGTCGGTAGCGCGACCCAAGCGGCCAGCGGCACCGAAGCCCGATTGCGAATGAACAGGTCGGTCGAGTCGCGGTCGACCACGGCGTCGGCGAAGCGGTCGGCCTCTTTGCTCGAATCGTTCGCCGAGTGGCGCTCGGTGTAATCGTTGCGCCAGGCGTTGACCTTGGCCAGGCCGTTGACCAGCATGAACACGCTGGTGGTTACCTTGGCCTGGGGGTCGTTCTTTTTCACGACCTCGTCGGCGACCAGAAACATGTCGACCGCGGTGCCGGTGTGGTGAATTTCTTGCGCCGCGTCGAAGGCCTCGATCAGCAGGTCGAGTGCGACCACTGCCGGTTTGCTGATCGCGCTGACGCCCGAGCGAATCGACCCCATCGGGATCTGGATCGCGATGTCCCACGCCGGCGCGAACGCGGGTATCAGGTTGCGCTGGAACGTGTGATAAAGATTGTTGGCGCGGTCGTTGGTGTTGGCCGCGTCTTCAAAGTACGACTCCAGGCTCACGAACTGAGCCACCGCCACTTGGTTGGCAATCATGGCGCGGTTGGTGTAGGCCGAAAAGTTGTGGTCGCGGGCCTGCAGCAAGCCGGCGGTGTATGCGCCCGCATCTGCGGCGTTTTGCAGTTGGCTCTTGGTGTTGGTCAGCAAGGCGCTGTTGAACATCACAAGCATGGCCAGACCCGCCACCGCGCCGAACAGCAGCGTCATGACCAGCGCCTGGCCGCGTTGCTGTGAACGGCGGGCGGTGGGGTGCAGGTCAGCGGGTCGGGTGTTCATGGGGCGGGCCGGTAAAAAAGGGGGTTGGTGCCAACCCGGGCCGAACTCCCGGGTTGGCGGATAACGGCTTACTTCTGATCGTTTTCTTTGTTGTATTCGGACATGCCCTTGGTCGTATCGCCCCGGGTTTGGGCCGAGTCGGACGAGGTTCCGGCGTTGCCGATCGCGGTGGTGGCGTCTTTACCGGCGAGTTCTTTGGCGAGGCCCGCGCTTTGATTGCGAACGGTCTTGCCGAACATGCTGTAAACACCGATCGCAGCGATGGCGATCAGCGCCACGATAATGATGTATTCCATCATTCCCTGGCCACGTTGGCGCTTTTTGGTTTTCACACTGATGTTTTTGTTCATATCGACTTGCATTTCTCTCTCCTGACGTTGATTAACACGCGGGTGGGATACGGCGCGAGACCGTCTCGATATAACCGGGGCCCGCGGTTGCACCGCCGGTCAAATGGGTTACCAAGCCAGTGGTCGCTATTTCTGGTCGTTGGCAAAGTTGTAGCTGGACATACCCTCTTTCTTCGGGTCGTTGGCGCGGCCGGCAGCGGCGTTCGACGCGTCGAGCACCTTGCCCATATCAGCCGTCTTGCCCGCCAGCTCACGGGCGAGACCCGCCGACTGGTTGCGGGTGGTGCGGCCCCAGGCCGAATAGACCGCGATGGCCGCGATAGCGATCAGCGCGCCGATCACGATGTACTCGACCATGCCCTGCCCGCGCTGGCGAGCGACCGTGCAAACTGACTTTTCGTGACGCCTGAAGACGATGAATGGATTCATTTTCGAAGCCCGTTTTAATACTTTGATCCGAGAGCGCGTTCTGACAATTTGATTCCAACTGCAAAATACCCAGTCGATGCGTTTTTGTGGAGGACTGGATTGATGCCATTGGGTAGGAACTTTATGGAGCGGGTGCCTTTTGCTCCATCCCTAGTTTGTCAATATTGATCCTGATAGTTAGGGAACTCCGAAGAGGGAGGTCACCTCCACAATCGAGATGATTTAACCTACCGCCTCATGGGTAAGTACGTGCTGTCTCCTGCAGTACCGCCCCCCAAACCTTAGGGGGCATGCACCGAACCAGCGACAAACTCTGGTATCACCGCATCCGGCCTCACGCATCGCCCGGGGCCGGCAAACCACAAGGAGTCACCGCCATGTTCAGGATTCGACCGAGCGCTCGACGCGCCGCTGCGCGTTGGCAGGCGCTGTGTGGTGCGGGCCTGCTCGCCGCACCGTGGGCGGCGCTGGCCGGCCAGCCGTTCCCGACGCCGGGGCTCTACCGGGTCGACATGGTGGGCACGCAGAGCGCGAGCGCCGGCGGCACCACCGCAAGTCAGCACACCACCGTGCAAGGCGCCACCGGCAACACCGCAGCCACGCAGCGCGTCACTGGGCTGCCGGCCGTGGCCATGGGCAACTACGCCGGCAAGGCGCCGGTGACCGTCTGCGTCAAACCGTCGAGCGACCCAGCCGCAGCGATGGCCGCACAGGCCGCGAGCGGTTGCAAGCTGACGCCGCCGCAACCTCGGGTCGAAGGTGACACGGCACGTTTCGGCTTGCAGTGCCCCTCGCTCGAGCAAGACCTGCAGTCACGCCGGCTCGACGACACGACCTGGGAGTGGCGGATCACCACACGCTTCAAGCCCCAGGGTGTCGGCACCCAGCCACCGGCTACGGCCGCCGCGATGGCGCCGGCCATTGCGCAGATCGAGGCGCGCTTGCGTCAGCAACCGCAAGGCGCCGAGGCCGACGGCATGCGCAAAGCCCTTGCAGCGATGCAAGGCAACGGCAGCGCCGCCGCGCCCGGGCAACAAAGCACGGTCGTTCAGCGCCACACGCGCATCGCCGAAGCCTGCGGCTGATGGCCTCGCACCTGCGCGACACCCGAAAGAAGCCCATGCCCATGAAACACGTCGGTCACACCCTCATCGCCATCGCCGCCATGGCGTTTTCACCCGCCTTCGCGCAGCGCAGCCCGACCGAACTGCCCGGCGCCGCAGACCACCCGGCGGTCAGCCGATTCAAGGGCGCCGTGCTCGAAAACGTGGCGAGCGAAAACTTCGCGTCGCTGCGCATTCCGCAGGGGCCGGGCAAGCTGAAAGACTCGGGCCTGGCGTTCGAGAAGGCCACCACCGTCGAGGGTCGGCTGAGCGCGTATTACTACATCCAGCCGCGCACCTCGAGTGCGCTGGAAGTGCTGCGCAACTACCAGGAGGCGTTGACGCAGGCGGGCTTCAGCCCGCTCTATGCCTGCGAGCCGAAGGCCTGCATCGACGCCCGTATCCCCGAAGACTACCGGCGCGAGTTGCTCGGCGTGCGCAAATGGAAGGGCCCAGCCGGTCGACAAGACCCGGGCGGCGGATCGTCGC
>JAYUWC010000180.1:0-5234 GCA_043753755.1 Rhizobacter sp.
CGCCGATCAGGTTGCCTTTGACGAAGACCATCGGGAAGGTCGGCCAGCCCGTCCACATCTTCAGCGCATTGCGTTGGCGCCACTGACTGAAATAGCCGCCGTATTCGAGATAGTGATGAGCGACTTCGGCCCGGGTCAACGAGCGGCGAGCGCGCCGGCAGAACGGGTTGCCGGCCATCCCGACCACGAGCACCCGATTCGACTGTGACGCTGACTGCACGTTGTGCACGATGTCGACATGCAGGTTGGCGACCGTGTCCCGGATCGCAGGATGCAGGCGAGAGTCTTCGAGTGTGGAGCGGGGCATGGGGCGGGGCGATGGCGGCGCAAAGACATGAGCGTAGCCGAAGCGCCCCGCATCGACCGCCGCGGCCTTACGGGTTCAGGTCGCCAGCGCGCCGCTTCGAAAGTCGGCCACGGCCTGGTGGATCTCGGCGGCGGTGTTCATCACGAACGGCCCGTGTTGCGCGATCGGCTCACCGAGCGGTGCACCGGCCACGAGCAGCACGCGGGCATCGCTCTCGGCCTTGAACGACACGCCGTCGGCACCCGCGTCGTTGCGCAAGATCGCCATTTGCTCGGTGCCGACCGGCGTCCCTTCAACGTCGCCGATCGCGACCGTGCCGCCACCATAGACGTAGGCAAAGGCGTTGTGACCCGCGGGGAGCGTCGCAGCGAACGACTGGCCCGCGGGCAGCACGATGTCGAGCACCAAGGGCTCGGTGGTCGGGCGGGTCACTGCGCCGGTCACACCCGATGCAACGCCTGCGATTACGCGCACCTGCACACCACCTTCGAGACGCATGATCGGCACGTCGGCCGGCGGCACGTCGCGGTAGGCCGGGGCGCAAAGCTTGTCTTTCGCGGCCAGGTTCACCCACAGTTGAAAGCCGGCCATGCGCCCCTCGGCTTGCTCGGGCATCTCGGAATGGATGATCCCGCGGCCGGCGGTCATCCATTGCACGCTGCCGGGCTCGAGCAGGCCGATGTTGCCGACGCTGTCTCGGTGCCGCATGCGGCCTTCGAGCATGATCGTCACGGTCTCGAAGCCGCGATGCGGGTGGCTCGGAAAGCCGCCGATGTAGTCGCTCGCGGCGTCGCTGCCGAAGGCGTCGAGCATCAGAAACGGATCGAGGCGTTGCTGCAGCGACTGGGTCAGCACGCGGGTCAGCTTGACGCCGTCGCCGTCCGAGGTGGCGTGGCCGCGCACCACGCGTTCGACCGTGCGTGAACGCTGCAGCGTGTCGGTGGCTGGGGTCGATGAGGTGTTCATGAAATCAATGTAGCGGCGCCGGCCGCTCGATACCAGAGCGTGGCACTGCATGGCGCATTCAAAAGCGTCGAAGTGTCGGCCGGTCGAACGCGGTGTAATACCTTCCTCTGCACTTCCGACGAACCCGCCATGAAGCTTTATTACTCGCCCGGCGCCTGCTCCCTCGCCCCGCACATCGTGCTGATCGAAGCGGGCCTCGCTTTCGATCTGGTCCAGGCCAACCTCAAGACCCATCAGCTCGCTGCAGACGGCAGCGACTACTACCCCGTCGCCCCCAAAGGCCAGGTGCCCCTGCTCGAACTCGACGACGGCGAGCGCCTCAGCGAAGGCCCGGTCATCAGCCAATACATCGCCGACCAGGTGCCCGCCAAGAACCTCGCTCCGGCCAACGGCACGATGGCGCGCTACCGCCTCCAGGAGTGGCTCAACTTCATCACCAGCGAACTGCACAAAGGCATCGGCGGCCTGTTCAACCCGGCCATGCCGGACGAAGGCAAGGCGGTAATGAAAGCCAAGGCCGCGTCGAAACTGAAGTGGGTCGACGAGCAACTCGAAGGCAAGCAGTACCTGATGGGCGACGCCTTCAGCATCGCCGACGCCTACCTGTTCACCGTCACGACCTGGACGGCGCACACCGGCATCGACATCTCGGCTCTCGAGAACCTCGGCGCCTTCCAGGCCCGCATGGCCGCACGCCCCGCGGTGCAGGCCGCGATGAAGGCCGAAGGCCTGGTCAAGTGATGACAAGCGCGGCACGCCGGCTCGCGGCCTCGCTGCTGGCGCTCGCCGCGCTGTCTTCACTGCCGGCCGGCGCAGCCTCCCGAGCCGCGCCGGCGCCCGGCCGGCATCAAGCCGAGCTTTGCGTGGCCACCAAGCCCAAGCCCCTCGTGTGCGGACCGACCCAGGCCGACCTGCGCAGCGACGGTCAGCTGCGCCTGCGTGTCGACGACATCGTCTACACGCTGCAGCTGCGCAGCAGCCAGGTCGAGGTGGTCGTGATGCACAACGTAGTGCAGATCGACGAGTTCACCGTGCCCTACCAATGGGTCGGCAACAAGTTGCGGTTCGCCGACGACGACCGCAACTCGCAGTACGAAGTTCGCTTTCCCGAGCGCAGGCGCTGAATCGGCGGCGCGTGACTGGCGCGCCGTGTGCGGCCGCAGGCTGGAGTGCGCGGCGACAGTGTTGCCGTAGTTGTCGCGAGCCCCCGCCTTCCGCGTGAACTACGATCTTGTCGACGCTGGCTGAGGCGCTGCAGCACACGCCTCAGCAGAAGATCAGCCCCTGCTGCCCGGCGCTACGGCTTGGAGTTTGCGATGAACCAGCACTTCCCTGATCGACACCGTGACGCTGTTCGTCGGCGAGACGATGTTCTTCGGCCCGGACCGGCTTGCCGCCGTCGCCGATGGCCGGCGCGGCGCCCCAACAACGCACGGACCTCGAGGCCCGCGTCATGACACCGCATCACACCCGGCTCGCCGCGCTCGAGGCCATTGCCGACGCTCACGCCAGCGGCCTCGCGAGTGGCCGGCATGCCGTCGCCGATGCGCTCGATGTGCTCATCGACGCAGCCCGTTGCTCGCGCGCCAGCATCTGGCTCTTCGAGCCCACACGTACCGGGCGCAACTTGCGTTGCATCGTGGTCAAAAGTGCCGGCCAACCGCTGCGTGACGACAGCACGCTGCTCGCCGAATCGCAATACGCCGACTACTTCGCGGCGCTGGTCGAGCGCGGCATGTTCGCGTCGACCGATGCGATGCGCGACCCGGTGTTGCTCGGCATGCGCGGCAACTATCTGCAGGCCAACGGCATCGGCGCCTTGCTCGACATGGCCCTCAGCATCAACGGCCGCGCCTACGGCATCGTCTGCTGCGAGCAGATTCCCGGCCCACGCCCCTGGACACGCGGCGAGATCGGTGCGGCTCGCGCCGCGATCACGCGGGTCGGGTTCGTGATCGCCACCCGATTCGGCGATGCGCTGAATAGCCTCGACTCGGTGCCGATCGCGCCATTGGCCGCGACCGATTCCGGCTCAGCATTCGGCGAGATGCGCCGCCGCCAGTAACGCCCGCGTGTACGGCCCCCGCGGCGCATCTCACATGGCCTCGCCGGCCTGAATCATGTTGCTGGCGTTCATCATCATCAAGCGGTGCGACATCGCGCAAACCACGCCGCCGTCACGGCTGCTGGGAGACACATCTCATACCGCGGTGACGCTGCATGCGCTTGGGCACCGCGCGAGAGACGCTTCGGCCGGCGTCGTCGATGCGCGTCGCCCATCTCGTACCAACCCTGCCACTGCTCTCCAAAGCAGGTGGGTCACGCGCGTGTCTTGGCCGCAGGCTTCAACAGTGCCGCGCAATTTGCGCGCTTCGGGTCGGCGGCTGCCAGCCCGCCGCAGACGCCATCGAGTTGCGCCTGCAACCGCTGCATCACCGCTCGGTGCGAACCGCTCTGGCTCCATGCCTGCAGCTTCGTGCCGACGCGCTGCAGCGAACGGCCACTGCGCTCGTAGAAGGCATCGGGTTGCCTGCCGGCCTCGTCAAAGAGCTGGCTCGCCGCCTTCTCGATGCGGGCTTCTTCTTGCGGCGCCAGGTCGACCAGCGCGTTGACGTAACTCGCGCCCCACTGCAGCCGCGTCGCCGGCCCTTCGCTCTTGTCGAAGGCTTCTTGGTACCAGCGCAGCGCCTCGGGCTTGTCGCCGCGGGCCTTGGCATTGCTCGCCAGCTCGCTCATCAGGTAATAGGGCGAATGGCTTTCAGAAAGGTTGGCCTTCAGCAGCGTGTCCGACTCCGCGCCCAGCCCTGCGCGTTCGAGCAGATAGGCCGCTGCGGTGATAACGGCCTGGCGCTCGTAGCCGTCAGTGATTTCGCGGTCGGCGCGCGCTGTTTGTTCGCGGATGTCGACGAGCAGCGTCGCGGGCAGTGTCGGCTTGACTGAGGGCTTCGTCGCCGGCTTGGCAGCATCGGTCTTGGGCGCATCGATGCTTGCCAGATCGACCTGCGCAATCAGCGCCTGCATGCGGTCGGCGCGCGACAAGGTGGCATCGGCTACGAAGCGCTTGAGCGCCGCATCGAACGCCGTGAGCAGCTCGCTGCGCGCAGGCGTGCCCTTGGCGCTCAGCGCACGCACGATGTCGGGGGCGGCGTTGGTCAGCACATCCATGTGGGCGCGCGCCGCGCCGGCATCGGCCAGCACGGCGATCAGCGTGGCTTGCGCAGCGGCATCGGGTTGTGCCGCCGCCTTGGCGTCTACAGCAGCGAGGGCCTTCAGGCGCAGGCGGGTCGCGGTTTCGGTCTGGTCTGCCGGGCAGGCGTCGGCGAGTTGTTTGAGGAGCGCGGGCATGCCGTCTTGGGGCCCGAGCTGCTGCTGGTCGGTGTCGAATGAATAGAAGGCAAGCAGGCGCCAATCGTTCGGCGTCAAACCGGCGCCGCCAGCCGTGGCAGCGGCGAGCACGTCTTTCACCGGCCGCTGCGCGTTCATGCCGAGCGTCAACACCTGCGAATAGCGCTCGGCCTCGACCTCGCCCGGCAGCCTCGTCATCTCGGTGCCTTGCGCGTTGAACAGCACCATCGTCGGATAGCCGCTCACCTTGAAGCGCGCGCCCAACTTCTGCGCGCCGGGGCTGTCGCCGTCGACATAGACCGGCACGAAGGCCCGCGAGCGCTCGATGAAATCCTGCCGATTGAAAAGCGTGGCCTTGACCTGATTGCACGGCGGGCACCACTTCGCGCCCCAATAGACGAACACCGGCTTGGTCGCCGCCTTGGCCTCGGCGAACGCCGCATCGACATCGGCATCGCTGGCCGCGTGCTTCCAGGCGATGCCCGCCTCGGCGTGATCGCTGGCGGCGGGTGGCAGAGGCGGCGTGGCAGGCGGCGCTCTATCGGCCGCGGGCCGGGAACACGCGACCAGCAAGACCGCGGCGCCGGCGAGCACGAGCAAAGCGGGGCGAGGCGTG
>JAYUWC010000181.1:0-5190 GCA_043753755.1 Rhizobacter sp.
GCCCGGCTCGGCGGTGATGCTGCCGATGCGGGTGCCGATGCGGGTGCAGATGCCGATGCCAGCGGCGGCCCCCAGCTCGGCTGGAACAGCTGGCTACAAACCCGGCCCGCCGCCAACGACCGCGACGACGTGGTCTACGAACTCCACGACGCCGCTGCTTGACGGCAACACATTCACTTCGACCCGAACCCCGACCCCATGAGCACCAACCTCAAGACGCTGATCTCGAAACTCGACGACACCTCGCGCCGCGCCGCCGAGCGCGCGGCCAGCCTGTGCATGGCGCAAGGCCACTACGAGGTCGACATCGAGCACCTCTTCCTGGCGCTGCTCGAGCAACCGCGCAGCGATTTCTCGTTGCTGTGCAAACACTTCGGCGTGGCCGAGAGCGCACTGCAGAACGACCTTCGCACCGAGATCGGCCGGTTCAAAAACGGCAACACCCGCACGCCGGTGTTCAGCCCGCACTTGCCGGCGCTGTTCGAGCATGCGTGGTTGATCGCGTCGCTCGATGCCCACCATCACCGCATTCGCTCCGGCCACTTGCTCATGGCGCTGCTGACAGCGCCCGATCTGAGCCAGCTCGCGTACCGCGGCTCCAAGCTCTTCGTCAAGTTCAAGCTCGACGACCTCAAACACCGCCTAGGCGAGCTCACCAAAGGCTCGCAAGAGTCGACTGAATCGATGCGCAGCGCCGACGCGCCCGCCGGCGAGGCCGCCGACGCCGATGCCGCCGCACGGCAGGAGGCGCAGCCCACCGGCACCGGTGCCACGCCCGCGCTCGATCAGTTCACGACCAACCTCACGCAGCGGGCACGCGACGGCCGGCTCGACCCGGTCATCGGCCGCGAGCACGAGATTCGCCAGGTCATCGACATCCTGATGCGACGCCGGCAAAACAACCCCATCCTCACCGGCGAGGCCGGCGTCGGCAAGACCGCGGTGGTCGAAGGTTTGGCGCTGCGCATCGTCGCGGGTGATGTGCCGCCACCGCTGGTCAACGTCGAGCTGCACACGCTCGACATGGGCCTCTTGCAAGCCGGCGCGTCGGTCAAGGGCGAATTCGAGAACCGGCTGCGCGGCGTGATCGATGAAGTCAAGCGCAGCGCCAAGCCGATCATCCTGTTCATCGACGAAGCCCACACCATGATCGGCGCGGGCGGCCCCGCCGGGCAGAGCGATGCGGCCAATCTGCTCAAGCCCGCACTCGCGCGCGGCGAGCTGCGCACCGTGGCCGCGACCACCTGGAGCGAATACAAAAAGTATTTCGAGAAAGACGCTGCGCTGGCACGCCGCTTTCAGGTCGTGAAGGTCGAGGAGCCCAGCGAGCTGATCGCCGCGGCCATGTTGCGCGGCATGGCGCCGCTGATGGAAAAGCACTTCGGCGTGCGCGTGCTCGACGCCGCGATCACCGAAGCCGTGCGCCTCTCGCACCGCTACATCATCGGCCGGCAGCTGCCCGACAAAGCCATCGGCGTGCTCGACACCGCCTGCGCCAAGGTCGCGCTATCGCAAAGTTCTACCCCAGCGGCGATCGACGACACCAGCAAAAAGCTCGAGCGCATGGACGCCGAGATCAAGGCCCTCACGCGCGACGCTGTCACGGCCGCTCGCCCTCCTCCCGTCACAAAAGTGGGCGCCAAGGTCGGCGCCAAGACAGCAGTGCATGACCCCGACGCCGAGCGCCTCGCCGCGTTGACAGGCGAGCGTGCGCAGCTCGATGCCCAACTCGCCGCCGATCGCGAGCGTTGGGCGGGCGAGCAAGCATTGGTCGCCGACATTCAAACGCTGCGCGCGCAGCTGCTGGGTGAGACGTCTGGCGCGGCGACGGCGGCCGAGGTGGCAGCGCCCGCATCGGCACCTGCGCCCGCAACCGCAACCGCAACCGCAACCGCAACCGCAACCGCATCGATCGTCGCGCTTGCATCCAAGAAAAAATCCAAATCCACGGCACCCACCGAAATCGAACTCGCGCTGCATTCCAAGATCGACGCCTTGCGCGCCTTGCAAGGCGAGTCGCCGATGGTCGCGATGCAGGTCGATGGCCACGTCGTTGCCGAGATCGTCGCCGCATGGACTGGCGTGCCGCTCGGCAAGATGGTCAAAGACGAAATCAAGACCGTGCTCGCGCTGCGCCCCGCACTCGAAGAGCGGGTGATCGGCCAGCGCCACGCGCTCGAGGCCATCGCCCAGCGGGTGCGCACCGCTCGCGCCGGCCTCGAAGATCCGAACAAGCCACAAGGCGTGTTCTTGTTCGTCGGCCCGAGCGGCGTCGGCAAGACCGAGACCGCGCTGGCGTTGGCCGACGCGCTCTTCGGCGGTGAGCGCAACTGCGTGACCATCAACATGAGCGAGTACCAGGAGGCGCACAGCGTCTCTGGCCTCAAAGGTTCGCCGCCCGGCTACGTGGGCTACGGCGAAGGTGGCGTGCTGACCGAAGCCGTGCGCCGCCGGCCCTACAGCGTGGTCTTGCTCGACGAGGTCGAAAAAGCCCACCCCGACGTGCTCGAACTCTTCTTCCAGGTCTTCGACAAAGGCGTGCTCGACGACGCCGAAGGCCGCGAAATCGACTTTCGCAACACCCTGATCATCCTCACCTCCAACATCGGCTCGGCCCCGTTGATGCAAGCCTGCCTCGGCAAACCCGGCGAGCCGCCGCCGGCCGAAGACCAGTGGCCGAATGCCGAAGCCCTCGAGGCCATCGTCCGCCCCGCGCTCTACAAAGCCTTCAAGCCCGCCTTTCTGGGCCGGCTCAAGGTCGTGCCCTTCTACCCGGTCGGCGACGACACCCTGGTCAAGATCATTCGCCTCAAGCTCGGCCGCATCCAGGCGCGCGTGCTCGCCAACCACCGCGCCGCCTTCGAGTACGACGAAGCCCTGGTCGAAGCCGTGCTCGCCCGCTGCACCGAGGTCGACTCCGGCGCACGCAACGTCGACCACATCCTGAACGGCACCTTGCTGCCCGAGGTGGCCAACACCGTGCTCAGCCGCATGGCCGAGGGCGAGCCGATCGGCAAGGTCAAGGTCACCGCCGGCAAAGACGGCCAATTCAAATACAAAGTCACCTGATTCGTCCTCTCGAGGGATTGCAGGGTCGCGGCTCTTCGATCACAAACGTTCACCCACCGAAGTCGAGGCACCATGACCACCCAGACCAACCAACTCGAAGCCGCGCTCGACCGCCTGCAGCGCCGGCTCGCGCAGGCCGACACCGCGCGGCTGGTGCAAGAGGCCCCGGGTCTGGTCGACGACCAACGCGTCTTCTTCGAGTCGCAGCGCTACCGTGACTTTGCCCACGCCATGGCCGAGCACGAAAGCGGGCTAGAACGCTGCTTGCGGCAGCTGCGTGGCCTCGAGGCCCAGCTGGCGCGCATGGCGCAGGCCGCCAAACAAGTGCCGCACGCCGACCGCTGGCGCGAAGAGGCCCGCATCGACTCGCTCTCGAACGACCTCGACCGTGTGCGCCGCAAAGCCGCGCGCGCTGCTTTTGCGCTGCTCGAATTCAAAAGCGGCTTCGAGCCCAGCACGCTCGGCGATTTGCTCAAGGCGGTCAACGATCTGTTGCAAGGCATCGGCCAGCAAGTCGACCTGAACCTCACCCACACGACCCTGATCCAGACCACGCAAAACCCGGCCTTCCGCAGTGCCGCCGGCAGCGCGGGCGTGTTGACGGGTGAGCTGGTCGCGCAGCAACTGTTTGCCGTCGTCGGTCTCGCAATCGTGCTTTCGCGCTGGTTCAAGAACCGGCGTCGCTGACGTCGCCAACGTCGCCAGCCCGGCTGACCGTCCGCACACCGCCCCATCCAGAAAGCCCCAGAGAGACCCCATCATGAGCGCCATCATCGACGCCGCCACCTACGCTGCGCAGAGCGCAATCGAAGCCGCGTTGTCCGGCCTGAGCCAGCACGACCGGCTGCTGCGGCTGAGCCTGCCGGGCATGGCGCTCGCCCCCAACACCCTGCTCGCCGAGCGCCTCACCGGCACCGAATGCGTCGCCCCGGCGCCGGACGGCAGCCACGGCACCCCCGGCACCCCCGGCTTCGCCTTCGAGCTGCTCGCCGTCTCGACCGACGCCGCGCTCGACCTCGGTTCCCTGCTCGGCCAGCCCGTGCTCATCGAGCTGCTCACCCCCGCCGGCACCGGCGCCCTGCGCCCCATCCACGCCCACATCACCGCCGCGGCCCTGCTCGGCAGCGACGGCGGCTTGGCCCGCTACCGCCTGAGCCTCGCCCCGTGGCTCGCGTTCCTCGGTCACCGGCAAGACAGCTACATCTTCCAGAACCAGAGCGTCCCGCAAATCATCGACGAGCTGCTGGCCGACTGGAAGGGCCAAGGCGCACTCGCCCCCGCCTGGCGCTGGGAGCTGAGCGACCCCGCCGCCTACCCCCAGCGCAGCCTCACCACCCAGTTCGACGAGACCGACCTCGCCTTCTTGGAACGGCTGCTCGTTGAAGAAGGCCTCTTCTACTGGTTCGAGCACACGACAGACCAACACACCCTCGTCATCGCCGACCACAACGGCGCCTTCGAGCCCGGCGCGCAGCCCGAGATCCGCTACACCAGCAGCGCCAGCGCCAGCCTCAAAGAAGACAGCCTCACCAGATGGCAGGCCGCCCGTGCCACCGGCACCCAAGGCATGAGCCTGGCGACCTGGGACCACCGCCAACGCAGCAGCCACAGCGCCCAGGCAGCGCAGCCCAGCGCCCCCGGCCGGCTCCAGGGCTTAGAGCTCATCCACGCCGACACGCCAGGCGCCTACAGCGTCGAAGACAGCCCCCAGGCCCAGCGCATCGCCCAACGCCAGAGCGAAGCCCTCGCCACCACCCAGCAACGGGCAGGCGGCACCAGCCACGTGCGCCGACTCAGCCCCGGCAGCACCGTGGCCCTCATCGGCCTGCCGGCTGGCGTGGGTGGTGCAGCAGGTGCCGCAGGCCCCGAGCACTACGCCATCACCGCAGTGCACCACCAGGCCCGCAACAACCTGCGCGCCGACGCCGCTGCCTTCCTGCAGCGCATGAGCGGCATCGGCGGCAGCAGCGGCCGAATCGACAACCTCGCCCCCACCGAGCGCACCGCCGCGCGCGACGACCCTCTCTACCGCAACCACTTCCAGGCCACCCCGGCCGAGCTGCCGTACCGGGCAAGCGCGCGGCCAAGCCCCGACACCACAGACCGCCCGCGCCATCCCAA
>JAYUWC010000182.1:0-5186 GCA_043753755.1 Rhizobacter sp.
CTGCACTCCAAACTGGGCAACTTGCCACCCAATGCCTTCGAGCAGCAATCGGCAATCAATCAACCTATCGCGGTGTCCGAGAAAGCTTGACCAGCACAAGGTGCCGATCAGGCCGGGCCAAAAGATCAGTTCGGTCGCGCCTGGCGGCAGGTGGTGTTTGACCAGCGCCGAATCTTCGATCTCGCGACACATCACGGCGCTTACCTTGCGGCCCTGCAACACCGCGACCGGCCGCCCCCGGCCCCCCCGGCCCCCGTGGAAGAACGTGGCCTCGGCAACCGTCAGCCCGGTCTTGTCGACCTGCCCGGCAAGCTGGCTGCGCTCATCGATGTGCAGATAACTGTTGTGGATCGCGCCGGCGCCGAAGCTCGGCGCGCCAACGGCGCAGGCCATGCCGAGCGACTGCCAAGCGAACGGATGCAAGCAACCGCCGGGTCGACCTTCCCGAACGTCGCCTCATCGCAGATGCGCCGGTGAAAGCCCGTGACTGCCAGCTCCGAGAAGACGCAGATCGCCGCGCCGCGCTCGGCCGCCAGCCGCATCGTGGGCTCGATCACGGCGAGGTTGGCAGTGGTCTCCCACCGCATCGCGACCTGCGCGACGGCGATGCGCAAGGCACTCAATGCTTGTCGCTGCGTGCGATCGTGAGTAGGTGCTCGAGCTCGGCGCGGTAGGTGACGCAGTTGCTGCGGTGCCAGCGGTAGATCAGCCACATCGTGCCGGCCACCACGGTGCCGAAAAGCGCGATGGCGGTGAACGCCGAGAGGCCGAACTTGGTCATGCCGGTGTAGAACGCGCCGAGGCCGAGGATGCAGGCCTGCTCGTTGAAGTTTTGCACCGCGATCGAGCGGCCTGCACCCATCAGATTGGCGCCGCGGTGCTGCAGCAGCGCGTTCATCGGCACCACCATGTAGCCGCCGATCGCGCCGAGCAAGATCAGGAAGGGTGCAGCCAACCACACGTTCGAGATCGCATTCAGGCCAATCACCAGCAGCCCCAGCACGATGCCCATCGGGATCACGCTGGTCGCTTGATCGAGCTTCATGCGGACTGAGGCCAGGACCGCACCGGCAGCGGTGCCGACCACCACCACCGCCACGAGGGAAGTCGCCTGCGTGGTGGTGTAGCCGAGCGCCGCCGTGGCCCACGCGAACACGATGATCCGCAGGTTGCCCGAGACGCCCCAGAAGAGCGTGGTCGTGGCGAGCGAGATCTGCCCGAGCTTGTCGGACCAGAGCCGGGCGTTGCAGCTCGAGAAGTCGCGCATGAGGCCCAATACGCCGTGGCCGAGCGGCTGCAGCGGCGCCTCGGTGCGCGGGATGCGCAGGTTGAAAAGCGCTGCAGCGATGTAGAGCGCCACGATGAGCGCGATCGCCGATTCGGGCGCGGTGTTGATGCCGGTTTCGATCAGCGGCAAATCGAACGCCAGCAAATGCCGCGACACCACCGGCCCGACCAGCTGACCGCCGAGCCCGATCCCGAGAATGATCGACATGATCGTCAGCCCCTCGATCCAGCCGTTGGCCTTGACCAGCTGCGAATTGGGCAGCAGCTCGGTCAGGATGCCGTATTTCGCGGGCGAGTAAGCGGCTGCGCCGAGGCCGACGATGGCATAGGCCAAGAGCGGGTGACCGCCGAACAGCATCAGCAAACAGCCGACGATCTTGATGCCGTTGGCCATCAGCATCACCTTGCCCTTCGGCACCGCGTCGGCGAAGGCGCCTAGAAAGGGCGCGAGGATCACGTAGAACAACGCGAACATCGGCCCGAGCGCAGGGATGTGCCACGACGGCGCGTTGGTCGTCTTCAACATCTCGATCGCGGCGACGAGCAGCGCGTTGTCGGCCAGCGAGCTGAAGAACTGCGCCGACATGATCGTGTAGAAGCCGCGTTTCATGCGCGGGGCGGCTGCCTTGAAGGCTCGAGAAATTGCGAGAACATGGGCGGGTGCAGCTGCCGAAACGTTGGCGAAAATTTGTCAGGGATTGTCGCTGTTGCCGGCGCGTGATCTAAGGGCCTGAAACAGACGCCGGGTTAGCCCCTACCGGTGTCGGCGCGGCCTGCGGTCGGTGGGCGTCACCGCGCGCCACGGCCAACAGGTGCGCTACCTCGGCCGGGTAGCGCTGCGCATTCGAGCGGTGCCAGCGCCACACCAGCCCCATCGTGGCGGCCACGCAGAGCCCGAACAGCCCGATCGACATGAACACCGAAACGCCCAAGCGCGTCATGCCGATATAGAACGCCGCGAAGCCGAGGATGCACGCCTGCTCGTTGAAGTTTTGCACGGCCAGCGATCGCCCCGCACCCATCAGGCTGGCGCCGCGGTGGTAGAGCAACGCATTCATCGGCACCACCAGATAACCACCGACCGCGCCCAGCACCAACAAGAACGGCGCGGCCACCCACGGGCTCGAGATCAGGTTGAGCGACACCACCAACACGCCCATGCAGATGCCGAGCGGGATCACGCGGGTAGCGGTGTGCAGTTGCACGCGCGACGCTGCCAGGATCGCGCCCGCCGCGGTGCCGAAGGCCAGGATGCCGACCAGCGCCGACGTCTGCGAAGTGGTGTAGCCCAGCGCGATCGCAGCCCATGCGAACACGATATTTTTCAAGTTGCCCGAGGCGCCCCAGAAGAGCGTGGTGGTGGCGAGCGAGATCTGGCCGAGCTTGTCGGACCAAAGGCGCGCGTTGCAGTCGACGAAGTCGGTCACGAGCGCCATCACGCTGTGGCCGATCGGCTGCAGCACGGCGTTGGTGCGCGGGATGCGCAAGTTGAGCAGGGCGGCAACGGCATAGAAGCCCATCAGCACCACCAGCGCCGACTCGGGCGCGGTGTTGATTCCGGTGTCGAAATACGGCGCGTTGAGCGCTAGCAGGTGTCGCGACACGGTCGGCCCGACGAGCTGCCCACCGAACACGATGCCGAGAATGATCGACACGATGGTCAGGCCCTCGATCCAGCCGTTGGCCTTGACCAATTGAGAGGGCGGCAAGAGCTCGATCACGATGCCGTACTTGGCCGGCGAATAGGCCGCGGCGCCGAGACCGACCACCGCATACGCGAGCAGCGGGTTCACGCCGGCGAGCATCAAAAGGCAACCAATCATCTTGACGCCGTTGGCCGCCAACATCACCCGGCCTTTGGGTCGCGAATCGGCAAAGGCACCGAGAAACGGCGCGAGCACGACATAGAACAGCGCCAGCATCGGCGCCAGCCACGCGACCCGTGAGGCCATGTTCTCGGCCCGCAGCATCTCGAGGGCCACCACACCGAGCGCGGTGTCGGCGAGCGCGCTGAAAAACTGCGCTGCCATGATGGTCGCGAACCCCTTTTTCATCGGCTGCACGCGCGCCGGAACGTGGTCGAAGGTGGTCGCATGGGTCTCCTTGCGGCGGGTTTATAGCATGCGGGTTTGACCCGACACCCGCTGGCAGAATCGGTCCATGCCGCGCCCTGTCGAAGCCCTGATCCACACCGATGCGCTCGCCCACAACCTGCGCCGCGCCCGGGCCGCGGCGCCCGACGCCAAGGTCTGGGCGATCGTCAAGGCCAATGCTTACGGACACGGCATCGAGCGGGCCTACGCCGGCCTAAAAGGCGCCGACGGCTTCGCGCTGCTGGACCTGAGCGAGGCCGAGCGCATCCGCGCGCTCGGCTGGCGCGGGCCGGTGCTGCTGCTCGAGGGCTGCTTCGAGCCTCGTGATCTCGAACTCTGCTCGCGCCTGAACCTCTGGCACACGGTGCACCACGAGGCCCAGATCGACTGGCTCGCCGCGCACAAGACCCACGCGCCGCATCAGGTCTTCCTGAAGATGAACAGCGGCATGAACCGGCTCGGCTTTCGCCCCGAGGCCTATACCCACGCATGGCGCCGGTTGAGTGGCCTCACGCAGGTCGAGAGTGTCGTGCTGATGACCCACCTTTCAGATGCCGACGGCGAGCGCGGCATTGCCCATCAGCTCGCCGTGTTCGAGGCCGCCACCCGCGAGTTGCCCGGCGAGCGCACGCTGGCCAACAGCGCCGCGACGCTGCGCTTCGCGCCGCGAGACGAGGCCGCGCGCGCCGATTGGGTCCGCCCCGGCATCATGGTTTACGGCTCGTCGCCCGACCACCCGCAGCGCACGATCGCCGACTGGCAACTGCGGCCCACCATGAGCCTGCGCGGCCAGCTGATCGCCACCCAAAACGTCGAGGCCGGCGAGCATGTCGGTTACGGCAGCCGCTTCACTGCCGAGCGACCAATGCGCATCGGCGTGGTCGCCTGCGGTTATGCCGACGGCTACCCGCGCGTCGTGCCGAACGGCACGCCGGTGCTGGTCGGCGAGGTGCGCGTGCCGCTCGTGGGCCGGGTCTCGATGGACATGATCACGGTCGACCTCACGCCCGTGCCCGAAGCCGGCGTCGGCACGGTTGCCACGCTCTGGGGCGAGAGCGCCGGCGGGGCCTTGCTGCCGATCGACGAGATCGCACACGCTGCCGGCACGGTCGGCTACGAGCTGATGTGCGGGCTGGCTGCGCGGGTGCCGGTGCGGGTGGTGTGATGACCGAGCTGACAGCGGTCGAGGTCGTGCAGTCGCAGCTCGACGCCTACAACGCCAAAGACATCGAGGCGCTGCTGCGCACCTACGCGGCAGATGCCGAGCAATACACGTTGCATGGTGAACTGCTGGCACGGGGGCACGACGAGATGCGCGCCCGCTTCGTCACCCGATTCACCGAACCCGACCTGCACGCCGCGCTGCGCGAGCGGGTCGTGGTCGGCAACGTGGTCGTCGACAGCGAGCTCATCACCCGCAACTTCTCCCGGGGCCGCGGCACGGTCGAGAGGATCTGCATCTATGAAGTGACCGGCGGGCTGATTCGCAAGGCGTCGTTCGCGCTGGGCGAAACGCGACTCGACGCCGGTGGCTGAATTCAACGTGGCCCGTCTCTCATGAACGGCACCCCGATGCCCACCGTGCTCGAACACGAAGTCGAGTTCACGGCGATCCGTGCGCAGGGCGCCGGTGGGCAGAACGTCAACAAGGTGTCGAGCGCGATACATCTGCGCTTCGACATCCCGGCGTCGTCATTGCCTGATGACGTCAAGGAGCGCCTGCTCGCCCTGCGTGACCAGCGCATCACCGCCGAGGGCGTCGTCGTCATCAAGGCGCAAACCAGCCGCAGCCAGGACATGAACCGC
>JAYUWC010000183.1:0-5185 GCA_043753755.1 Rhizobacter sp.
GTCATCTCGCGCATTTTCACCATCGGCTCATCGATGAACAAGTCAAGTACGCCGGTGCTGCTGAAGTCGAGAAAGGTGGTGAGCAGGGTCACGCTCGCCGCGGGCTTTTCGCCGCGCGCGGCGAGCACCGCCAGCGCGGTCGCGAGGATGGTGCCGCCGACGCAAAACCCCAGCGTGTTGATCTCGCGGCTGCCGGTGATCTCTTGCACCACGCCGATCGCGCGGATCGCAGCGTCTTCGATGTAGTCGTCCCAGGTGCAGGTCTTGATGCTGTCGTCGGCGTTGCGCCAGCTGACGACGAAGACCCGGTGCCCCTGCGCCACGGTGTAGCGGATCAACGAGTTCTCGGGCTGCAGGTCGAGGATGTAGAACTTGTTGATGCATGGCGGCACGAACAGCATCGGCAGGGCATGCACCTTGGGCGTGAGCGGCTTGTATTCGATCAGCTGGAACAGCGCGTTCTCGAACACCACCGAACCCTCGGTGGTCGCGACATTGCGGCCGATCTCGAACACGCTTTCGTCGGTTTGCGACACGTGGCCGCGCCGCAGGTCGTCGAGCAGGTGCTGCAGGCCGAGCGTGATGCTGTCGCCTTTCGAGGCGATCGCCTTGCGCTGCGCTTCCGGGTTGAGCGCGAGGTAGTTGCTGGGCGAACTCGCATCGATCCACTGCTGCACCGCAAAGCGAATGCGCTGGCGGGTTTTGTCGTCGCCCTCGAGGCTGTCGGCCATGCGCAGCAAGGTGCGGGCGTTCAGCAAATACATCTGCGCGGTGTAGGCGCTCGCGGGGTGTTGCTGCCAATCGACCGCGGCGAAACGCCGGTCTGGCGCGAGAGACTGCACAGTGGTCGCCGAGCGGAGCGATTGGTTCCAGAGCCGGGTCGACTCTTCGACATAGGCCGACTGCAGGTCGGTCAGCGCCGCCGTCGGCAACTGCAGACCGCTGACCGCGCCCCAGACTTCGGCCCAGGTGTGCTGCAGCGCCTGCATTTTTTCGGTCGTGCTGACAGCGATCGGCAAAATTGCAGCCGCAGAATCGGGGGAGCTTTTCATGGAATGTCTCGGCAGGTGCGCGGCAGTTTGCATCGGCACCTGCCAGTCGTTTTACGTCAGTCGCGGCGGTTTGTACATCGGCGCGAGACCCGTGGTTCTACTGCAGTACGACATCGAATTCACATTGAGACAAAACTTTAGGGGCGCTTGCCGATGCTTCTCGTAGCAATCGCGTGGATTTACGTCGTGCTGATGGTCGCGGTGGTCGAAGCCACCGGCCCGCAGGGCACGGTGCTGGGGGCAGTCTTCACGCTGCTGCTCTACGGTGTGTTGCCGTTGGCCATCGTGGGCTATCTGTTCATGAGCCCGGCGCGCAAACGGGCAAGGCGTGCCGCCGAAGTCGTCGCTGCCGACGAGACCTCATCCGAGGCGGTCGTTCTCGATCCAGACAGCGGCGGCCATCCGGCCGGTGACGCGGTCACGGCGGAACGAAAAAAAACGTGACGCATCGCTGGCCGTGCACCAGCTGCCGCCGCTGATCGCGCGCACGCCCGCTGCGCGCAGCCGATCGGTCGCGAGCGCCGGCAGGTCGGCCCACCATTTGCCTTCAGCTGCGGGCGTGAAACGGCCGGATGAATTGGCGAGGGGCGCAACACCGAAAGCCTCGAGCACATCGGGCCCCACTTCGAATCGCGTCGGCCCGATGCAGGGGCCCAGCCAGGCGTGCACGTCGCCCGGCGCGCACTCGGCGTCCTGGGTCAACGCAGCGAGCGTGGCTTCGAGCACGCCGGCGGCCAGGCCGCGCCAACCCGCATGTGCGGCACCGACCGCTCGGCCATCGGCGGCCGCAAACAGCACCGGCAAGCAATCGGCCACTTGCACGCAGCAAGCGATACCGTGCTCGGTGGTGATGCAGGCATCGGCGGCATGAAGAGGCGCGTCGCCTCGGGCGTCGGCTGCGGTCAGGCGAACCAGGCGCGCGCCATGAACCTGATTCAGCCACATCGGCGTCGCGCCGATCACCTCCGCCAGCCGGCGCTGGTTGGCCGCGACGGCGGTGGGGTCGTCACCGGTGGCCGCCCGCAGGTTGAAGCTCGCGAACGGTCCGGTGCTCACGCCGCCGTGCCGCGTGGTCATCAATGCGCCGACACGCTCGACCGCCCAGTCGGGCACCAACCAATCGGGGTCTTTCAAGGCCCGAGCACCCGACGCATCAGCCGCCAGCGTCACCCAGCGGTCACCACGACTTCGAGGCCGCCCAGCCCGTCGATTTGCGCGCTCAGGGTGTCGCCGACCTCGACCGCGCCCACGCCCTCGGGCGTGCCGGTGAAGATCAGGTCGCCCGGTTGCAGCGCCCAATAGGTCGACACGTGGGCGATCACCTCGGGCACGCTCCAGATCAGCTTGCCCAGCGTGCTGCTCTGGCGCGGCTGACCGTTGACGGTCAACGAGATTTTGGAGTTCGCTGTGAGCCGACACTGCTCGGCGCGGCGAATCGGCCCGATCGGCGCCGATGCGTCGAAGCCCTTGGCGGTGCACCACGGCCGCCCCAGCTTCTTTGACTCGTTTTGTAGGTCGCGCCGGGTCATGTCGAGGCCGACCGCATAGCCCCACACATGTTCCAGAGCGCTTTCGACCGCGATCTGTCGCCCACCTCGGCCGATCGCCACCACCAGCTCAAGCTCGTGGTGCAGGCTTTTGGTCATCGTCGGATACGGCATGCGGCCGGTCCTGCCCTCGCCCACCGGGAGCACCGCGTCGGCCGGCTTCATGAAGAAGAACGGCGCTTCGCGGCCGCTGTGGCCCATCTCGACCGCATGCTCGATGTAGTTGCGACCGACGCAATAGATGCGGTGAACAGGAAAGGTGGCGGTGTCGCCCTCAACCGCAACAGCGGCGATCGCAGGTGGCGTGAAGACGAAGCTCATGGCGGATGATTCATGGGTTGCGCAAACCAGTCGATCGGCTGGTAAAGCATGATGCCACGCGAAGGCTGGAAACGTCGGCCGCAAGCCTGTCCGCGCAGGGGTGCGCGGCTACACTCGCGCCCATGTCGATCCCGCAAAACATCAGACACTGCAAGGTCTGCGGCGGTGCTGCGGTGTATGCCGTGCCGACCGCAGATAACCGCGAGCGGGCGACCTGCACGGTCTGCGGCACGGTTCACTACGAGAACCCGTTGAACGTGGTCGGCACCGTGCCGATCTGGGGCGATCGGGTCTTACTCTGCCGCCGCAACATCGAACCCCGCTTCGGCCTCTGGACGCTGCCTGCGGGCTTCATGGAACTGGGCGAAACGTTGGAGCAGGGCGCAGCCCGCGAGACCGTTGAAGAGGCCGGCGCGCACTTTGAGATGCAGGGCCTGTTCACGGTGTTGAGCGTCGTGCGGGTCGGCCAGGTCCACATGTACTTTCGCGCGCGTCTGCTCGATGCCGAACTCGCACCGGGCCCCGAGACGATCGAAGCGAAACTGTTCAGCGAAGACGAAATTCCGTGGGACGAGATCGCCTTTCGCACGGTTGGTGAAACCTTGCGGCTTTACTTCGCAGACAGGCGACGGGGTCAATTCGACGTGCACTGTGCCGATATCGCGTAAAGCCCCTGCCTGCGAGCCCTGACCCGACCTGCCTGTGTCCCAAGACCTCTTTCAAACCGTTGCGCCAGCGCCAGTCAAGCCTATTGCCGCGGCCACCGACCAGCCGCGCTTGCGCGAAGACCTGATTCACCCTGACCCGCTTCTCGATTGCCTGGTCGAGATCTGCCGGCTGCATGGCCAGGCGGCCTCGCGCGCTTCGCTTTCGGCGGGCATGCCGCTGGTCAATGGCCGCATGACGCTCGAGCTGGTCGAACGCGCCGCCGAGCGTGCGGGCATGGCCACGCAGCTGCAGCGCGTCGCGCTGGCCGCGATCGACGCGGCTGCGCTGCCAGCCATCCTCATCCTGAAAGACAACCGAGCCTGCGTGTTGCTCGGCCTCGAGGGCGAAACCGCGCGTGTTTTGTTGCCCGAGACCGGCCAGGGTTCGGTCGCGCTAAGCGAAGCCGATTTGGCGGGCCGCTTCAGCGGCGTCGTGCTGTTCGTGCGGCCGCACTTTCGCTTCGACAAGCGCACCAGCAGCCTGGGCGCGAGCCAGACGCCGCGCTCGCGCCACTGGTTTTGGGGCGCGATGCTGCGCCAGCGCTTCGTCTACCGCGACGTCATGTGGGCGGCGCTGCTGATCAATCTGTTCGCGCTCGCGTTCCCGCTGTTCTCGATGAACGTATACGACCGCGTGGTGCCGAACAACGCGATCGAGACCTTGTGGGCGCTGGCGATCGGCATCGTGTTGCTGCTCGCCGCCGACTGGTCGATGCGCATTCTGCGCAGCCACTTCGTCGACGAGGCCAGCGCGCGGGTCGATGTTCAACTTTCGGCCACGCTGATGGAAAAAGTACTTGGTATGCGGCTGGAGCACCGCGCCGAATCGGTCGGCTCGTTCGCCGCCAGCCTGCGCGGTTTCGAGCAGGTGCGTGATTTCATCGCCTCGGGAACCGTGACCGCGCTGATCGACCTGCCGTTCGCACTGTTGTTCGTGTTGGTGATGCTCTGGATTTCGCCGTGGCTGGCGTTGCCGGTGGTGATCGCCGGGCTCATCATCCTCGGCCTGGGGTGGGTGCAGCAGCAGCGCTTGCACGAGTTGGCCGAGACCACCTACCGGGCCGGTGCGATGCGCAACGCCACGCTGATCGAAAGCCTGACCGGCATCGAGACTATCAAGGCCCAAGGCGCAGAGGGCGTGGTGCAGGCCAAGTGGGAACGCACCAACCTCTTTCTTGCCAAAACCAACGTAAAGATGCGGGCGCTGTCATCGGCGGCGACCTACAGCACCAGCACGATCATCCAGTTGGTCTCGGTCGCGATCATCATCATCGGCGTGCACTTGATCGGTCAGAAAGAGCTGACGATGGGCGCGTTGATCGCCTCCAGCATGCTGGCCTCGCGCGCGCTCGCACCCGCCGGGCAGATCGTCGGATTGATGATGCAGTACCAGGGCGCGCGCACGGCACTCGAAAACTTGAACCGGGTGATGGAAAAACCCGTCGAGCGCGAAGCCGGGCAGACCTTCGTCGAGCGCCCGCAACTGCGCGGCGAGATCGAATTTCGAAACGTCAAGTTCGCCTACCCCGGCCGCACCGACTCGGTTCTCGAGGGCTTG
>JAYUWC010000184.1:0-5182 GCA_043753755.1 Rhizobacter sp.
AGCTCGACGAACGTTCCAGCTTCGAGCTCGCCGCTGACGGCCGCCCCAAAGACGTGGCCTACAACCCCGCGCTGCCGATCGAGGCCTTCGACTTCATCGTCACCGACGAGTGCCACCGCAGCATCTACCACCTGTGGCGCCAGGTGCTCGAGTACTTCGACGCGCACCTGATCGGCCTGACCGCGACGCCGAGCAAGCAGACCATCGGCTTCTTCAATGGCAACCTGGTGATGGAATACAACCACGAGCGCGCCGTCGCCGACGGCGTGAACGTGGGCTACGACGTCTACCGCATCAAGACCGAAGTGACCGCGCAAGGCGGCAAGGTCGAGGCCGGTTTTCACGTCGACAAGCGCAACCGGCTCGACCGCGCCATGCGCTGGCAGCAGCTCGACGAAGACTTCGAATACGAGGCCCGCCAGCTCGACCGCAGCGTGGTCGTGCCGAGCCAGATCCGCACCGTGCTGCAAGCGTTCAAGGACGCGCTGCCCGCACTCTTCGACCAGCGCGCGATGGTGCCCAAGACACTGGTGTTCGCGAAGGACGACAGCCACGCCGAAGACATCGTGCGCATCGCCCGCGAGGTGTTCGGCCGCGGCAACGACTTCTGCAAGAAGATCACCTACATGAGCTACGACCCGGCCACGAACCAGCGCGAAAAACCCGAGACGATGATCGCGACCTTTCGCAACAGCCCGGCCACACGCATCGCCGTCACGGTGGACATGATCGCCACCGGCACCGACATCAAGCCGCTCGAATGCCTGCTGTTCATGCGCGACGTGAAGAGCCGCGCCTACTTCGAGCAGATGAAGGGCCGCGGCACCCGCACCGTCAGCCCGACCGAATTGCAGGCCGTGAGCGGCGCCGACGCGAAGGCGAAGACGCGCTTCGTGATCGTCGACGCCGTCGGTGTCTGCGAGAGCGACAAGACCGACAGCCGGCCGATGGAGCGCAAGCCCGGCGTCGCCTTCGACAAGCTGATGCTGGGCCTGGCGTTCGGCAGCCGCGACGACGACGCGCTGCTGAGCCTGGCGAACCGCATCGCACGGCTCGACCGCGAGGTGGACCAGCCGCAGCGCCAACAGGTGGTCGATGCTTGCGGCCAGACCTTGAGCGAGCTGACGCACCGCCTGCTCGACGCCACCGACCCCGACCGCATCGCGAACCACGCCGCATCCACCGGCACCGATCACGACGCCGCGAAGGCGACGCTCGTCGCCACCGCGTGCGCGCCCTTCGACAACCCGCTGCTGCGCGACACACTCTCGGGCCTGAAGCGCGAAGCCGAGCAGACCATCGACACCGTGACACAAGACGTGGTGCTCGAAGCCGGCCTCGACGCCGCCGCGAAAGAGCGGGCGCAGAACCTGACGCGCAACTTCCGCGAGTGGATCGAGGCGAACCGCGCCGAGATCGAGGCGCTGCAAATCCTCTACAGCCGCCCCTATCGCAAGCGCCTGAGCGAAGACACGCTGAAAGACCTGGAAGCCAAGCTCGCGCACAGCCCCGGCCACTTCACGCCGGATGGCTTGTGGCACGCCTTCGAGATCGCCGACCAGCAGGCGGTGAAGCGCAAGCCCGGCTTCGTGCCCCGCTTCACCGACCTCGTGAGCCTGGTGCGTTTTGCGTGGCAGCAGGAGCCGACGCTGGAGCCGTTCGAGGACCATGTGACCAGCCGCTTCGATGCGTGGCTGAGCGCGAAGCGGCAGCAGGGCGCGACGTTCAGCGACGAGGAACACGCGTGGCTGAACCGCATGCGCGACGCGATCGCCGCCAGCGGCAGCGTGGACCGCGAGTATTTTCAAAGTGCCAACGAACTCGGGCCGGTGTACCGCGTGTTCGGCGAGCGGCTGTGGCCGTTGATGGATGAGTTGAATGAGGCGCTGGTGGGATGACGATGAAGCTGGGGGTGCAGGAGAAGCCTGCGATTTACAAGGTGCTGGTCAAGCCGGCCGTGCCTGTAGTAAGACTCGGTCAGTTGCTGACCGTCATTCGCGGCGTGACTTACAAGAAAGAGGCTGCGAGATCTGCGCCGGCCGAGGGCTTGGTCGCGTTGCTCAGAGCGACGAATATCCAGCAGTCGCTCAGCTTTGATGAACTTGTCTATGTGCCAGCGAACTGCGTCAGCGAAACCCAGTTGCTGCGAGCCGGAGACGTTCTCGTTGTCGCATCGAGCGGCAGCCGAACCGTGGTCGGCAAAGCGGCGCCTCTCACGCGTTCATGGAAGGGATCGTTCGGCGCGTTCTGTTTCGCATTGCGACCGAATGCTGGCGTGGACCCAAGCTACATCGCTGCTTTCCTGCGAAGTCCGCAATACCGCGACCGTGCGTCGGACCTTGCGGCAGGCACGAACATCAACAATCTTCGCGCCACCCACATCGAAGAGACGCCGATCCCTCTACCTACGGTCGATCGGCAGCGCGAAGTCGTCACCTACCTCGACGAACAACTCTCCCGCCTCGACGCCAGCGTGGCCGCGCTGCATCGGGTGCAAGCCAACCTGAAGCGCTACCGCGCCAGCGTGCTCAAGTCCGCCTGCGAAGGCCGCCTCGTGCCCACTGAAGCCGAACTCGCCCGCGAGGAAGGCCGCGACTTCGAGACGGGCGCGCAGCTTCTGCATCGCATCCTTGCCGACCGTCGCAGCCGACTGAGCCGCAAGGGCAAGTACAACGAGCCTGCCAGTCCATCCGCCGACAATTCTCAGCAATTGCCCGATGGCTGGTGCCTAGCGAGTCTTGATCAATTGAGCAGCCACCTCACCAGCGGCTCGCGCGACTGGTCTCCGTTCTATGACCGCGGCTCTTGCATCTTTCTGATGGCGCAGAACGTTCGCATGGGGGCGCTCGACCTGGCGATGAGGCAGCGGGTTGATCCACCGAAGGATGACGCCAGTCGGGCGCGCAGCCAGGTCGAGGTGGATGACTTGCTGGTCACTATCGTGGGCGCCAACGCCGGCGACATCTGTCGCGTGCACAAGCCTCTGCCCGAACACTTCGTTTGCCAGAGCGTCGCGCTTCTTCGCCCTGTTCAGGGCGCGACTTCCAAATACTTGGAGGCCTTCTTGGTTTCCGCTGAGAACGGGCAAAAGCAGTTCGACTCGTTTATGTACGGTCAAGGCAGGCCACACCTTAGTTTCGACCAATTGCGCGCGACCGTTGTCCCCCTCCCTCCCCTCGCCGAACAACACCGCATCGTCGCCGAAGCCGACCGCCGCCTCTCGCTGATCCGCGTCGCCGAAGCGCAAGTCGCCGCCAATCTCGCCCGCGCCCAGCGCCTGCGCCAGTCCATCCTGCAGGCGGCTTTCACCGCCCCCGCGTCGCATTGACGCCCCGCTTCGTGGCAGGAGTGTTCTCAAAACGGCTACAATTGAAGCAATTTTGAGAACAACGTGAAGTCCCTCGCCCACCATCTGCTCGGGCAGACCCGCAGTGCGGTGCTCGGCACGCTGCTGCTGCGGCCCGAGGCGTCGCTGCACGTGCGTGAGCTCGCTCGCATCACCGGCAGTTCGCCCGGCTCGCTGCACCGCGAACTCGCGGCGCTGACCGAACTCGGCTTGTTGAAGCGCGAAGAGATCGGGCGCCAGGTGCACTACCGCGCCGACCGCGATTCACCGGTCTACGCCGAGCTGGCCGGGCTGCTGCGCAAGACGGCCGGGCTGGCCGATGTGCTGCGTGCCGCGCTGGCGCCGCTGGTCGAGTCGATCACGCTCGCTTTCGTGTACGGTTCGATGGCCTCGGGCACAGCCCGTTCGGCAAGCGACGTGGATGTGATGGTGCTGGGCGATGCGGGCTTCGCGCCGCTCGTGACCGCGCTGGCGCCGACCCAGGACATGCTGGCGCGCGAGGTGAACGTCACGCCGATGCGGCCAGCCGAGTTCGCTGCCAAGCTGCGCTCGGGCGACGGCTTTGCGCAGACCGTGATGAAACGCGAAAAAATCTGGCTGATCGGAAGCGACCATGACCTTGCAGAACTTGTTGAAGATCGGGCGGTTGAAGGAACACGCGCCCACGCCGGCCGAAATCCAGCGGCTGCTCGTCGCAGCCGAGCGAAACCTCGCTGACTCGCGCGTCACGGCAGTGAGCGACGAGAACCGCTTCGACGCGGCCTACAAGGCGGTCATGCAATGCGCGCTGGCGGCGATGATGGCCGGGGGTTATCGGCCGTCCACCAGCGAGCCAGGCCACCACCAGACGCTGATCCAGAGCCTGCCGCTGACGCTGAGCGTGCCGAACGCCACCTGGGTGGTGCTGGACGCGCTGCGCCGCAAACGCAATACCTCCGACTACTCGGGCGAATCGGTGCAGCCCGAGATGGTGGCCGAAGCCACGGCGCAGGCCGCCGCGCTGTTGAAAACCTTGGGTGCGTGGCTGACAACTCACCACCCCGACCTGTTGAAGAAACCGTGAAGCCGAGATGAACGCATCCACCCTCGTCCAGAAGCTCTGGAACTACTGCAACATCCTGCGCGACGACGGCCTGTCGTATGGCGACTACGTGGAACAGTTGACCTTCCTTTTGTTCCTGAAGATGGCCGACGAGAAGACGAAGGCGCCGTTCCTCCAGAAAGCAATCATCGACGGGCAGTGGAGCTGGCCGAAGCTGCTCGAACTCGATGCCGACGACCTCGAAGTGCACTACCGCCACACGCTCGAAGCGCTAGGCAAGGCCGACGGTGTGATCGGCGTGATCTTCCGCAAGGCGCAGAACAAGATCCAGGACCCGGCCAAGCTCAAGCGCCTGATCGTCGACCTGATCGACAAGGAACAGTGGTCGCTGCTCGACACCGATCTGAAAGGCGACGCCTACGAGGGCCTACTGCAGAAGAACGCCGAGGACGTAAAGGGCGGCGCGGGCCAGTACTTCACGCCGCGTGCGCTCATCCAGGGCATCGTCGAGGTGATGAACCTGCAGCCTGGCGAAACCATCTGCGACCCGGCCTGCGGCACCGCCGGCTTTCTGCTGGCCGCACACACCGAGCTTCGCAAGCGCAAGCTGAGCAAGGCCCAGATCACGCACCTGAACACGAAGGCGCTGCTCGGCGTGGAGCTGGTCGACAGCGTGGCGCGGCTGGCCTGCATGAACCTGGTGCTGCACGGCGTGGGCGCCGACGACACACGCATCGTGCCGGTCGAGGTGCGCGACGCGCTTTCGGGCAAGCACGGCGAGTACGACGTGATCC
>JAYUWC010000185.1:0-15506 GCA_043753755.1 Rhizobacter sp.
CCACGTCGGCCTGAACGATTGGGACATCAGCCGAGACGCGCCCTACTTCGGCATCGAGATCCCTGACGCGCCGGGTAAGTATTTCTACGTTTGGCTCGATGCGCCGGTCGGCTATCTCGCGTCGCTGAAGAATCATTTCAGCAAACTGGGCCGAACCGATTTCGACGCTTTTGTCAAAGACCCCGAGGTCGAGCAAATTCACTTCATCGGCAAAGACATCGTTACGTTCCACACACTGTTCTGGCCAGCGATGCTGCATTTCAGCGGCCGCAAAGTGCCCAACCATATTCACGTGCACGGGCATCTGACCGTCAACGGCGAGAAGATGAGCAAGAGCCGCGGCACCGGGCTCTCACCGCTGAAGTACCTCGAGTTGGGCCTCGACCCCGAATGGCTGCGCTACTACTTCGCGGCCAAGCTCAACGCGCGGGTCGAGGATGCCGACTTCGTGCCCGCTGATTTCGTCAGCCGGATCAACAGCGATCTGGTCGGCAAGTACATCAACATCGCAAGCCGCGCGGCGGGATTTTTGAGCAAGCGGTTTGGTGGCATGCTTTCGGCTGACGTCGGGGTCGAGGGCCGCGTGCTGCTTGATGAATTGCGCGCTCACCGGTCGGTGATCCAGTTGCTCTACGAGCAGCGCGAATTCGCAAAAGCAATGCGCGAGGTTATGGCAGTTGCCAATTCCGTCAACGAGTTTGTCGACCGCAACAAGCCCTGGGAGCTGGCCAAGCAGGCCGGCCAAGACGCGGTGCTGCACGACGTCTGCTCGGTCTGCATCGAAGCCTTTCGCTTGCTGACGATCTACCTGAAACCTGTGTTGCCATCGCTCGCAACAAAGGTCGAAGCTTTTCTGAAGATCGAGCCGCTGCGTTTCGACGACGCGGCCCGCGCGCTGGGCGCCCACACGATCGGCGGCTACGAACACCTGATGCAGCGTGTCGATGCCGCCAAACTCGACGCCTTGTTCGAACCCGAGGTCATCCCAACGCCACTCCCGGGCGGCGAAACGCTCGCGCCCGAGATCAAGATCGACGACTTCGCGAAAATCGATCTGCGCATTGCCAAAATCGTCGCCTGCGAAGCGGTCGAGGGGTCGACCAAATTACTGCGGTTGACGCTCGATGTCGGTGAGGGCAAAACTCGCAACGTCTTCAGCGGCATCGCGTCGGGCTACCAGCCCGACGAGCTAGTAGGCAAGCTGACCGTGATGGTCGCCAACCTCGCCCCCCGCAAGATGAAGTTCGGCCTCAGCGAAGGCATGGTGCTCGCGGCCTCGCACGCCGATGAAAAGGTGGCGCCGGGCATCCACGTTCTTGAGCCTTGGCCGGGCGCAGCGCCGGGCATGCGGGTGCGTTGAGACGGTCTAGCGCGTTCAGAGCGACGCCTGTCGCCCCCGCTTCATTTCCGCCAGACAGCTGGCGCCGTCCCATAGCGCGGTCGAAACTTGAACGCCTGCTTTCTCGAAGAGGTCGCGCGCGAACGAGGCGACCATTCTTTGCTGTTCACACAATTGACGCGGGCCGTTCTTGGTGTGGTTGGCCTTTGCAGCGAGTGAAATTCGCAAATGTTTGAGCGACCTGAAGGCGGACGGGTCAGCACGGGCCTCTTTCATCAGGGTCTGCAGCGCGCTCCCCAGTGATGCGTTTTTCTCGGTGTAGAGCTGCACTTCATAGACCCCGCCGCCGAGACCCACTCGCTAAAGAAACGCCGCGTTGCTCAGCCCGGATGCAGATTGCGTGCATCCCACAGCCCCGACCGACATCGTCGGCGTCTTGCCGAAGCATTTGATGCTCGCCACCAGATTCGTCGCGTTCTTTAGTGAGAGCGCTTGGAGCTGCTCCACGCTTTGACCAGTCACCTTGCTCAGCGCGATCAGCAGTTCGACCGAGATCGTGCGGGAGCCGTCGGCGCGCGAGAGCAGACCATTGAAGAAGGTCGTCTGCTGCTCGAGCGTTCAGACCGTTTTTTAAAAGGGCTAGGCGCCGTCAGACTGTTTTGCCCAGTCGGTAGGCGCCTGTCGGCCACAACGCCAGCCGCGGTCGACCTCGACTGGGGTGCCCACTTCATGCCGGGCCCAGCGCCGGCATCGTGCCCATGAGCACTTGTAGACTGATCGCGTTACCGCAAATTACCCTCCGCACAAGCCGCCATGCCCGCATCCGCCGTTTCAGCCGTCGACATCGTTCGCACCTACCCCGATGCGAGCTGGGCCGATGACGGGCCGACACGAGGCATCGAGGCAGTGATCGAGGGCGGGCAAGTGCTGAGCTTTCCGCATCTGGCGTTCACGTTGTCGGCGGCCGAGCAAAAATTTCTCGACCCGCGCTGGGCCGACGGGCGGGCCAAGAACATCTCGCTGCGCTGGGGCACAGGCCGGCCTGACAGCGAGATGCGCGGCGCGACAGGCAACGCCGCCGATCTTGTCGACTTGAAGGCCATGATCGTCCGCTACGCCGACCTGAGCGAGGCGTTGGCGCTGCGACTCTTCCCGCATTACCGCGGCGCGCTCCGGCGCGGCAACACCTCGTTCCGCCCGATGGACGTGGCCGGCCGCGCAACGAGTTGGCGGCAGGACGACACCCGCCTGCATGTCGATGCATTCCCGTCGAACCCGATGCACGGCACGCGGCTGCTGCGGGTGTTTTGCAACGTCAACCCGCGCGGCGAGGCGCGTCGGTGGCGAGTCGGCGAGCCGTTCGAGGCGCATGCACAGCGTTACCTGCGGCGCATCTCACGTCCCTGGCCTGGCGCGGCTTGGCTGCTCGAGGCACTGCGGGTCACCAAGCGCCGCCGCACCGAGTACGACCACCTGATGCTGCAGCTGCACGACCGCGCCAAAGCCGACGCCGAATTCCAGCGCGACAGCCCGCAGGCCGCGGTCGAGTTCGCACCCGGCACGACCTGGGTGGTGTTTAGCGATCAAGTGCTGCACGCTGCCATGGGCGGTCAGCACCTGCTCGAGCAAACCTTCTACCTCGACGTGGCACGGCAGCAGCGGCCCGAGCTCTCGCCGCGCGGCACGCTGGAGCGGCTGCTGGAGCGCGAGCTGCGCTGAGCCCGTTGCGTCGCGCTTTGCCTGGCGCGCATGGCCTCGAGCGCTTCAGGCAGGCTGCGTCTGCGCCTCACCCACGCTTTTTCCAGAACCGGTCGACCTCGGCGAACGCCGCCAGCTCGGGGTGAGCCCGGGCGATCAGCAGCTCGCGCCGCGCCGTGAACCAGCCGAGCGCGAACATGGCGCGCGGTTCGGCAACAGCACGCGGCGCAAACGCATGCATCGCCGTCACCACATCGCTGATCGCACCGAGGCGCTCCTGCAACGCGCGCAGCTGCTTGAGGTAGCGGCGCACCGCGCGTCGCTCGAACAGGGGCGCGGCAAACTCGGCCGCATAGCGCAGACGCTTCGCGCGCTTGCGCAGGCGATGCCGGCTTTCATCATCGAGTTCATCGTGGCGGGCGGCATCGGCGAGCACCTGCCGATGCCAGCGGTTCAAGCGCGCGGCGAGACCTTTTCGCAGCGGCGGCTCGGCATCGAATGCGACCTCGCCGACATCGCGCTGCATGGCCGCGAGCAGGTCGAGCAACAGCGCCTGGCTTGCGCCTTCGCGCAGCACTTCGGCGGCCGACTCGAGGCTCACCGGCGGTGGCGCGGGTGGCTCGTCTGGCAAGCCGGCCTGCCGCTGCGCGGCGCGCAGGTCGGCAGCAAAAGCCGCGTCGATGGCGGCCCGGTCGCGCAACGCGCCGAGGCGGCGAAACAGCTGCGCCGCTGCCGCGCCGAGCGCCGCATCGGCCACGCCTTCGAACAAAGCCGCGGCGCTGCGCAGCCGCCGCAAGCCGACCCGCAGCTGGTGAACGTGCGCATCGAGGTGCTCGCCACTGGCGATCTGGCTCGCGTTGGCGATGACCTGCGCGGCGCAGTTGCGCAGCACCACACGCCAGGCGTCCGCCGCGCTCATCGTGGGGTCGAGGATGGGGGCCGGGCCCGCATGCGTTGGCGGCGCGATGCGTTCGCCGCGCGCGAGCAGGTCACCCCGCTCGGACTTGCTGCGCGCGTCCAGCCAGAGGCCGTGCTGCGCGATCCAACGGCGCGCGGTCGTGATGACCGCATCGGGCGTGCCGCTGAGCAGCTCGATCTCGAGTTCGCAAACGGCGATCGAGGTGCCGTCGGCCGCGATGCTGCCGAGGTCGAAAGCGAGCTCGACCTTCGCCTGCGGTTGGCCGGGCACCCGCACAGCCAGCACACGGGTGCGGCGGCGGATGTCGGTGCGGTAAACGACGGCCAGCGGCGCATCGACCTCGCCCGCCAGCAGTGCCTGCAGCCGTTCGCCGACCGCCGTGCCCGAGTGCAGCTGCGGCTCGATGGACGGCATGACTGTTGCCCCACCACGGGCGACGTTGTGCTCGTGACGGCTGATGCCGTCGGCCAGACTGCCCTTGAGCGTTTGCACCCACTGCCGGCCTTCGCGGCGCAAGCGCAGCGCCAGGCCGGCCGTTGCCAGCCGACGATCGGAGGTGTCGACATAAGCAGCCTGCAGCCGCAGCCGCAGCCGCGTCGAAGGCGAACGCCCAGCCACGGCCGCTTCGACCGCCGCGTGCGCGGCACCGGGCACTTGCAGTTTGAGTTCGATCTCGAGCATCGGCCGATGGTGCCAGCCGCGGCTCGGTCTTTGATGAATCGCGTTGACGCAGTGCGTGAACCGCGCCGCGACGCGGCACGGTCAACCGCGCTGGCCGACGTCTTTCGGGTCGATCGTGGTCACGGTCGCGGTCACGCGGCCGGCGCTGTCGAAGGTGACCGAGAAGACCTTGCTCTCGCTGCCGTCGGCAAAGCGCCAGTCCCAGATCTCTTCGTTCTTGAGCGCGTATTTTTGTTTCTTGGCGGGCGTGCCGAGCAGGCGCCGCACCTGGGCCTGGTCCCAGCCGGTTTCGATCTTGGCCATGATGGCCGGCTTGAGCACCTGGCGCATCGCGATGAGTTTGCCGTCGGCGCCGATCGCGAGCATGTAGTTGACCTGGCCCGCCGGCTGGCGCGGGTACTCGAGCGTGCGGGCGCCGTCGGCCTCGGTGTAGGTAGCGGCCGGCTCACCCCACTTGGCGCGCACTTCGGCTTCGGTCGTGACGCCGACCTCGAGCTCGGCGATCTTCTGCACATCGCAGCCGCCCGCCGCCACTGCGCCGGCGAGTGCCAGGGCAAGCACCGCGCCGCGGCCGAGTCGTCTCCAAAGGTGTCGTTCGTTCATCGCGCGCCTCCCCGCTAAAATCGAGACTTCGACTCTAGCGCCCGCGTTGTCGCGTGCGCGCCATGCCACCATGCCTTTGTTCTGGAAAGCCTACAAATCCGACGTGAGCTCGTTCATCGATCAGCTCAAGGCCGACAAGCCGACGCTCGAAGCCGAACAACGCCAGGGACGCCTGCTGCTCTGGGACAAGCGCATCGACCGCGACGCCCAAGTCGACTACACCGACGCCCGCGTGCCGCAGCAGGCGTACGTCTACCAGACCAAAAGCTGACGCCAGCCGCGGGTTTCAGTGAACAACCTTTCGGCGCGGTTGGCGCCTGATTTTTCAGCGCCGCCCGCCGAGCCGATCGACAGCCCCGCGCCCAGTCCGGCGGTGGTCGACGGCATCGCGGTGGCTCGCCTCTACGGCGAGCCGTTGTTCACGATGCCGACCGACCTCTACATCCCGCCCGATGCGCTCGAGGTTTTTCTCGAAGCTTTTGAAGGCCCGCTCGATCTGCTGCTTTATCTGATCCGCAAGCAAAACTTCAACATCCTCGACATCCCGATGGCGAGCGTGACTCGGCAGTACCTTACCTACGTCGAGCAGATCCGCAAGACCAACCTCGAGTTGGCCGCTGAATACCTGTTGATGGCGGCAATGCTGATCGAGATCAAGTCACGCATGCTGTTGCCGCCGAAGAAGGTGGCCGAAGGCCAGGAGCCCGAAGACCCGCGTGCCGAGCTCGTGCGCCGCCTGATCGAATACGAGCAGATGAAGCTCGCCGCCGCGCGCATCGATCAACTGCCGTTGATCGGCCGCGATTTTTTGCGCGCGCAGGTGGTGATGGAGCAGTCGCTCGGCAACCGGTTCCCCGATGTCGATGCCGACGAGCTGCGTGCCGCCTGGGCCGACATCCTCAAGCGGGCCAAGCTGACCCAGCACCACCACATCACCCGCGAACAGCTGAGCGTGCGCGAGCACATGAGCATCGTCTTGCGGGCACTGCAGGGCCGGCGCTTCGCGATGTTCGAAGATTTGTTCGACCTCGGCCGCGGGCCGCAGGTGCTGGTCGTGACCTTCATCGCGATGCTCGAGCTCGCCCGCGAGCGGCTGCTCGAGGTGACCCAGGCCGAGGCCTTCGCGCCGATCTACGTGCGGCTGGCCTACACGCCGGCCTGAGGCTCAGGCCAGCCGGCCGGCTTACTCGCCTTCGAGATACTTGACGACCGATTCGGCAACATCTTGAGCCGCGAAATAGATGCTGAAGCCTTGAAACGACCGGCTCATGATCTGCGTTAACCCCGCGTTGATTTTCATTACTGCCCTGCCCGCGGCGTTAGGCGCGTTGAACCTGCTTTCCGCGGCCATCTCTCCAGCAACGTCCCAGATGCCCGAGGCGGCGGTCAGACTCCCCTCGCGGGAGCCGGCGGCGGTCGCGCCCCTGACGAACGCAATGAAATCGCCCTCGCCTCGTTCACCGTAGTGAGAAGCCGTATCGATCGAGCAGCGCACGCCAGTCGCGGCGACGTTGGTCAGAACGACACCTGCAGCCCGCTGACCGACGGCGATCAGCCCGGTTGCGCTGCCCCACGCGGCAGGAGTCATGGCAACTACCGGAAGCGTGACCAGCGTCAACGACAACGACGCCCATAACTTGACGCGGGCAGCCGCGTTGCCCAACGTTCCCGCTACTCGCTCATTGCCCTCAGTCACACCCGCCAATTTCGAAAAGATCGAGTTCAGATGGATCGCGCGCAACTTGTCGTGCTGAACCCGAAAATGTTTGAGGGTCGTTGGCCCTTTCCGGGCTGCAGCTTTGTACTTGTCGAACAGTTGAGCCGCACTGCACTGGATTTCGACCTGAATGCGTCTGGCACTGGGCTGCGCCAGGAATTTGGGCGCGCCGTACAAGTCGAGCCAGGCGTTGGGTGACCCACCGGTTTGGAACACGTTGGCAACATCTCCCCAGAAACCACGGTTGCTGGCCCACTGCACCCGTGTGTAGTTGTCGGTAACCGACGCCCACGCAACCGATTTACAAAAACGGCTTACCGCCGCCAGATCGTGCAACTGAACCCTGAGTATTTTGGCCAATGAAATCTCCGATGAGGCAGCGCAATCCGGGCGCGAGGTAAATCGATCGAGGCAGATTCTCGCCAAAAGACCGGCGAGTAAAAATGTTTATCTAGGGATAGGCGCAGTGCAGCCAGACGCCGGCTGCGCATTCGGCTTTCGGCATGGCTTGCGACGTAGACTGCCCCACCTTTTTTACTGCGCCCGTGACCATGTCGACTTGTTCTGTCTCGTTTCAACCGCACCGGCCGCCGGCTGCGGCGACTGCGCCGCGCTGGTCGCAAACCGACATAGAAGCGCTGTTCGCGCTGCCTTTCGCCGACCTGATGTGGCGCGCGCAGGCCGTGCACCGCGAACACTTCGAGGCCAACGAAGTGCAGCTCTCGACCCTGCTCTCGATCAAGACCGGGGGCTGCCCCGAGAACTGCGCCTACTGCCCGCAAGCAGCCGAGTTCGACACCAGCGTCGAAGCGACCAAGCTGCTAGCACCCGAAGCCGTACTCGACGCCGCGCGCCGCGCGCAAGCGGCTGGCGCCACGCGCTTTTGCATGGGTGCGGCATGGCGCGGCCCGAAGGACCGCGACATCGAGAAGGTCGCCGCCATCGTCACCGCCGTCAAAGCCCTCGGCCTCGAGACCTGCGCCACACTGGGCATGCTGGAAGATGGTCACGCCGAGCAGCTGCGCGATGCCGGCCTCGATTACTACAACCACAACCTCGACAGCGCCCCCGACTTTTATGCCGACATCGTCAGCACACGCCGTTATGAAGACCGGCTCGACACCTTGCAGCGGGTGCGTGGCGCGGGCGTCAAAGTGTGCTGCGGCGGCATCGTCGGCATGGGCGAGAGCCGGGCGCAGCGTGCGGGCCTGATCGGCGCGCTCGCCAACCTCGAGCCCTACCCCGAGTCGGTGCCGATCAACCATCTGGTGCAGGTCGAAGGCACGCCTTTGCACGGCCTCGAGCCGCTCGACCCGCTCGAGTTCGTGCGCACGATCGCGGTCGCGCGCATCACGATGCCGACCGCCCGCGTGCGCCTGTCGGCCGGCCGCCAACAAATGGGCGAAGCGGTGCAGGCGATGTGTTTTCTGGCCGGCGCGAATTCGATCTTCTACGGCGACAAGCTGTTGACCACCGGCAACCCCGATGTCGACGCCGACACCCGGCTGCTCGCCAGACTCGGGATGACGACGACGTGAGCGGCGGCGCTTCACCCGCGGCCGCGCCGATTGAAACCTCCGCGGCGTCGACCGCAACCGTGCGCAAGCCGATCACCCTGCACCGCTTGCGCGAGATGCACGCAGCCAGCGAACCGATCACGATGTTGACCTGCTACGACACCAGCTTCGCCAAGCTGCTCGATGGCGCCGGTGTCGACTGCCTGCTCGTCGGCGACTCGCTCGGCATGGTGCTGCAGGGCCGCGACAGCACGGTGCCGGTCACGCTAGCCGAGATGGTCTATCACACGGCCTGCGTGGCGCGCGGCAACCGCAGCGCCTGGGTCATCGGTGACCTGCCGTTCGGCAGTTATCACGAATCGAACGATCAGGCGATGCGCAGCGCGGCCGCATTGATGCAGGCCGGCGCGCACATGGTCAAGCTCGAAGGCGGCGGCTGGACGGCCGAGACCGTGCGCTTCATCGCCGAGCGCGGCGTGCCGGTTTGCGGCCACCTCGGGCTCACGCCGCAATCGGTGCACGCACTCGGCGGCTACCGCATCCAGGGGCGCGACGACGATTCGGCCGCGCTCTTGAAACGCCGCGCCGCAGAGCTGGCCGAAGCCGGCGCCGCCATGCTGGTGCTCGAGTTGCTGCCCTCGGCGCTCGCCGCTGAGGTGACGAGGGCGATGCCGATTCCGGTCATTGGCATCGGTGCCGGCGCGGCCTGCTCGGGTCAGGTGCTGGTGCTGCACGACATGCTCGGCATCACGCGCGGAAAGCTGCCGCGCTTCGTGCGCGACTTCATGGCCGGCTCGGCCTCGATCGAGGCGGCGCTCCGGCTCTATGTGGCCGAGGTCAAGGCGCGGCGCTTTCCCGACGACACCCTGCACGGCTACGCGCGATGAAGCGGGTACACACCCTCGCCGACTTGCGCACCGCGCTCGGCGGCCCGGGGAGGTCGGCGTTCGTGCCGACGATGGGCAACCTACACGACGGTCACCTCGCGCTCGTGCGGCAGGCGCGTGTGCACGGGCTGCCGGTGGTCGCGAGCATCTTCGTCAACCGCTTGCAGTTCGCGCCGAACGAAGACTTTGAGCGCTACCCGCGCACGCTCGCGCGCGACTGCGAGCAACTCGAGGCCGCCGGCTGCGACCTGGTCTTCGCGCCTGACGAGGCCGAGCTGTACCCCGCCCAGCAAACCTTCAAAGTGCAGCCCGACCCAGCGCTGGCCGATATCCTCGAAGGCCACTTCAGGCCCGGCTTTTTCACCGGCGTTTGCACGGTGGTGATGAAGCTACTCGCTGCGGTGCAACCTGCCGTGGCGGTGTTCGGCAAGAAGGACTATCAACAGCTGCTGACGATCCGACGCATGGTCGACCAGTTCGCGTTGAGTGTCGTGGTCGAGGGCGCCGAGACCACGCGCGCCGCTGACGGCCTCGCGCTCTCGTCACGCAACGGTTATTTGAGCCCGGCCGAGCGCGCCGAAGCGGTCGCGCTCGTGCAGGCGCTGCGCGCGTTGGCGAATTCGTTTCGCGAAGGCGGCGCGTCACTCGAGGTGCTCGAGGCGCGCGCAGCCGAAGCGCTGGCCGCGCGAGGCTGGCGGCCCGACTACCTGACGGTGCGAAGGCGACAAGACCTGTTGCCACCCACGGTCGCCGAGCGTGGACCTCCCGACACGCTGGTCGCGCTGGGCGCGGCACGGCTCGGCGCCACGCGGCTGATCGACAACCTCGAGTTCTGAGCGTTGGCGCGGCGGCGCACCGCCGCTTCACGCCGCAAGCTCCTGCAGCATTTGCAGCGCCAATGCACGCTCCTGTGCAAAGCGCGCGCGCACGGCCGCCTTGACCTGCGCGGTCGAGCGGGCGAAGTAGCGGTCGACCTTCGAGCGTTCGGCATAGACCTTGTCGATGATCACGGCCTCGGGCAGCGCGTTCGGTGCGGTGCCGACCAGTGCGTTGTGAAAAACCATGTTGCCCGGGCCGTGCTGCACCGCGACCGACCAGATCACGTCGTTAAGTGCCCGCGAAAAGCGCACGGCGTCGAGGCCGGGGTCGTCGTTCAGGCGGGCGACCAGCGGGTCGTAGTGGGTGGCCTGGATGAAGTCGTGCTGCGCGCGCGCAAACGCCGCATCGGCGGCGAGCGTGCGCCACGCCTGTTGGAATGCCGCGGCGCCGAGCAGCGCCGCGCTGGCACCGCCGGCCGCCGCGAGCGGTGCGAGCAAGGTCGGTGCGCTGCGCCCCAGAAAGGCGAGAAACGCCGCCAGCGTGCCGGTGGCGCTCGCGATCTGATACTGGCCATACGAGAAGCCGCCGGTCGAATCGTGGCCGATCGCGCCCGGTTTGCCGTTGCTTTCGAAGCGCTCCGAGAGCGCGCCCAACGGCGCATCGGCAAGGCTCGGCGTGGACTGCGTGAGGGCTGATGCCGACCTCTCGAACGCCGAGAGCATCGGCGCCTCCACCGGTGCGCCGGAGTCGTCCCAGATGACGGTGGCGGTCCAGCGGCCGTCGCTTTTCCCGGCCATCTCGACCATCTCGGCCACGGCGCCGGGCATGCGCCTGGCCTCGTCGAAGGCGAGTTGCGCGGCGACCAAGGTGAGGCCGGTGCGGGCGGCTTTTTTGATCATGGTGTGAGGCGCCGACAAAGCGTCGTCGCGGCCGATCAATTTAGGCCAGCGGCGGGCGCCGCGCCTCATCCAACCTGATGAACTTCAGGCGGCCGGCTTCACGCCGAGTTTGAAGGCGATCATCGCGCGCAGCTTGTTCGGCACCACCGGCTTGATGAGCAGATGAAAGTCGTGCTCGCTCGCATCTTTTTCGTGGCCGGTCATCGTGCTGCCGGTGACCAATATCGCCGGGATGCGCGCGCCGAAGCGGGCCCGCAGGGCCGCGATCGCATCGACGCCGGTGCGGCCTTCTTCGAGCCGGTAGTCGACGATCAACAGGTCAGGCTGCAGCGGTGGCGGCTCGAGCTGCTCGGCCCACGCGCGGCTGGCGGCCACGCTCTCGAACGACTCGACCTCGGCGCCCCAACCTTCGAGCAGCACCTCGAGCCCGGCGCGCACCGCCGGCTCGTCTTCGACGATCACGATTCGGCGCCCGGCCAGCGTGATGCCGACGGGGCCCTTGCCCAGCGCCGAGAGCGTCGCAGACGGGCGCGGCGCGCGGCCCACCGGCAACTCGAGCGTGAACACGCTGCCGCGGCCGACGACCGAGCGCATGGTCAGTGGCGCTGACATCAGGTCAGCCAAACGCTTGACGATCGCGAGACCCAGACCCAGGCCCTTGCGCTGGTCGGGGCTGACCTTGGGCGTGTTGGGCACTTGGTAGAACTCGTCGAAGATGCGGGCCTGTTCCGACTCGCGAATGCCGAGACCGGTGTCCCAGACCTGCACCCGCAAGCGGTCACCGTGCTGACGGCAACCGACCAGCACCGATCCGTCGTTGGTGTAGCGAATGGCGTTGGAGACCAGATTGCGCAGCACCCGCTCGACCAGCAGCGGGTCGGCGAACGCGACACGCCGGCCACCGCGAAGCCGCAGCGACAGGCCTTTCTCGAACGCACTCGGCTCGAAATGCAGTCGCAGCTTGCGCAGGATGTCGCCAATCTCGAAGTGCTGCGGGTGCACCTCGATGCCGCCGCTGTCGATGCGGGTGATGTCGAGCAGCTCCGAGAACAGGCCCTCGAGCGCATCGACCGACTCGTTGATGCTGTTGACCAGGTGCGCGACCTCGGGCTCGTGCACGCGTTGGCGCAAGGCTTCGGCGAACAGGCCCATCGCATGCAGCGGCTGCCGCAGGTCGTGACTCGCGGCGGTGAAGAATTGGGTCTTGGCGCGGTTGGCGATTTCGGCCTCGCCGCGCGCGGCCTCGGCTGCGAGCGTCTCGATGCGCAGCCGCACGGCCAGCTCGTCGGCCTTCACCTTCAAATCGATCGCCCGCTGCAGTGCCTGCCGGTAGCTGTTGGCGAGCACGAACGTGAAGCTCAGGATCAGCAGCAACTCGGCCGCGAGCAGGTAGTGGTCGGCGTCGCCGACCTGCACGATGCGCACCATCAGCGGCGTGTAGATCAATGCCGCAAAAGCGATGTAGAGCCGGCGCTGGATCGACAGCACCGGAATGCCGACCGAGCAGTAGGTGTACAGGATGACGATCAGGCCGGTCTGCTCGATGCCGTCGCTCTTGTCGTAGAACATCCAGCCGGCCGCGCCCCACATCGCGGCCGCGACCACGGTGCCGATGACCGACTTCAGGTTCCAGCGTGCCCAATCGGCGGCGCGCCACTCGGTGACACCGGCTTTGATCGCGCGACGATAGGCCCGGATGATGGCCATGCGCACCACGCAGAACACCACGAACACGGCAACCCACGGCAACAGCATGCCCATCGGCGCGCTGCGCCAGAACAGCAAGGCGATCACGCCCACGCCGGCGAGGTAGCCGGCCAATGCGGCGGGCATGAACGCATAGGTGCTGCGCACCACCTCGATGTATTTGAGGTCGGCCGCAGTCAGCGGTGCCGGCGGCGGTGTCGCGGTCACGATCGCAGCCGCAGCGGTGGCGGTCGCAACCCCTGCGGTCAACGGTTCGGGCTGCGCCACGCAGCGATTCCGCCATGCCCTGCCATCTGGCTCACCGCCAGCACCGCCTGAGTGCGCGAGCTGACGCCGAGGGTGCGCAGCACCGCGGCAACGTGGTCTTTGACGGTCTCGACCGAGAGGTTGAGTTCACGAGCGATCAGCTTGTTGGGCAACCCTTTCAGCAGCAGCCCCAGCACATCGGTCTGGCGCGGCGTGAGGCCGAGTTCGGCCAGCGGCACGGCCCCCGTTTGAAAGCCGCTGTCTTCGGCGGTCTCGCGTACCACCCGCAGCACGCTGGGGACGGTGTCGCCTTCGATTCTGGCCACGAGGGGCTCCAGGCCCATCACCATCGGCGGGATGTAGATCGCACCGTTCATCACCGTGTTGAGCGCTTCGTACAGGATCTCGTTGCTGGCACGCTTGGGCACGAAGCCCATCGCACCGGCATCGATCGCACGGATCACGTCGCTGCTGCGGTCGGAGGCCGAGACCACCACCACCGGCAGCGCCGGGTAGGCCGCGCGAAACTCGAGCAGCACGTCGAAACCATCGGCATCGCCGAGGTGCAGGTCGAGTAGCACGAAATCGAAGTCGGAGTCGGCCTTAAGCGTTTCACGGGCCGCGTGCGCACTGCCCACGCCGATGACCGTGGTGTCGGTGCCGAGGCCCTCGATGACGGACTGCAGCGCCGACAGGATCAGCGGGTGGTCATCGATCAGTAAAACTTTCATCGGGTGCTCCTTGCAACTTCAAAAATAACGGCGCGTTAGCGACTCGGCCACGCACACCGGTTTGTCGCTGCCTTCGCGCTCCATCGTGACCTCGACCGTGAGCTGCCCGCCGCCTTCGATCGGCTCGTAGTTCGTCAGCTTGAACTGGCCGCGCAGCCGGCTGCCCGATGGCACCGGCGCCGGAAAGCGCACCTTGCCGAGACCGTAGTTCACACCCATGCGGGTGTCGCGCACCTCGAAGGCCGAGGCGCCCATCTCGGGAAGCAGCGAAAGCGTGAGAAAGCCGTGCGCGATGGTCGTGGCGAACGGGCCCTTGGCAGCGCGCTCGACATCGAGGTGAATCCATTGGTGGTCGCCGGTCGCATCGGCGAACAGGTCGATGCGCTTTTGGTCGACAGTGATCCATTCGCTGACACCGATCGTCTGGCCCACCAGTGGCTGAAGGTCGGTGAGGTGCTCGAAACTGCGCATGCCGATCTTTCTCAAATGTTCAATCAGGCCGCTGCATCGAGCCAACGGGTCAACGGCTGCCACTGTTCGAGATCGCGCTCGAACCGGCTGGCGCCCATGTCGAACAGCGTCAGGCCGTGGGCGGCCAGGTGCACATAGTTTTGGGTGTCACGCACGAAGCCGATCAGCGGGATGCCGAGGCCATCGATAAAACCGCGCAGCTGGTCGGTCGAGATCGTGCCCTCTCGGGTGCGCATGCCGACGACCGCGAGCTGCACCCGCTCGCTGCGCTTGTGAGCGAGCAATTGGCGGACGAACTCGTGGGTGGCGTGGATGTCGAAGATGCTCGGCTGCAGCGGGATCACGACCTTGTCGGCCAGCTTCATCACCTCGTCGAGCCGCTTGCCGTGCAGCCCGGCCGGCGTGTCGAGCACCACGTGCGTCGTGCCCTTGGGCGGCTTGACGACCTCGCCGTGCGCGATCTCCCAGGTGTCGATCTTCGGCAGGCCAGCGGGCCGCAGGCCGAGCCAGGTGCGAGCCGACTGCTGGCGGTCGGTGTCGCCGAGCATCACGGCCCTGCCGCGCGATGCGAGGTAGCCGGCGAGGTTGGTCGACAGGGTGGTCTTGCCCACGCCTCCCTTGGGATTGGCGACGACGATCACCGGCATGCGGGCCCCCTCCTGGTTTTGCGGGTATGTTAGCGGCCGCCCCATGCCGCGGGTGCACCAGCTATCCATGCCATGGCCGACTCCGACATCGCCCCCCTCGCGCCCAGAGAGCCCGCTGCACCTGCCGGCGCGGAGGTCCTCGTGATCGTTGCGCATCCCGAGCTGGAGCAGTCGCGCGCCAACAGCCGGCTGCTGCGCGCGGCGCGCGAGCTGCAACAGGCGAGCGCCCCCGGCCGCATCGAAGTGCGCGATCTCTACGCGATCTACCCCGACTACGTGATCGACGTTCCGGCCGAGCAGGCGCTGCTCGCGGCGGCGCGGCTGATCGTTTGGCAGCAGCCGATCCACTGGTACGGCATGACGCCGCTGCTCAAGCTCTGGGTCGACGAAGTGTTGAGCTTCGGCTGGGCCTACGGGCCGGGCGGCACGGCCTTGCGCGGCAAGGACCTGTGGCTCGTGGCCAGCACCGGCGGCCCGGAAGACTCGTACCGGCCCGACAGCTACAACCGCTACTTCTTCGACGCCTTCCTGCCGCCCTACGAGCAGACCGCGGCGCTGTGCGGCCTGCGCTTCCTGCCGCCCTCGATGCTGCACGGCGCGCACAAGGCGGCCGAGGCCGAGATCG
>JAYUWC010000186.1:0-15505 GCA_043753755.1 Rhizobacter sp.
GGCCGCGGTGAGCACGCTCGCCATGCCATCGACCGCCAAGTCCAACTTGGTCGCGGCGGGAAGCGCTCGGAACTGCGTTGCGGCTTCTTTGCTAAGGAGTTGAACCAGCGGTTCCACCGCGTTCGTCCATTCCTTAAAAGTAAGTTCGACACGCGAATAGTGAGCGGCCGCCGTTTCAACGTCGGTGTAGCTGTGCAGCAATCGCTGCTCGAAGTCGGCGCTGACTTTTGCGGGAAGTTGACCGCTTTGTTCCAGAAGAATGCGAACTTTCCGGTACCTGTTTTGCTGCGTACCGCCGGAGAGGCCCGACGGATCCACCACGCGCGAAACCGCTCGAATTACTTGCTTGCGTGAGTTGAGTTCGAAGTTCGATTTGTAGTCCGCCGTGGACTCCGATGTCGAACTGTCAGCCAACGAGGCGAGGCTTTTTCGCACCGCCCCCAAACCCTTGGTGTCGATAACCAGCTTCGCTTGGCCACCCGCGCGTTTGACCCATTGAAAAGGTTTGAATAACCCCTCGGGATCGTTGATGTACTGGTTGGTGGTCGTGTGACCCACGGCTTCTTGAAACTCAGAGACGCCGTATTTGAACTTCGGCCCGCTCAAAAGAATGTGAGTGACGTCGTGAAGCGTGACGACCGAATCGAGCCCGTTGACCATATGCATCAAGCAGGCCAAATTGTCCGCCGACAAGTTGAGGTACTTCGGGTTGGTCAACAAGCCGTCGACACCGCTGCGAACGAGCCTGGTCGTGATGTCGTTGATCTCGGCAGCGCTCAGATCGCTGGAACGCAGCCGCTGGTAGTTGACGCGCTGAGCCGCGGTCAGGTTGGCGACGTCGATCTCGAAGCCACCCGCGACCCGCTTCAGCGTCGATGGGACGACAGGGTCCGGTGCAGGCGCTTGCTTTTCCGGCACGGCGGTCTTTTGCGTCTTCACCGTGCTGACCGTGTTGCCTGCGTCACGCTCTCCGCGCGCCATCCGGGCCATCGTTTGCCCGCTGGCTGCCAGGTCCTTGAGGTACTGCTCCTTGGCAGGGTCGCCGGAGAGGGTGGGCAGTTGGCTGTCGATCGCCTTGCGCAGGTTGCGCTGCGACTTGCCGTCCTGTAGCGGCTCGCGGCCCGAGCTGCCTTGCCACCGCTCGACGAGCGCGCTCTTCATGGTCGACAGCCGCGCCTGCGGGCTCGATGTCAGGTTGACGAGTTCGCGTTCGCCGGTGCCTTTGGCCTTCAGTTGCGCCTCGATGGCGGCTGCCAGTGGCGTGGAGCCGCCGAGTTCGGCGCCGGCCTGGGCGCGCAGCAGCGCAGCGCGCGCATTGCCTGCGTTTTGCTGAAGCAGCTGCGCCTGGCTCGCGGCGTCGGGGTGGGTGCGGTCAAGGGCTTCGGCGAAGCGCTGGCGCCGCGCATCGAGTGCGCGCCCGGCCGCTGGCTGGCTGCTCCCGAGCGCCTTTGTCGACGCCGCGCTCGAGCCGGTGAGTTGGTCGATGACCGTCTGCCTGAGCAACGCCGCCTGGGTGGGCGGTGAGCCCGCCAGCCGCTCGAGCGCGCCGGCCGGGTTGCTGGGCGACTCTTGCTTGGCCCATGCTGTTGCCCGTGCCTTGAACGCATCGACCGCGGTCTTGGTGATGTTGCGACCGCCGAACACGCTCTGCAGCAGCTTGGGCATCACGAGCTGCAATGCCGACGTCTGCAGCACCTGCGGATCGATGGCCGCTGCGGCGTTCTTCGACGGGTTGGTGCGCGCATCTTTCGTCAGGCGCTGGCCGAGCTGGCTTTTGAGTGTCGGGTCGGTGAAGACGCCTTCCGAGGCTTTGTCGATGGCGCTGCGCGCGGCCGCTGCCCGGGCCGCTGCCCGGGCCGCGGCAGGGTCGGGCGCGGTCTCACGGGTGGGTGGCTGACGGGTCGACTTTTTGGGCGGGGTCGGGGTCGTCGTTGTTGGGGTCGTCGTCGGCGGGTCGGGCGCAGTGGCGGCTCGGGGCGGTGTTGTTGCGGGTGTGCTTCTCGGTGGGGCGCCTGCAGCGGTTGTGCGCTTGGCCTGCACCAACAGGCCGGCTGCGCGCGCCACGTCTGTGTCGGTGGCTCGGCCTTTGTCGCGCAGCGCCACCGTTCGCTTGAAGTGGTTTACCGCAATGGCCTCGGCGCTCGTGTTGGCCTTCCAGCTGGTGTTGATGGCCTTGCCCACGCGTTTGCCAATGACCGGCGAGGCGACCATCACCGCGCTGTGCACGAGTGCCTGGGCGAGGTCTTTGCCTGCGTTGATTAGTTCGCCCTGTGTCGAGGCGCTCAGTGCGGACTTGACCGCGTCGACCATCTTGCCGCCGGTGTCGAGCGCGTCGTTGCCGAGCAGCAGTGCGCCAACGATCAGGGCCGCCGTGTTCAACCCCGGCACGGCGCCGGCCACGAGAAAGGCACCCATGACCGCCCAGGTCTCGGGCGAGGTCAACATGGCTCTGAGCTCGTTGGCCGCGCTTTCGGGGAGCTGGCGCAGGGTTTCTTGCAGCAGGTACTTGATCCGGTCGAGTCCGTTCATCGCGCTGACGGCTTTAGACAGCCGGGCCTCGGCGGCGCTGACGGTGGTCAGGCTGCGGGATTTCACGAGTTCGCGGGTGCGTTGCTGCACCTGTGCCAAGTCGGTGATGACGCCGCCGGTGGGGGTCCGAATCAGGGTGTTCTTGGGTTGGCTTGAGAGCGGGTAGCCGTAGGGGGTTCGCGGCTGGCTGTCGGCGTAGGACTCGACCGAGTATTTCGATACTCTGGTGGCGATGTAGCCGGTGACTTGCCAGCGGCCTTTGCGCATCTCTTCTCGCACCGCGAGCTCGACCACGTTGTTGTTACCGGCGCGGGCCACTTGAACGATGCCCTCGCTCCCCGCAAGCGCTCTGACTCGGGTCTGCCCAGTCGTTTTTTGCCGAGGCGCCAGCGGCAGGACGCCCAGGGTGCCGGCGCCGATAAGGCGCGCAGCTTCGGCCCGCGCGGCTTTTTCTGTCGTGAACTGCTGGCCGAGGGCAACGCGGTCGACGTAGTAACGCGTCTCGCCGTAGGAGTAGAGGCGCTGGGTGAGGGCGGCCTGCCGATCGAATCCGTCAGGGGCGGTTGCAACGACAAGGTCGCTGAGGTTCGTGTCGACTGCTTTGCCGTTGGCCGGCGGAATGTCGGCGATCAGAACGCCCTGCGCGTCAATGGCGCCGCCGCCAGGCCAGGCGGCTTGGCTCGTGACTGAGGGGATCATGGTCACGGGCAGGTGCGCGAAAGCAGCGAGTCACGGAGTAAACGCGTCCAGGCTTTGCGCTCCCTCTTTGTGGCTTTGTTCAAAGGTCGTCGCAGGCCTCAGCGCTGCGTGACACAGCCCGGCGCACGCGGCAGGCGCTGCGTGCCGCGGACGCGGGGATGACGGCGAGCTAGGCCAGGAGCCGACCCTGCCCCCTGCGGGCGCTTCGTACCGAGATCACGCAGGAGTTCAGGGCTTCGCGTCGGCAGCCAACGCGCTTTCGACCTGCGCCTTGACGTCGAGGTAGGTCTTTGCGTACCCACCCTGGGTCATGTTGGCGGTGTCCATGCTGACCCACTCGTTGGCCAGTCGGTTGAGGTCCGTGAATTGCGGAATCGACACGTTGAGGTTGAATTTTGCCGCGGTGATCACGCTGGCAATGCCGTCGACGGCCAGCTGACGGCGGGTGGCTGCGGGCAGGCGCTGGTACTCGGCAATCGCCGGTTGCGCCAGCACTCGGACGATGGGTACGAGAACAGGTACCCATTCCGCGTCGTTGCTGATTTTTCCCTTTGCTTGAATTACCTTGGTTTCGAACTCGGCGTAGGCCGTTTGCAGCTTTTGCTCGAAATCAGCCGCCGGCGAGTCGGGCAACTGGCCATCGGCCTTCAGCCGCGCGCGGAACTCTCGGTAGCGTTCGGCGCGGCCTCGTCCTTCCGAAAACGTGATCTCACCCAGACTGGGTTTGACAATGTCGATGGTGCGCGCTCGTGAATTCGGGACAAAGTTGTGTTCAAAAGATCTGTCGTTAAAACGGCGTTCCCCGGAGTGGAGCTCTTGACGCGCTACCGCGAGCTGGCTCTTGTCGATCCGGAGCGTCTTGGAGCCGTCGGCAGCGCGCACCCAACTGAACGGTGAGAACGCCCTTCCCGGGTCGACGATGAACGAGTTCGCCACCGTGTTGCCGGCGTTCTCTCGCCATTCCGACACGCCGTAAGTGAACTTCGGGCCGCTCAACAAGACGTGCGTCACATCGTGCAACCTGGCGGTCGAATCGATGCCGTTGACCAAGTGCATCAGGGACGCCAGGTTGTCTGCCGAAAGATTCAGGTACTTTGGGTTTTTCGCCAAACCGGCCACGCCGCTCTTCATCAGCGTTGTCGTGATGTCGTCGATCTCGGCTGCGCTGAAATCGCTGGAGCGCAGCCGCTGGTAGCCGGCGCGCTGATTGAGAGTCAACCCACCGACATTGATTTCAAAGCCGCCGGGCACGCTCTTCAACGTGGAGGGCACGGCCGACTTGTTGGCCAGTTCAACCGACGGCGCTTTCTCCGGCGAAACCGTCGTCTGCTCTTTCGGTACCTTGCGAGCGGTGCGGCCGGCTTCCGGCTCGCCCTGGGCCATTCGCGCCACCGTTTGCCCGCTCGCCGCCAGGTCTTTGAGATATTGCTGCTTGGCGAGGTCGCCCGGGATGGTCGCGAGCTGACTGTCGACAGCCTTGCGCAAGTTGCGCTGCGATTTGCCGTCAAGCAGCGGTTCGTTGCCTTCTATTCCACGCCATTGCTCGACGAGCGCATGGGTCATCGTTGAAATACGCGCCTTCGGGTTGGACGGCAAGCTCATCAAATCGCGCTCGCCTGTATTTTTTGCCTTGAGCTGCGCTTGCACTGCGGCCGCCAGCGGCGTCGATTCGCCGAGCTCGACGCCGACCTGCTGGCGCAGCAGCGCAGTGCGTGCGCCACCTGCGTTTTGTCCGAGCAGCTTGGCCTGGCTCGCAGTGTCGGGATAGGCCCGGTCGATTGCATCGGCGAGCCGTTGGCGCCGAGCGGAGAGCGCGCGCGCAGCGGCGGGTTGGCTGGAGCCAAGCGCCTTCATCGACGCCACACTGGAGCCGGTGAGGCAATCGAGCACCGTTGCCTTGACCATCGCCCCGCGCAACACGGGTGAGATGACCAGCCGCTCCAGCGCGCCGGCCGGGTTGCTGGGTGACTCTTGCTTGGCCCAGGCGTTGGCGCGGGCGGTGAAAGCATCAGCCGCGGTTCTCGTCAGTTTGCTGTGGCCGAAAACGCTTTGCAGCAGCTTGGGCAGCAGCAGTCTGGTGGCCGCGGCCTGCACCACCTGCGGGTCGATCGAAGCCGTCGCGTTCTTGGCCGGGTTGGTGCGCGAATCTTTGGCGAGCTGCTCTGCTAGCTGAGACTGCAGCGCCTTGTCGTTGAACACGCCTTCTGACGCGCTCTTCATGGCGCCTTGCGCGGCCTGGGCTTTCGCCGCGGCAGGGTTCGGGGCGTTTCGGGGCGACTGGGTCTTGGCAGCGCCGGCCTGCGGGGTGGTCTGAGGTGTGGTTTGCGGCGCCGGGGTCGACGACGCACTGGCCGGCGTCGCGCCGCTCGCGGTATTGCGCTTCGCTTGCAGCAACAGAGCGGCAGCCTGAGCCACTTGTTTGTTCGTCGCCTTGCCTTGATTTCGGGCCTTTACCGATTGCTGAAAATTTTTGAGCGCAATGGCCTCGGCGCTCGTCTGCGCCTTCCAGGTGGTGTTGATCGCTTTGCCCACGCGTTTGCCGACGACCGGCGTGGCCACCATCACCACGCCGTGCACCAGCGCTTCGGCAAGCTCTTTGCCCGCAGTGACCAGCTCGGTCTGCGACGACGCGTTGAGGGCCGACTTGACCGCGTCGACCATCTTGCCGCCGGTGTCGAGCGCGTCGTTGCCCAGCAGCAGCGCGCCGACGACCAGGGCCGCCGTGTTGAGCCCGGGGATGGCCCCTGCAACGAGAAACGCTCCCATCACGGCCCAGGTCTGCGGCGAGGTGAGCATCGCCTGCAGTTCGTTGGCCGCGCTCGAAGGCAGCTGGCGCAGGGTCTCCTGCAGCAAATACTTGACTTTGTCAGACGAGTTCATCGCGCTGACGGCTTTGGGCAGCGGCGTGGCTTGTTTGAGTTCGGCGATTTGCGTTGCCGAGGTGGCGGTGAGACTTTTGGTTGCGACCAGTTGCCGCACGCGTTGGTGCGCTTGGCCGATCGTGGCGCAACTACTGCCGTCGCTGTTGCGAATCACGGTGTTCTTGGCCTGGCTCTCCAGTGGGTAGCCATATTCCGTTCGCGGCTTGCTGTCGGCATAAGACTCGATGGAGTGAGTCGAAACCCGGGTCGCGACATAGCCGGTGACTTGCCACTGTCCCTTGATGAGCCCTTGCCGTTCTTTGATTTCGACGACGCTGCGCTGACCGGCAGACGGCGCGCTCTGGACGAACTGTGAGCCGCCCGTCAAGGCGACAACCCGCGTCGCTTTAGAGGCTTTTTGTTCAGGCGCCAATGACTGGCAAAACTTGCCCTGGCCGATCAGGCGCGCAACCTCGACGCGTGCGGCTGTCTCGGTCTTGATGTGTTGCCCGAGCTCGACCCCGTCGACGTAGTAGCGGGTTTCGCCATAGCCGTAAACGCGCTCGACCAAAGAGGCAGAAAACGTCCTGCCGTCGGGGCCGGCAGCCTCGACCGGCTTGGACACCGTGTGATCCCAAGGCTTGGCGTTCGAACGCGACGCATCGGCGACCAACACGCCCAGGTTGCCCAAGTTGGCAAGCGAGCTGCCGGTCAGCGTTGGCGACGTCGACGATAGGAGGTTGGCCTGGGTCAAGGCACTTCACTTGCAGAGATGCAAACCGTGAGTGAACTCAACCCGGCTTTGCACGAGCTTTCCGGAGCTTTGCTCGCAAACGATTCTTGCGCTTCAGCGCTGCATGAACACGGCCCGGCGCTTGTTCAAAAACGCGTCCATGCCCTCCTTCTGGTCTTCGGTCGCGAACATCGAATGGAACAGCCGGCGCTCGAACATGATGCCGTCGGCGAGCGTGCCTTCGAACGCGCGGTTGACGCTCTCTTTGGCAGCCATCACGCTCATCGCGCTGAGCTCGTTGATGGCCTCGGCAGCCGCGAGTGCCACGGTCATCAGCTCGGCCGCCGGCACGACGCGTGAGACCAGGCCGCTGCGCTCGGCCTCTGCAGCGTCGATCATCCGGCTGGTCAGGATCATGTCCATCGCTTTGGCCTTGCCGACGGCACGCGGCAGGCGCTGCGTGCCGCCGGCGCCGGGGATGATGCCGAGCTTGATCTCGGGCTGACCGAACCGGGCGGTGTCGGCCGCGATGATGAAGTCGCACATCATCGCCAACTCGCAGCCACCCCCGAGCGCGAAGCCGGCCACCGCGGCGAGCACCGGCTTTCGAATGCTGCGAATCGCCTCCCAGTTGCGGGTGATGAAGTCGCCGCCGTAGCTGTCGGTGAGCGTCATCTTGGCCATCGCCGAAATGTCGGCCCCGGCCGCAAAAGCCTTTTCGCTGCCGGTGATGACGATGCAGCCGACGCCCGCGTCGGCATCGAACGCCTTCAACGCGGCGCCGAGTTCATCCATCAGCGCATCGTTGAGCGCGTTGAGTTGCTTGGGTCGGTTCAACGTGATGAGGGCGGTTTTGCGTGCGCCCTCGCCGCGCAGTTCGGTGAGGATGTTTTCAAAGCTCATGGGTGCGCTCCTTGGGGTGGGCGGGTTGGAGACCGACTCGAAATCAGTTGGCGATGGCTGGCGGTTTGGCGATCATCAGATCGACATAGGTTTGCGCGTCTTGCACGAAACGGATGCGCACCGGCAGATAGCGCAGCTGCGGCGCCATCCACATCTCGACGCTGAGTGTGCCGGCCTTCTGGTCGTTGCCGCGCGGCTTCAGGTGGATGCCGGTGACCGGGCCGAAAGGCGTGTTCAACACCTCGGAGCCGACCACGTCGTAAACCCACACCGCGACCTTCTTCGGCAGCGCCAATGGGATCTCGACGCTGCTGCCGACGGTGAGCATCTCGGGCCGGGTGCCGAACATATAGGCGAGCTGCACGAACTGGCTGGCAGTGTCTTGCAGGCCAGGCAGCGCCGGCCTGACCTCGCCGTTGGCAAGAACGACGTTGCCGGCGTCGAACAGCACGGTCTGACGTGGCCGGTCCTGGCCGACGAAGCGCACGTCCTGGTCGTAGCGGCGCGGCGCCAGGCCCTGCGCTGTGATCGCGCCATCGCTGGTCGAGCGCTGGGTGATCAGTGGGGCCAGGCTGGGGCCGACGATGAAGTCGACATGCACCTGGTAGCGCGGGCCTTCGCGCACCCACTCGACCTGCGCCGTGCCGCTGACCTCGCCGCGGTAGTTGCCGGTCAGCAGGTAACTCATGCGGGTCGACGCCGGCCACTCGAACGGCGCGGTGGCAACGCCCGCAGAAGCTGCCGGAGCGCCGGCTTGCACGCTTGTCGATTCACCTGCTGCGGCCGATGCCGCATCTGTAGCGGCGACGGCTGGCGCAGGCGGGGAGTCGACAACTTGCGGCCCTATGACAGCCGAGTCGCCAACACCTGCTGCGGTGCCGTCGACCGCCACCTCGGGCGCAGATGCCGGTCGAGGCGCGCTCGGCCGCGCCGCGCGTGGCGGCAAGGGTGATGCAGGGGCTACGGGTGTCGCGGTCGGTGGCGGTGCGGCCAGTACCATCTCGCGAACGTAGGCGACCTCGATGCGAGGCGGCAAGGCCGCATCAGCCGCGAGTGCCTCCATGCGGTGTGCGACGCTGCGGGTCACGCAGCCGTGCACGGCGATCACGCCGACGAGCAGAACGAGCCACGCGGCCCGGCGCTTCGAGTGCGCCGTGGGCCGCCGCGAGTTCAGGTCGCCAGCCATGCCTTGCGCAAGGCTTGCGCTGGCGCAGGCGCGGCCTCGTTCACCTTCAGGCTCAGCGCCGCCGCGCCGGCAGGAGCCTCGGCCGGTAACACCAGATCGAGGCTCTGCACGCGCTGGTCGCGTGCAACGAGCAGCGGCGCGGCGACCTCGGGGGTCAACACGCGCAATGCGTCGTCGAGCCGGCGCAGTCGCCAGCCGGCGACCGCCAGCAGTTCATCGCCCGCAGAGATGCCCGCGCGCTCGGCCGCACCGCCGCGCAGCACATGGGTCGCGCGCACGCCGGTGAGCGCGCTCTCGCTGATGCGCAGGCCGAGGCGCTGCGCGAGCGTGGCCGGCTCGTCGGCCCACTCGATGCCGGCACGCGCGAGCAGCGCGGCGAGAGGCAGGTCGTCGGTGCCGTGCACCCAGGCGGCCAGCTCGGACGCGTACGTGCGGCCGCCGACTTGTTGCAGGGCCGCGGCGATCTGCGCTTCATCGATGGCGCCGCCGTCGCTGGTGGCCCAGAGCGCGCGCATCACATCGTCGAGCGTGCCGCGGCCCTCGGCGCGCAGCGTGAGGTCGATCGCGAGCGCCACCAACGAGCCCTTGGTGTAGTAGCTGATGGTCGCGTTGGGCGTGTTCTCGTCGGCGCGGTAGTACTTGATCCAGGTGTCGAAGCTGGCCTGCGCCACGCTTTGCACGCGGCGGCCCGGCAGCGCGTGCACGCCGGCGATCGTGCGAGCGATCAGCTTGAGGTAGCGCACTGTCTCGATCAGGCCGGTGCGGACCAGAAACACATCGTCGTAGTACGAGGTGAAGCCCTCGAAGAACCAGAGCAGTTCAGTGTGGTTCTCGCGCGTGTAGTCGAGCGTCTCGAACTCGGCCGGGCGCAGGCGCTTGACGTTCCAGGTGTGAAAGTACTCGTGGCTGACGAGCCCGAGCAGGTTGGCGTAGCCCTCGCTAGTCTCGGTCTTGCCGAGTGCCGGCATGTCGCGGCGCGGCGAGATCAGCGCGGTGCTGGCGCGGTGCTCGAGGCCGCCGTGGCCTTCGTCGACCAGGTGGTGCAGGAACACATAGCGTGTGAACGGCGGCTTCTCGGCCCCGTGCCAGAACGCGATTTGCGCCGCGCAAATGCGCTGGGCATCGGCGAGCAGACGCGCACCGTCGAAATCGGGCAACACACCGGTAACGACGTACTCATGGGGCACGCCGCCGGCCTCGAAGCGGCCACGCCAGAAGCGGCCCAACTCGATCGGGTGGTCGACGAGTTCGCTGTAGCTCGCAGCTTGGTAGACACCGACGCCGCGGGCATCGACCTGCAGCGCGGGCAACGCGGTCGCAACCTGCCATTCGGCGGGCAACTCGCAGAGCGTGAGCCGGTGCGGCTCGGCCTCGGCCCCTTCGACCCGCATGAACACGCTCGTGCCGTTGAAAAAACCGCGCTGCGGATCGAGAAACGCGGCGCGCACCGAGGTGTCGAAAGCGTAGACGCGGTAACGAGCGACGAGCGCTTCACCGGGTTCGCAGCGAACCTGCCAAGTGGCCTTGTCGAGCTGCTGCAACTCGAGCGTGCGGCCGCCTTGGGTGGCAACCAGGCGCGAGAGGTGGCGTGCGAATTCACGCACCAAGTAGCTGCCGGGGATCCACACCGGCAGGCTCAGGCGCTGCTCGGCAGCGGGCCGCGCGATGGTCACCGAGAGTTCGATGACATGCGCGTTCGGCTCGAGCGCTTCGATTCGGTAGTCGATCATGGGCAGCAAGTGAGAGTGAGGTCTCGATCGAATTGCAGCGTGGCCAATTCAACCGCGAAGATCGAGGCGCAGATCGAAGCCCGAATCGAGAAGTGCACCGCGCGTCGGGCCGATGGTGCAGCCGACGCCGCGCGCGCCATCAACCCTTGGGGCGGCTCGCGAGCAGCTGCTTCTCGACCTCGGCCGGCGGCAGCGCACCCGGGATGCGTTTGCCGTCTTCAAACACCAGCGCCGGCGTGCCGGTGACGCGGTATTTTTTGCCCAGCACCACGTTGCGTTGCAGCGCCGCCGTATCGCAGCCGCCCATGCTGCGCGGTGCGGCGGTGCCGTTGATCATCCAGTCGCGCCACGCCGCGCCGTTGTCTTTGGCGCACCAGATGTTCTTCGACTTTTCGGGCGAGTCGCCACCGAGGATGGGGTACAAAAAGGTGTAGACCGTTACGTCTTTGACCTGCTGCATCTCGGTCTCGAACTTTTTGCAGTAACCGCAGTTAGGGTCGGCGAAGACCACCAGCTTGCGTGCGCCTGAGCCCTGCTTCCAGACAATCGCGTCTTTGAGCGGCAGCGCGGCGAAATCGATCTTGGTGATCTTGTCGATGCGGGCCTGGGTCAGGTCGCTGCGGGTCTTCGTGTCGATCAGGCTGCCCTGGATCACGTGGTCGCCCTGCTCGTCGGTATAGACGATCTCGGTTCCGATGCGCACCTCGAAGAGGCCGGGGATGGCGGTCTTGGACACCTCGTCGATCTTCGGGAAGTCGGGCAGACGCGCTGCAAGGTTCTTGCGGATCACCGCCTCCTGCGCGAAGGCTGCGGGCAGGAGGCTCGCCGCGAGGGCGAGCGCCAGGGTCGTACGCAGCAGGGTCTTCATCAGGCGGTGTCCTTCAAGGGTTGAGCGCGCGAGCGGTGAGCCAGCGCTTGAGCGGCGAGAGCCGGTTGGCCAGACTCAGGCCGCGGTTGCGAAGTTCCCGCGTCATCGGCTGCTCGTCGGCAAAAAGTCGCAACAGGCCATCCGTAACTTGGCTCATGGCCCAGGTCGGGCCGGCGCGCTCGCGGGCATAGCGGCGCAGCAGTTTTTCGTCGCCGAGCGGGCGCCACGGCTCGCGCTGGCGAATCGCCTCGACCAGCGCGGCAACGTCGGCCAAGCCCAGGTTGAGGCCCTGCCCCGCAAGCGGGTGCACCACATGCGCTGCATCACCGAGCAGCACCCAACCCGGCCCGCACCAAGCAGTGGCGCGAGCCTGCGCCAGCGGCCACGCGGCGCGGCCCGAGGTCAGCGCCAGCACGCCGGCGGCGCCACTGGTCGCCTGCATCAGTTGCTGCTCGAAAGCAGAAGCGTCGAGCTCGAGCAACGCATTCGCTTGAGCCTCGGGGCACGACCAGACCAGCGCAAAAGAATGGCCGGGCTGCGGTGTGTCGAAGGGCAGCAGCGCCAGCACGTCGGGCGAGCGAAACCACTGCCGCGCCAGACTCTGGTGCGGGCGGGTGCTGGTCAGGCGTGCGGCGATGGCCCGGTGGCCGTAGTCGACCCGCTCAAAGCCGATGCCGAGCCGCTCGCGCGTGGCCGAGGCGCGGCCTTCGCAGAGGGCGGTCAGCGGTGCGTTCACGTCCGCATCGACCACCGTGACATGCGGCGCGAAGCGCACCGCCGCCGCGAGTTCGCGATCGAGCACGGCCGCATCGGTGATCCAGGCCAGCGCGCTGACCCGCTGCTGCCAGGCCGAGAAATCGATCGCCGCGCCGGGCGCGTCACCCTCGATATGCATGTCGAACACCGGCGTTGCGGCCTGCGTCGGCAGCGCATCCCAGACCTTCAGCCCGCGCAGCAACCCGACCGAAGCGGCGTTGAGCGCATAGGCCCGCACGTCTTCGGCCGCGGCGTGCGCCGGGTCGGCGCGCAGCGCCACTCGCAGGCCGGCGCGCGCCAGCGAGAGCGCAAGGCTCCGACCGACGATGCCCGCGCCCAGCACTTGCACATCGAATGACTCCATACCGATCGATTGTAGGGAGCGGGTTGTGACGCACAGGCTCGGTGCGAGCGGCACAATCGCTCGCCTTTTCGCACTGCGCGGAGTCACTCCATGAACGACGCAACATCAATCGGCCCGGACCATGAGGCCGTGCGCATCGCCGGCCTCTATGTGCACCCGATCAAGTCGTGCGCCGGCATCGCGCTCGATGAGGCGCTGCTGATCGAGACCGGCGTCGAGTTCGACCGCGCCTGGATGGTCGTGGACGCCGCCGGCACGATGGTCACGCAGCGCGATCTGCCGCGCATGGCGCTGATCCGGCCGCAGCTCAAAACCGAAGAGATGGTGCTGCGCGCGCCCGGCATGCTGGCCCTGCACGTGGCGCTGGCCCGGGTCGAAGCGCCGACGCGCGCGACCGTCTGGCACGACGAAGTCGCGGCCTTCGACATGGGCGATTTGTGCGCGCAGTGGTTCAGTGATTTCCTCGGCCGACCGATGCGACTGCTCCGGTTCGACCCGGCGCAAAAGCGGCTGGCCGACAAACGCTGGACCGGCGCGATCGATGCCGAGACCGCCTTCACCGACGGCTACCCGCTGCTGGTGATTTCGAGCGCATCGCTGGCCGAACTCAACCGCCGGCTCGGGGTGCATGACACGGCCGCGGTCACGATGGCGCGCTTTCGCCCGAACATCGTGCTGGAGGGCCTGGATGCACACGGCGAAGACACACTCGACGAGATCGTTTTCGCGACCGACGACGGCCCGGTGCGGCTCAAGCTCGTGGTGCCCTGCTCACGCTGCAGCATCCCCGATATCGATCCGCTAACCACCGCCACCGGCCACGCGGTCGGCGACACGCTGCGCACCTACCGCACTGATGCGCGCCTAGCCGGCGCCATCACCTTCGGCATGAACGCCGTGATTGTCGAAGGCATCGAGCGCGCACTGCGGGTCGGGATGACCGGTCGCGCCAGCTTCGCGTTCGCATGACGACGGCCTCCAGCACATCGATCGCACCGGGTCGGCGGCTGCGCACCTGGCAGCTTCTGGCCATCTGCGTCGGCGTGTGGAGCACGACCTGGTATGCGATCACCTTTCAGGTCGGCCCCATGGCGCCCGAGGTCGGCGTTGCCTACCGTTTCGGCCTGGCCGGCATGGTGGTCCTGGCGATGTGCGTGGCGCGTGGCCTGCCGCTGCGCTTCACGGTTCGCGAGCACGGGCTGATGCTGCTGCAGGGCGCGTTTCTCTACGGCGTTTCGTACATCTGCGTCTACCACGCCGAGCGGCACCTGGCCTCGGGCCTGGTCGCGGTCGGTTTTTCGGCCTCGCCGTTGATCGGCGGTATGGCGGCGAGGTGGATGTTCGGCGCGCGGCTGACCCCGCGCTTCATCGCGGGGGGCACGCTGGGCGTGGCCGGCATCGCGCTGATTTTCTGGCCCGAGTTCGGCCGCGCGGCGAGCAACACCGAGACCGCGCTCGGCGCGGTGTTTACCTTCGCCTCGCTGCTGCTCTCGACCGTCGGCAGCCTGACCGCGAGCCGCAACCGCGCCAACGGGCTGCCGCTCTGGCCGGCGCTGGGCTTCGGCATGGTCTACGGCGGGCTCGTCTGTGCGCTGATCGCTGCCTTTCAGGGTCAGGTCTTCATGCCCCCTAACGCGCCGGTGTGGTGGCTCTCGCTGCTCTACCTTGCGCTGGCGGGCTCGGTGCTGACCTTCGCCTGCTTTCTCACGCTGCAAGAGCGGATCGGCGTCGGCCCGACCGGCACGGTCGGCGTGATGACGCCGCTGCTGGCGCTGGTGGTGTCGGTCGCGTTCGAGCACTTCGTGCCGACCGCCCTCACCTTCGCCGGCGCGGCTCTGGCAGTCGCCGGCAACGCCTTGATGTTGTGGCCGCGGCATTCGGCGCCTGTCGACCTTTCAGCGGCTTGACAACGGCCGCGGCGCCGCGGCCACCCGGTCGCGGGCGTGGCAGCCTTCGACATGGTCGTTGACCAGGCCCATCGCCTGCATGAAGGCATAAACCGTGGTCGGGCCGACGAAGCTCCAGCCGCGCTTTTTCAAATCTTTCGACATCGCGATCGACTCGGCCGAAGTGCTCATCGCCTTGAGCGCCGCGAGCGTCACCTGCTTCGGCCGTGTGTGGGCCGCAGGTTCGAACGACCAGGCGTAGGCGCTCAACGTGCCGAACTCGCGGCGCAGCTCGATCACCCGCTCGGCGTTGTTGATGGTCGACTCGATCTTGCCGCGGTGCCGCACGATGCCGGCGTCGAGCAGCAACCGCGAGACATCGGCAGCATCGAACGCAGCGACCCGCTCGGCCTCGAAGTTGGCGAACGCGGCCCGAAACGCTTCGCGCTTGTTGAGGATGGTGAGCCAGCTCAAGCCAGCCTGAAAGCCCTCGAGGCAGAGCTTCTCGAACAGCCGGCGATCGTCGGTGACCGGCCAGCCCCACTCGTGATCGTGGTAATGCTGATAGGCCGGCGTGGCGCGACACCAGAGGCAGCGGGCGCGGGAGTCGGCGGCCGTGAAAAGGCCGGGGTCGTCGTTCATCGCAGGATTGTCAGCGCGGCTCGCCCCTTCGAGCACCGGCCGCACGCGCCAGACAGCGGCCGACCGAGGCCGACTGGTCCGACCGACCCGACTACGCCGCTTCTTCCGGCCACGCCCCCGCGTCGTCGGCCCAGACCTGCAGCGCCGGTCCGCGCTTGTGCAGTTGCGCGGCGAGCTTGGGCAGCGCCTCGACCGGCACATGCGCCCAGGCCACAGGCACCTCGCCGCGGTCGAGTGCCTCTGCATGCAACACCCAGCGCTTGCCGAAGGCGCGCAGCGCATCGCGCGGCGCGGTGAGGTCGTGCGCCTTGATGGCGTCGGTCGGCAAGTCGCCGGCGATCACCCACC
>JAYUWC010000187.1:0-5153 GCA_043753755.1 Rhizobacter sp.
GCCATGCTGCGCTGGATGGCGCCCTTTCTCAGCTTCACGGCCGAAGAGGCGTGGCGGGTGTTCGCGCCTGAGCGCAAAGCGTCGATCTTTGTCGAGACCTATGTGGACACGGGCGCGTGGGGCAACGGCGAGCAGTTGGCGAAATGGACGCGCATCCGCGCGATCCGTGATCTCGCCAACAAGGAGATCGAGACGTTGCGCGCTGCCGGCCAGGTTGGCTCGTCGCTGCAAGCCGTGCTCGCGATCGGCGCCGATGCCGCCGACCACGCGCTTCTCGCGTCGCTGGGCGAAGACCTGCGCTTCGTGACGATCACGTCGGCGGTGACGCTCGCCGAGGCACCAGCGCTCGCGGTGACGGTCGCCCCTTCGGCCGCGACCAAATGCGACCGCTGCTGGCACTACGTTGCCGATGTCGGCGTCGACCCCGCGCGCCCGACGATCTGCGGACGCTGCGTGAACAACCTTTTCGGCGAGGGCGAAACCCGCTCGATCGCCTGACACCCGACCGCAAACGACAAACTCATGGCCTACCAAAAATCTGGCGCTTCGCTTTGGCCTTGGCTCGGCATTGCTGCGATCGTGATCCTGCTCGACCAGGTCACCAAGGTGATGATCTTGCGCACGTTGGCGATCGGCGACAGCCGCACCGTCACCTCGTTTTTCAACCTCGTGCATTGGCGAAACACAGGGGCCGCTTTCTCGTTCCTGCATGCCTCGAGTGGCTGGCAGCGCTGGTTCTTCGTCGGGCTGGCGCTGGTGGCGGTAGCGTTCATCGTCTGGCTGCTCAAGCGGCACGGCGGGCAGCGGCTGTTCGGCTGGTCGCTGGCGCTGATCCTCGGAGGGGCCGTCGGCAACGTGATCGACCGGCTCTGGCACGGCTCGGTGGTCGACTTCATTCAACTGCACTGGCGCAGCATGGCGTTCCCGTCCTTCAACGTAGCCGACAGCGCAATCACCGTCGGCGCCGCCATGCTGGTGCTCGACGAGCTGCTGCGGGTGCGACGCGGGCGCTAACTCGAGCGCCGCCGTTGGCACCGAACCCTGCGTGGCGGTCGTGTAAAGCGGCATAAAGGGGCGACAAATTTTTGTTCATCAGACTTAGGCTGGCGCGTTGGCCGGTATTCGGTCGGGCCAACGCGCGATGCGAGCGGCCGATGTCGGCGGGTGCGCGTCGCAAACCCAAAGGAGTGCGCAGCGTGGACATGGATTTCAAGATTAGATCCTCGGGTGGCCCCGTCGCGCTCGACGGCACAGATCTCCAGCCAAACCCGGACAACAACAATCTGCGCAACTTGGAGCACCCGGCGGACAACCAGGTCCAGAACGGAGGGCGTCCCCGCGGCAAAGCAGATCGGTCTCGCACCCCGCGGCCTTCGATCAATTCGGGTGCTGCAAATCTGGTTGCTTCTCGGCCAATTGAGCGGAATCCCACGACTTTCCCGCGGACGGGGGTAGGCAAATACTTAAAAGCCCGCGGATTGGAACAGCCGTCGTACCGGCCGATCCCAAGCTTCGAGCTAACGTTCGGGAACGGAAATGTTTCGGTCAAGGTCGGCGCTAATTCCAACAACGGGATTTTGCCTACCGACAACGACGGTCAGTTGCCTGGCTATATTCAAAACACCGATTGCTTCGGCACCGGGTCCGACTACCAGTCGTTCAGCTTTGCCTCTGGCAGCGACACCAACGGCACAGGCGGCGTGGTTACCAGCGACACGTCTTCAGTCGCGCAAACCTACACCGACACGGCCAACGATCCGACATCCCAGACGTCGACGGCCGGAAACGTGCAGAGTGGCAATCCAACGCCCACCGACGATGAACTGAGCACCACGGACCGAACCACGGTGAGCGGCCAAGCCGGCGACGGCACGAACGGTACCGAGACAACACAACCGAGCACGGCATCCACAACCGCTTCCTCGACGACCGCCGATACGACAACGACCCCGACAGCGACCCCGACAGCGACGACAACCCCGACGACGCCGACGGCTGCCACTCAACCAAATGGGACCACCCAGACGACGCCAACCACGACCACGACCGAGAACAACGCGACCGGGACAGCCATCAGCGACGCGACCAAGGCGAAGTTCAGCGAAATGGAGACCAAGGTCAACGCGGTGCTCGCCGAATTCGGGCCCAAAGGCGCGGCGGCGCCGACGTCTCACGCCGAACGCTGCAAGCTCGCAATGAAGATTGCCAAAAAGCTGACGGGTGCAAATAAAGAAACGTTCCTGAAGGCGATGGAAACCCTCGGCGCGCCATTCGGACTCAACTTCGGCCTGTCGCGTACGACAACTGCCGGCAAGGTCCCGCTGAATCAAGCTGCTGCCAAGTCGCTCGGCAAAGAAGAAGGACAAGTCAACGCCGCGTTGGCCGCCGACGTGCAAAGCACGAATACGACCCGGTCGACGACCGGCACCGGCACCGGCACCGGCACCGAGACGGGAGGGACGACGGGCACCAACAGCAACGTCGACGCTACCGCTGGTACCGGCGATACGAACGCCCCCTCCACAACCACCGCCGCCGATCCCACGCCTACCGACGAAAAGTTGCAATCGATGAGCGGCGAACAGCTGATGGCGATGCTCGCCGCCCAGACCGATGAGCAGACGACCGCCATGATCAAGGGCTGGTCGACCGATGGCGGCGAAACGGTCACGAAGGCGACGTTGACCGGGAAAAACCCGGTTCTCGCAAAGTTCCTGTTCGAGAAGGTGTCCGGCGACTCGATCAATGCGTCGGAGTTGACGACTTGGGCGATCGCGCAAAAGAACGCGTCCAAAACCAACGGGGCGACCGCCAGTACCGTCGATAACGCAGCCTTCAAAGCGCTCAACTACAACAGCGCCATGGCGGCGATCAAAAGCGAGTCTGTGAGTGACACACTGACCCGGGTGACGGGTTGGTCGGCCGACAAAACGAACATCACGAAAGCCGAGCTGGCGGCGGCGAGTCCGGCATTGGCCGCGGTCTACACGCCGTTTGCCAAAGGCAACTACACGTCGGTGAAAGTTTCCGATTTGGCAGAAGCGCTGAACTCGGCGACCAGCAAAGCAAGCGCTACCCCACAGAACGGCTCGGCGAACTGAACTGAACTGAATTGAATTGAACTGCGGGGCGCTCGCGCCAGCGCAATTTCGACTTCCGTCGAGCTTGTAAGGCCTTGAAGCAGCCTGCGCCGCTGTGATTTCATTCACACGCTGATGGCGTCGGTTGATCGCACAGTGGCGCACCTCAGCTCTTAACGGGTCGCCGCGATGGTCAAGCACCTATCGATCGCTACAGCTGCAGCGCTGCTGTGCGCGTGCACCACACCGCGAGACACCCCGTCGCCCGCCCCCGACCGCCCGACCGTCAAGCCTTCGACCCTGCGACCCGCCGCGCCCGAGGCGAGGTTGCCGGCTCACACCAAGGTGTCGCTCGCGACTACGCCCAAGGCCTATCGGCTCGACGGCGCCAGACACCTCTACGCAACCTACCCCGATCGCATCTACAAAGGCAAGATGCCGCCGCTGATGCATGCGGTGGTGGTGACCGAAGTCGAGCTCGACGCCGCTGGCAACGTGCGCAACATCCAGATGGTGCGCGTCCCGAGCCACGCGCCGGAGGTGGTCGTCAAGGTGCGCGAGATGATCCGCGCTGCCTCGCCGCTGCCGGCACCGCAGCGCATGGGCGCGATGCGCTACACCGATGTGTGGCTGGTCGACAAGAGCGGCCGGTTCCAGCTCGACACGTTGACAGAGGGCCAGCTCTGAGCAACTGCCGAATTCACGGCATCAGCACACTGCACCCGGTCGTCTGGCGCGCCTCCAGATCGCGGTGCGCTCGGGCCACGTCGGTGAGCGCATAGCGTTGCTCGACGTGAATCTTCACAGCGCCACTCGCAACCACCGCGAACAGCTCGTCGGCCATGGCCTGCGTCGCCTCACGGGTGGCGATGTGGGTGAAGAGCGTTTGCCGCGTGACATAGAGCGAGCCCTTCGGCCCCAGCACCCCCAACGCCATCGGCGGCACCACGCCAGACGCGTTGCCGAAGCTGGCCATCAGGCCGAAGAGGCGCAGGCAGTCGAGCGACTTCTCGAAGGTGTCTTTGCCGACCGAGTCGTAGACCACCTTGACGCCTCGGCCACCGGTGATTTCTTTGACCCGGGCGGCGAAATCCTCGGTTCGGTAGTTGATCGCATGGGCCGCGCCGTTGGCCAAGGCCAGTGCGCACTTTTCATCCGAGCCTGCCGTGCCGATGAGTTGCAGCCCGAGCACCTTGGCCCACTGGCACGCGATCAACCCGACACCACCGGCAGCTGCGTGAAACAGCACGAAGTCACCCGCTTGCAAGCCGTCGACCGGCAACGTCTTGCGCAGCAGGTATTGAGCGGTCATGCCTTTCAACATCATCGCGGCACCGGTTTCGAACGAGATCGCGTCGGGCAGCACGACGACGTTCTTGGCCGGCATCACGCGCAGCGCGCAGTACGCCCCGGGCGGGTTGGCGGCGTAGGCCGCACGGTCGCCGGCTTTCAGATGGATGACGCCTTCGCCCACCGCTTCGACCACGCCAGCGGCCTCCATGCCCAGCGAGAGCGGCAGGGGCAGCGCGTAGACGCCGCTGCGTTGGTAGACGTCGATGAAGTTGAGCCCGCAGGCATGGTGACGAATGCGAATTTCACCCGGGCCCGGCTCACCCACCTCGAGGTCGACCAGGTGCATCGCATCGGGCCCGCCGGGTTGGTCGATCCGAACGGTGGCGCTGGTCTGGGTCATGTCGATCTCCGCAAAATGATGCAAGCCGAAGATGGTGCCAGATGCGCGTTCGAGATGCCCGACACTGGTGGGTCATGAAGCGCCTCACCTCGGCCCCCAACCTCGCCCTCGCCACGCTCTGGGCCGACCTGCTCACCCACGCCGGCGTGCCGACGAGCGTGCAGCGCCAGTACGCGAGCGGCATTGCCGGCGAGGTGCCGCCCGACCAGACCCTGCCCGAACTTTGGGTAATGGACGCCGACCAGCACGCCCGCGCCACCGCCCTGCTCCACGAGTTGCGCCACCCGCCGCATCGGCGCTGGGCCTGCACGGGCTGCGGCGAGTTGGTCGAAGGGCCGTTCGAGCAGTGCTGGAATTGCGGCGCGGCAATGCCGGTTGCC
>JAYUWC010000188.1:0-5151 GCA_043753755.1 Rhizobacter sp.
CGTAGAGCGTCGCGCGCTAGATCGCGATCACCTCGGCGGCCTTCTTTTCCCAGTGCGGCTCGAGCAGCTGCGTCTTGATGATGTGGCCGGCGATCTGCGGCAGCCACTGCGGCTCGATCGCCGCGATGCCGCGGCCAAACAGGCGAGTGGTTTCGACCAGCTCGGCTGCGACGATCCAGCGCCCCGGTTTCTTCGAGAGGTTGGCCCCCGGATGCTTGTGGAAGCGGATGCCGCGCGCGCCCAGGTACCAATCGTCTTCGTCGCTCTTGAGGCCGATGTTGCCGAGCAGGCCGGCCAGCATCGAGAGGTGGATTTGCTCGTAAGTCGCAGGGGCGCCGTTGAGCCGCCACTTGTGCTCGGCGACGACCGTGTGAAGCTGGGAATGGATGTCGCGCCATTCGCGCACCCGCCGCGGTGAGATGAAGTTGTCGCGCAGCAACTGCTCTTGCTTGCGGTGCGAGACCTTGTGCTCGCCCTTCCCTTGCAAATTGCCGCCCCTCGCGGCCTCGAGCCAATTCCAGAGCTTGAGATCGCCGACGAATTCGCTTTTCTCGTCGTCGAACTTTTTGTGAGCGGCATCGGCTGCCTGCTGGTGCTCGAGCGGGCGATCGCGTACCTCCTGCACGCTGAATGCAGCGGCAATCACCAGCACCTCGGTCAGCGCGTCGCGCGTGCGCGCCTCCAGGATCATCCGGCCGACACGCGGGTCGAGCGGCAGGCGCGCCAACTCGCGACCGATCGGCGTGAGTTCGTTGAATTCGTCGACGGCACCGAGCTCTGCGAGCAGCTGGTAGCCATCGGCGATCGCGCGTTTGGGCGGAGGCTCGAGAAACGGAAAATCTTCGACCGTGCCGAGGTTCAACGACTTCATGCGCAAGATCACGCCAGCCAGCGACGAACGCAAGATCTCCGGGTCGCTGAACTTGGGCCGCTCGGCGAATTCTTTCTCGTCGAAGAGCCGGATGCAAATGCCATTGCTGACTCGCCCGCAGCGGCCGGCGCGCTGGTTGGCCGCAGCCTGGCTGATCGGCTCGACCAGCAATTGCTCGACCTTGTTGCGGTAGCTGTAGCGCTTGACCCGCGCGGTGCCTGCATCAATGACGTACTGGATGCCCGGCACCGTCAGCGAGGTCTCGGCGACGTTGGTCGCAAGCACGACGCGGCGGGCGCTGTGCGGCTCGAAGATGTGGTCTTGTTCCTGTTGACTCAGGCGGGCGAAAAGCGGCACCACTTCGACACCCGGGGGGTGGTGCTTGCGCAGATGATCGGCCGCTTCACGAATTTCGCGCTCCCCGGGCAGAAAGACGAGCACGTCGCCAGAGCCTTCTCGCCAAAGCTCGTCGACCGCGTCGCCGATCGCATTGTTCAGGTCGTACTCCGCGGGCCGGCCGCCGGGCCGCCCCAAGGCCGGCGCGCCCCCCCGGGGGGCCGGCGACGCAGTCGCCTTGGGGGCGCCGCCCTCTTCGAACGGCCGCCAACGCTGCTCGACCGGAAACATCCGGCCCGAGACCTGAATCACCGGTGCCGGCCCGGCCGCTGAGGCGAAGTGCCTGGCGAACCGATCGGCATCGATGGTCGCCGAGGTCACGACCACCTTCAGGTCGGGCCGCCGCGGCAGAATTTGCCGCAGGTGGCCGAGCAGAAAGTCGATGTTCAGGCTGCGCTCGTGGGCCTCGTCGATGATGAGCGTGTCGTAAGCGCGCAGCAGGGGGTCGGTTTGCGTCTCGGCGAGCAAGATGCCGTCGGTCATCAGCTTGACGCTTGCACCGGGCTGCAACCGGTCTTGAAAGCGGACCTTGAAGCCGACGATTTCACCCAGCGGCGTGTGCAGTTCTTCGGCGATGCGTTTGGCCACGCTAGACGCCGCGATGCGCCGCGGCTGGGTGTGGCCGATCAGCTTGCCGCTGTTGGCCTTGCCTCGACCGAGCAGCAGCGCGATCTTCGGCAGCTGCGTCGTCTTGCCGGAGCCGGTCTCGCCGCAGACGATGACGACCTGATGCGCACGCATTGCCTCAGAAATCTCGTCGCGCCGGAGCGATACCGGCAGCGACTCGGGGAAGGTAATGGGCGGGAGCGGGTTGCCGCGCAAAGGCGGCCTCAAGAGCGGTTCGTCGCGGAGCATGTCTGTCGGATTATCCCGTGGCAGCGACTGGTCCCGCGCTGTCTACAAGGTTGTCCAGCCGTTGCTCACCGCAATCTTCAGAAGGTCGCTCGACGAATCGACACCGAGCTTGCGGCGCAGGCTTAGGCGGTGCGTCTCGACCGTGCGCACGCTGATGTCGAGCTCGCGGGCGACCAGCTTGTTGCTGCGGCCGTGGGCGAGCAGCAGCAGCACCTCGTGCTCGCGTGCGGTGAGTTGCGGCAGGCTCGACCCGACGCCGGGCAGCACCAAGTCAGAAAGGTGCGCGCTGAAGTAGTGGCCACCGGCGCATACCGCGCCGATCGCCGAAAGAATCTCTTCGGTCGGCGACTCTTTGAGCACATAGCCACGCGCACCTGCGCGTACCGCACTCAGCACGTACTCACGGTTGTCGTACATGCTGAGCATCAACACCCGGATCGACGGGTGCCTGGCCCGCAGCACGGTTGCCAGCTCGATGCCGTTCATGCCGCGCATGCCCACGTCGACCAGCATCAGATCGGGCGCGAGCGACGCCGCCAGCTCGAGCGCTTCGGCGCCGCTGGCGGCCTCGCCGATCACCTGCAGGCCGTCGACGACCGAAAGCCGCGCCCGCAACCCATCGCGCACCAGCGAGTGATCGTCGACGATGACCAGGCGCACCGAACCCGTCGACTCGGTCATGCCATGCTCGCCAGCGGAAAGCTCGCGGTCAGCGAGGTCTGGCCAGGATGCGAGGTCATCACGAAGATGCCGCCGTTGCGCTCGACCCGCTCGCGCATGTTGGTCAGGCCGATGCCGCGGTCTTTGCTCAGCTCGACGTTCTTGATGTCGAAGCCGACGCCGTCATCGGTAATGCGCAGCTCGAGACGGTCACCGGCATCGTCGAGCCGGATGTCGATGCGCGTCGCCTGCGCGTGGCGTTCGACGTTGCGCAGCGCCTCCTGCGCCACCCGGAAAAGGCTTACGGCTTGCAGCTCGGGCAGCCGCTCTTCGTGCACGTGTGGCGACATGTTGACCTCGAGCCCGCTGCGCTGCGCGAGCTCGTTGCCGATGTGTGCAAGCGCAGCCGGCAGGCCCAGGTCGTCGAGCAAGGCCGGGCGCAAATCGTGTGAGATACGCCGCACCTCACCGATCGCTTTCGAGAGCGCTGCGACCTCGCGGTCGATGGTCGTCACCGGCGCATCGCCGGGGTGTGAGAGGCGGTGGCCGACCAATTCGAACTGGTACTTGATCGAGACCAACAGTTGGCAGATGTGGTCGTGCAACTCGCGCGAAACGCGCGCTCGCTCTTCTTCCTGCGAGCTGACGACGCGGTGAGCGAGCGCCTTGAGCTTGCGGTCGGCCTGCCGCTGCTCGCTGATGTTGAGCGCCAACCCGCCGGTGAACACTGCCAGCGCGGCAATAACCGCCACGGTGGCCAGCCCGACCAATGTCTGGCGCGCGCTCTCGAGCAGGTTGCTGCGCAACTTGGCTGCGGCCGCGTCGACGTCGTCGAGGTAAATGCCGGTGCCCAGTGTCCATCCCCAACGCGGCAACGCAACGGCGTAACCCAACTTGCGCTCGATCTTGCCGGTCGACGGCTTGGGCCAAAGGTAGCGCTGAAAACCGCCCCCCTCTTTGGCTCGGGCGATCAACTCGCGAATCACGAAAACGCCGTCGGCATCGTGCATGTTCCAGAGGTTGGTTCCCACCAGGTCGGACTGCCTCGGGTGCACGAGGTTGAGGCCGTCTTGCGCGTAGACGTAGAAATAGCCGTCGTCGCCGAAATTCATGCTCGAGAGAATCGCTTTGGCTTGCTCTTTCGAGGCATCGTCGTCACGGCCCGTGCCGTAAAGATGGTTGATCGAGGTCAACGCCAGCGCAACGTAGCTGCGCAACTCATCGCGCTTTGCGTTCAACAACACGTCTTCGAGAACCTGAGCCTGTTGGCGATCGAGGCGCTGGGTTTCGAAGACGAGCAAGCCGCTGATTGCAGCGATCGCGAGCAGCAGCGGCGCGACGGCGAGCAGCAAAATTTTCGCCTTGAGTTTCATGCGCTCGATTGTCGTCCGGCCCCGCCAGCGCTGAGCCTCCCGCGTTAACCCTTATGCAGAACTACGCAGCGTGACCTAGCACTGATGCGCATGTCAAACCCACCGGCGGGCCCGCAAAATCGCAGCGCACTGCAACCCGGCATCGCCCGGTTTTATTCGACTCGATCACCATCCATCTCAGGAGACTTCGATGACCCGCTTCACCCCGATCGCCACCGCCATCGCACTTGCCATCGCGGCCACTTTCGCCATCGCTGCCGACCCGATCAAGATTGGCGTCAATGGGCCATTCACGGGCGGCTCGTCGTCGATGGGTGTCAGCATGCGTGACGGCGTGCGCCTGGCCGCCAAAGAGATCAACGACGCCGGCGGCGTGATGGGTCGCAAGATCGAACTGATCGAGCGCGACGACGAAGCCAAGAACGAGCGCGGCGTGCAGATCGCGCAGGAGCTGGTCAACAAAGAGAAGGTCACAGCGGTCGTCGGCTACATCAACACCGGCGTGGCGCTCGCCTCGCAACGTTTCTTCCAGGAAGCGAAAATCCCGGTGATGAATAACGTGGCGACCGGCTCGCTCGTGACCCACCAGTTCGACAAAGAGCCCGAGAACTACGTCTTTCGTAACGCCGCGCACGACAGCATTCAGGCGCCGATGATTGTCGAAGAAGCAGTCACCCGCCGCGGCTACAAGAAGGTTGCGATCCTGGCCGACTCGACCAACTACGGCCAACTCGGCCGTGCCGACCTCGAGACTGCACTCAAAGCCAAGGGCGTCACGCCGGTTGCCGTCGAAAAGTTCAACGTCAAAGACGTCGACATGACCGCGCAGCTTTTGAAGGCCAAGGAAGCCGGTGCCGAGGCGGTGTTGACCTACGGCATCGGCCCCGAGTTGGCGCAAATCGCCAACGGCATGACCAAGCTCGGCTGGAAGGTGCCGCTGATCGGCTCGTGGACGCTCTCGATGGCCAACTACATCGACAACGCCGGCCCCGGCGG
>JAYUWC010000189.1:0-5134 GCA_043753755.1 Rhizobacter sp.
GACCAGCCGATGCAGACCGGCCTGAAGTCGATCGACTCGATGGTGCCGATCGGCCGCGGCCAGCGCGAGCTGATCATCGGCGACCGCCAGACCGGCAAGACCGCCGTGGCCATCGACGCGATCATCAACCAGAAGGGTCAGAGCATGACCTGCATCTACGTTGCGATCGGCCAGAAAGCGTCGTCGATCAAGAACGTGGTGCGTGCACTCGAAGCCAACGGCGCGATGGCGTACACCATCGTCGTCGCGGCCTCGGCCGCCGAGAGCGCCGCGATGCAATACGTTTCGGCCTATTCCGGCTGCACGATGGGCGAGTACTTTCGCGATCGTGGTGAAGACGCGCTGATCGTGTACGACGACCTGTCAAAACAAGCAGTAGCCTATCGCCAGGTCTCGTTGTTGCTCCGTCGTCCGCCGGGCCGCGAAGCGTATCCCGGTGACGTGTTCTATCTGCACAGCCGCCTGCTCGAGCGCGCCGCCCGCGTGAACGCCGACTACGTTGAAGCTTTCACCAAAGGCGCAGTCAAAGGCAAGACCGGCTCACTCACCGCGTTGCCGATCATCGAGACGCAGGCGGGCGACGTGTCGGCGTTCGTGCCGACCAACGTGATTTCGATTACCGATGGGCAAATCTTTCTCGAGACCTCACTGTTCAACGCGGGCATCCGTCCAGCGATCAACGCCGGTATCTCGGTGTCTCGCGTCGGCTCGGCGGCGCAAACCAAGATCATCAAGGGCCAGTCGGGCGGCATCCGTACCGACCTTGCGCAATACCGTGAACTCGCGGCTTTCGCGCAGTTCGCCTCCGACCTCGACGAGGCCACCCGCAAGCAGCTCGACCGGGGCGCGCGGGTCACCGAATTGCTGAAGCAGAACCAGTACTCACCGCAACCGATCAGCCTGATGGGCGCGACGCTGTTCGCGGTCAACAAGGGCTTCATGGACGACGTCGACGTGAAGAAGATCCTGAGCTTCGAGCACGGCCTGCACACGCACCTGAAGACCAGCCACGCGTCGCTGTTGAAGAAAATCGAAGACAGCAAGGCTCTAGACAAAGACGCTGAGGCCGAGTTGAGTGGCGCGATCGTGGCCTTCAAGAAATCTTTCGCCTGAAATGACGGCCCCCACGTCACTTCGTTCCTGCCCCCCGAGGGGGCGCGCGGCCGCCTTGGGGCGGCCCGGCGTCGTCCGCCTGACGACACGATAGGAGATTCGTCATGGCAGCAGGCAAAGAAATCCGCGGCAAGATCAAGAGCTTCGAAAACACGAAGAAGATCACCAAGGCCATGGAAATGGTCTCGGTCGCGAAGATGCGAAAGGCGCAAGAACGCATGCGTGCGGCGCGCCCGTATGCCGAGAAGATCCGCAGCCTCGCGGCGAATCTGGCCGCAGCCGCGCCGGAATACAAGCACCCGTTCATGCTGAAGAACGAGTCCGCAAAAACGGCGGGCTTCATCCTCGTGACGACCGACAAGGGCTTGTGCGGCGGTCTGAACACGAACGTGTTGCGCGCCGTCACCAACAAGCTAAAAGAGGTCGAGGCGTCGGGGCAGAAATCCGAAGCGGTGGCGATCGGCAACAAGGGCTACGGCTTCTTGACTCGGATCGGCGCCAAGGTCGTTTCGCATGCGACCCAGCTTGGCGACAAACCGACGCTCGAGAAGCTGATCGGCCCGGTCAAGGTGCTGTTCGATGCTTACGCCGAAGGGCGGCTCTCGGTCGTCTATCTCTGCTACACCCGCTTCATCAACACAATCAAGCAAGAGCCGGTGGTGGTGCAATTGCTGCCGTTGTCAGCCGAAAGTTTGGCCGCCGACAAAAGCGCCGACGGTCAATCGCACAGCTGGGACTACTTGTACGAGCCCGATGCCGCGACCGTGATCGACGAACTGCTGGTGCGCTATACCGAGGCGCTGGTGTACCAGGCGCTGGCTGAGAACATGGCATCGGAACACTCCGCGCGCATGGTCGCGATGAAGGCTGCGACCGACAACGCCGGCAACCTGATCGGCGAATTGAAGCTGATCTACAACCGCACCCGGCAGGCGGCGATCACCAAAGAACTGTCTGAAATCGTGGCTGGTGCGGCCGCGGTTTGACGAACGAATCAAGCAAAAAAGGAAACCCTCATGGCTGACGTGCAAACACAAACGCGGGGCAAGATCGTCCAGTGCATCGGCGCGGTCGTCGACGTCGAATTCCCGCGCGACAAGATGCCGCGCGTCTATGACGCGTTGAAGATGGACGGCGGCGAGCTGACTCTCGAGGTGCAGCAACAGCTCGGCGACGGTGTCGTGCGCACGATCGCGCTGGGCTCATCCGACGGCCTGCGCCGCGGGCTGATGGTGTCGAACACCGGCAAACCGATCATGGTGCCGGTCGGCCGTGCCACGCTGGGCCGAATCATGGACGTGCTCGGCCGCCCGATCGACGAACGCGGCGAAGTCTCGCAAGAGCTCACGATGTCGATCCACCGCAAGCCGCCGGCCTACGACGAACTGAGCCCGTCGCAAGACTTGCTCGAGACCGGCATCAAGGTGATCGATTTGATCTGCCCGTTCGCCAAGGGCGGCAAGGTCGGCTTGTTCGGCGGCGCCGGTGTCGGCAAGACCGTCAACATGATGGAGCTCATCAACAACATCGCGAAGGCGCACAGTGGCCTGTCGGTGTTCGCCGGTGTCGGCGAGCGCACTCGTGAAGGCAACGATTTCTATCATGAGATGGCCGACTCGAAAGTCGTCGACCTCGAGAACCTGCCCGAGTCGAAAGTGGCGATGGTCTACGGCCAGATGAACGAGCCCCCGGGCAACCGCCTGCGTGTGGCACTGACCGGCCTGACTATCGCCGAGTCGTTCCGTGACGAAGGCAAAGACGTGCTCTTTTTCGTCGATAACATCTACCGCTACACCTTGGCGGGCACCGAAGTTTCGGCGCTGCTGGGCCGCATGCCTTCGGCGGTGGGCTATCAGCCGACGCTGGCCGAAGAGATGGGTCGCCTGCAAGAGCGGATTACCTCGACCAAGGTCGGCTCGATCACGTCGATTCAAGCGGTGTACGTGCCGGCCGATGACCTGACCGACCCGTCGCCCGCAACCACGTTCGCCCACCTCGACTCGACCGTCGTTCTGAGCCGCGACATTGCCTCGCTCGGCATCTACCCGGCCGTTGATCCGCTCGACTCGACCTCGCGCCAGCTCGACCCGAACGTCGTTGGCGAAGACCACTACAACACTGCCCGTGCAGTGCAGGGCACCCTGCAGCGCTACAAAGAGCTGCGCGACATCATCGCCGTGCTCGGCATGGATGAGCTCTCGCCCGAAGACAAGTTGGCTGTGGCCCGCGCGCGCAAGATCCAACGCTTCTTGTCGCAGCCCTTCCACGTGGCCGAAGTCTTCACTGGTTCGCCGGGCAAGTACGTGCCGCTGAAAGAAACAATCCGCGGCTTCAAGATGATCGTCGCTGGCGAGTGCGACTCGTTGCCCGAGCAGGCCTTCTACATGGTTGGCTCGATCGACGAGGCCATCGAAAAGGCCAAGAAGATCAACTGATTTTTTGATCTTTTAAAGGAATCCTGAATGGCAACTCTGCACGTCAGCGTCGTCTCGGCCGAAGGCAGCATCTTTGAGGGCGAGGCCAAGTTCGTGGCCTTGCCCGGCGAGGGTGGCGAGCTCGGCATCCTGCCGCGTCACACGCCGCTGATCACCCGCATCAAGCCGGGCGCGGTGCGCATCGAAAAGGCCGGCTCGAACGAAGAAGAGTTCGTCTTCGTCGCGGGCGGCATTCTCGAAGTGCAGCCGGGCACGGTCACCGTGCTTGCCGACACCGCGATACGCGGCAAAGACCTCGATGAAGCAAAGGCGAGCGAGGCCAAGCGCCAGGCCGAAGAGGCCATGAAGAATGCCAAGAGCGACATCGACTTTGCCAAGGCGCAAGGCGAGTTTGCGGCAATGGCGGCGCAGATCGCGGCGATCCGCAAGTTTCGCGGCAAGTAAGCGTCGCGCTTTTACCCCTGAGCCGCCCGGCGTTCGCGCCCGGCGGCTTCTTTCATGGCGCGGTGCGGTGCGGTACGGTGCGATGCGCTGCGGGAGTGAGGGCCAGAGTCTTGCTTAGCGCAGCTGCGAATCGAGTTCGGTCAGGCGCTCGCGAGCCACCGTTTCGCCGTAGTTGCGCGAGACGATGTCGAACAACGCGCCGCGCAGATACCACAAATCATCAGCCCGGCGCATCTGGCCCAGTCGCTGCAGCATGGCCTCGCGATCTGCGGCCGGCACATCGGCGAGCATGGCCATGCACAGGGCACGCAAGGCAGGCGGGTCGAGCGGTGCGCGCAATTTGCCGAAGCTGCTGAGAAATGATTCGCGGATGCTGTTCCACGTGGCCATTGCTATCGTCTCCAGGTCGCACGCGTTGTGTGGTGGAGCGGCCGTGTCGAAGAGCAGGGCCGCGGTTGCGTGTTGAAGCGAAGTATTCGACGAGTCCTGCTTCAGTGCACCTAGAGGAAGCTGTCTAGTTTGTGGAAATCCGACGCAAGTGGCGCGGGACATCCCTGATCGTCTCGCGAAGTCGACGCCACCGTGACATATGCCCGGAGGGTCGGCACGCCACGCCTCGATATCATTCAAAACCATTCCTGCGGCGTGCGTCTTGCCGTTCCTTCCTTGTCTCCTGTCCCCGACCCGCTCAACCCGGCCCAACTCGAAGCGGTGCACCACCTCGATGGCCCCTGCCTCGTGCTGGCGGGCGCCGGTTCGGGCAAGACCCGCGTCATCACCCACAAGATCGCGCGGCTGCTTCAGGCCGGCTACGCGCCGGGGCAGATCGCCGCCATCACCTTCACCAACAAGGCCGCGCAAGAGATGCGCGAGCGCGCCAAGGCGTTGGTCGGTCCGCGTGCGGCCAAGCACTTGGTGGTCAGCACGTTTCACTCGTTGGGCGTGCGAATCCTGCGCACCGAGTATGAGAAGCTGGGCCTGAAACAGCAGTTCAGCATCCTCGACAGCGATGACGTGCTCGGCATCCTCAAAGAGGCCGGTGCGAGCAGCGACAACGCCTTGGCGCGGCGCTGGCAATGGACGATCAGCCTTTGGAAGAACGCCGGGCTGAACAGCGCCGAGGTCCGGCCGACCGATGCCGA
>JAYUWC010000190.1:0-5112 GCA_043753755.1 Rhizobacter sp.
TGCGCGCCAGGTCACGAAAACGCGCGAAGCTGCCGCCGCGTGCGACGCGGTAGCCGTGCACATGCTGGTTCGCGAGGTGGTCTACGACCGCCGCGCCGCCGGGGTAAGGCCGGTAGTCGTCGGCGACGTATTCCTCGACGTTGCCGGCCAGGTCGGCAACGCCCTCGGCCGACTCGCCGCCAGCGAACGCACCGACCGCCGAGCTACTGAACAAACCGGTTTCGGCCGTGTTGCACAAGCCCGGCTCGAACGACTCGCCCCAAGGAAACTCGCGACCCTCGGGCCCGGCCGCGGCGACCTCCCATTCGGCCTCGGTCGGCAAGCGAAAGCCACGACCGGTGCGCTCGGCGAGCCAGCTGGCGTAGGCATCGGCCGACGCGGCGCTCACGGTGTAGACCGGGTGGTTGCCGCGCGCCACCGGGAACTGTCGAAACGCCCAGCTGCTGGGCAACTCGGTGTGGCCGGTCGCGAGCAGAAACTCCCGGTACTCCTGGTTCGTGACCGGATAGCGCGCGAGCCGGAAGGCACCGATGGCGACCCGGTGCCGCGGACACTCTTTCTCGATCCAAGATCGCTGCAGCGCCAGGCCGGTAAAGCGCTGCATCACCGACTCGACCTCGGCGGCCGGCAGGCCGACTTCGATCGCGCCGCCCTCGATCGAAACCATGTGCGGCTCGTCGGCGCAAAGGCGCGGGTCGCCGGCGATCGCGAGCAGGTCGCCGGCAGCCAGGCGCTGCGAAAGCATTTGGCTGCCGTCGACCACGATTTGGAGCAGCGCGTCGACCGAAGCACCTCGCAATTCGGCAGTCGCGTGGGCGAGCGCGGCGGCCAGCGGGCTTGCGACATATCGATTCGGCAGGCCGAGCCGCTCGCGGTCGTCGCGGGTGTCGCAGCGCACCCCGCCCAGGTCGGGCCAGTGCCAGTCGGCAAGCTCATTTCGGCCCATCGCGAGACTCCGAATTTCGCTGCGCGCCCGCGAACCCTTGGGCATGCCGGAGCAGCCGCTCGCACGAAGCATCGATATGCGAATCGAAGTGCGGCGCGAAGCGAAAGCCTTCTTGCGTCCAGCCCTGCTGGGCGTGCGAGACCGCGACCGTGGGCCCGAGCACCACCGAGCCGACATAGCCGAAGAGCGCCCGGGCGTGCGGCACGGCCACCGCACCGCCGGTCGCACCGGTCGACGCACTGCAGAGCAGCACCGGCCGGTCGAGAAAAGGGTTGCTCCAGTCACGGTGGAGGTGCGCCAGGCGCGAGACCCAGTCGACCAGATTCTTGAGGTAGGCCGTGAGCTGGCCGTTGTATTCGGGGCAGGCGACGATCAGCCCATGCGCCGCGGCGAATCGCCGGTGCACCGTGGCCACCCGCTCGATCATTTCCGGCTGCGTCTCGAGGTCTTGGTCGAACAGCGGCAAATCGACTTCCCGCGGGTTCAACAAATCGATTCGGCAGCGGCCTTCGAGCCGGCGCGCCATCTCGCGAAGGAGCCGCAGGTTGAACGACTCGGCCCGCAGACTGCCCGGCACGAGCAGCACCACAGTGGCGTCGCCCGAAATTTTGGTCAGTGGCTCCATCAGCACGAAACCGTGTACACGCCGCCGTCGTACGACGACGCCAGGAAGCGGCGACGCCCGCGGTCCCAGGCGATCGACGAGATGCCGGCGGCTGTCGGGCGGGTGAACGCCGTCCAGCGCCGGTGCTGCAGATCGAACAGCGCCAGGGTGCCGCCGTAGCTGCCGGTGAGCACGGCCGTGTGGGCGTCGTCGATGCCCATGCACTTGACCGAGTTGCGGTGCGGGCTCTCGTGCACCTCGACCAGCTCGGCGCCCGCGGCATTCCACAGACGCAGGCTGCGGTCTCGGCCGACGGTCGCGAAGCGGCGAGGCCCGATGGCGCAGCAGGCGTTGGCAATGCGGTCGTGCGCGCGTGCATGGCGCCGCAGCAGCGACCAGTCGTCGATTCGGTGCCAGGCGATCTCGGTCGAGGCACAGACCGAGAACAACTCGCCGTGGCTGCAGCTCAGGCCCTTGACCGCGTTCTCGTACACATGCAGCGTGGTCTCGAGGTGCATGACACCACGCGCGCCCTGAGCAAAAACAAGCACCTCGCCGGTGTAGGTGCCGACCGCCAGGTGCGGCACATCGCGGCGCATGAAGCTAACACCGCAGTTGAGCGGCGAATGGTGTTGGTGGATGGGCGCGCCGGTGTGCGCGTCGAACAAGATGCCGAGCTGCCCGCCGGTGAACACCCGCTGGCCGCATGTCGTCAAGAAATTACAGAGGCTGCCGAGCTCGACCATCAGCTCACCGTCGACCAGCACCCGACCGGCGTCGCCGACCGTGTAGGCCGTACCGTCGACCTGCAACACCGCGTTGATGGCGTCGCCCGCAGCCACGCCGCGAAGGTCCCAGGTGTCGACGACCGGGTCGTACACGGCGTAGCGCGAACCAAATGTGCCGGTCACGACACGGCCGTCGTCGAGGACCGCGCCGGCCCGAGCCCAGATGCTTTCGGGCAAAGTAGCGCGCGCCAGCAGCATGAGCCGATTGGGCCCGCCGATGCGCCAGGTGGCGATCGATCGGTCGTAGCTCATCGACACCAGCGTTTCGCCGCGCGCATCGAGCGCGATCTTCTTGACTCCGGCGCGATGGACCTGAATGAAGCGCGGCGTGCCGTCGCCACCGTTGGGGCCGCCGATCAGCGCGATGCGGCCGCGGTCATCGCCAGCGTAGACAGTGCCGTCGGGGCCGATCTCGACCGTGTCGGTGCGTACCTGCAGATCGGTCAGGTCGGTGGGTGCGCCGGTCGAGGCGTCCCAGCGACGCACCGTGCCGTCGACGCTGGAGCTCACCACCTCGCGACCATCGCGCGACCAGGCGATCGACAACACGTTGCCGGTGTGGCCGCGCATCGTGTGCAGGCAGCGACCGTCGCGGTCGAAGATGCGCACGCAACGGTCGAGGGCGCAGGTGGCGATGCGGGTGTCGTCGGGCGAAAAAACCGCCATGTCGACATCGTCGCCATGCCCGGCCAGCACGGCGTGGAGCCGCATTTCGGGCACCGACCAGATGCGGGCGGAGTAGTCGCTGCTGGCGCTGACCAGCCAACGGCCGTCGCTGCTGAAGGCGCACTGGTTGACCAGATGATCGTGCTGCCCTCGTGCCAAAGGCGTGTGGTGGGCGGCATCCCAGAGGATCACCTGGTTGTCGTAGCCCGCCGTGGCAATGAGCAGGCCATGAACCGCCACACCGCTGATCGGCCCGGCATGCCGGAGTGCATTGCGACCACTGAGCGGCATCATTGTTGGGTTCCTGTGGGCTGGTAACGAGCCGGTCGACCACCACCCGGTGGCGGTTGGATTCGGCATGCAGTCAGCTTAGAAACTCGACCTTTAGCCAGGCATTGCGTGGCTTTGCGATTGCGGGGTGACCCGATCGTTCGGCGGCGAAACGGCGCGCATGGCTCCGGCCTCACAGCGCTTCTTCATGCAGAGCAAAGTGCGATGCAGTTCCAGTAAATCTCGTGTCGTTAAGGTGCAGCTTGACTAACACCGGTCCGGCACGAAAGGTCCAAGATGGGATTCTCAAACAATCGTATTGCAGGCAATTTTGGTCTGCCACCGAGTAGCGATACCAAAAATTTGGAACTCGTCAACGGACAACCGGGCCAAGCGGTCAAAGTCGCCCAGCGCACCAAATCTGATGGCAAGGGGTCGCCCAATCCCGTTTCTCAAAATAAGCGGTTTCAACCGCCGCCGATCCAAAACATTAAATCTCCTGTTTCGCAAAGCCCGCAACAGCGCAGCTCGGCGGTGAAAACCGCTCCTGCGAATATTCCAAAACAATACAACACCCGCTTCGGGTTCAACAATGCGGGTACGAAATCCGTCGAGCGCTCTGAAGCTCAAACCATTAATGGTAAAAAGACCACCAAGGGAATCACTGTTGAATTTGACGACAACAGCAAATTAGGGGGCAAACTGTTTTGGAAAGAAGAGTTTTCGGTTGGGACAACCAAACGCTCCTCAGAGTCAGTCCTCCTCCGAAACGCCAGCAGCGGCAGCTTCGACATCAGCCACGAAATGGGGATCAGTGCGGACGTCGGGAACGGTGGCACAGCGATGGCTTCAGTTGGAGTCACATTAAGCAAAAAGGGGTTGAACCCAAGGGGGAGCATTGGCTATCAGCAAGATCTGGGCTCCACTAAAGTTGGCGTAAACGTGCAAGTCTCAGGCGATGCGCCCATGAATGCCTCGGCCGAAGTGGTGCAGAAAATTGGTCCCACCACTGAGGCTGCTGCTAAATATATCCAGCCGCTGGGTGGTGCTGGGAGTGCTGAATTCAGGCTAAACCAAGATATCGGTAATGGATCGTCGATCCAAGTAGCGGGTGACACTAACGGCGGGGTCAAGGTAGGCATAAACCTTACCCAATAGCAGTCAGAGCTTTTTGCCACGCCGCTGATTTGGCGGGGCAAAGCGCAGTCCGTAGGCACTGCCCGTTGTGGGACCTCAGCAGTCCCTTGATATCCAATAGCTACCTGGAAGCGAAAGTTTTTACTCGATTGAGTGCACAGCCCTGCCGAGGTATGCGGTGGGCATGTCGCCGGGGATGTGTTTAGTCACTACGCTAAATGTGGCGTGCCAAATCGCCGACACACGCACTCCGATTCGTCGACCCGCTCGTTGCAACCCGCATGACCGCGTTCCAGAATCAAACGCATTACGGTTTCCATTTCGGGAGAACACATGCGCGACATTCTGGTCATCGGCGGCGGCAAAATCGGCTCGGTGGTCGCCGACTTGCTGGTCGACACGCCTGAGAACACCGGCTACCGCGTCACCCTCGCCGATCGTTCGGCCGCCGCGCTGGCCGCGATCAAAGCCGACGCGAAGCGCTCGCCGCGCCTGTCGACCCTGGTGCTCGATGCGAGCGACCCGGCGCAATTGCACGCCGCGCTTGCGGGCCGATTCGCCGTTCTGAGCGCTGCCCCGTATCACCTCACGCTGCACGTGGCCCGCGCTGCGCGCGAGGCCGGCGTGCACTACCTCGACCTGACCGAAGACGTGGCCAGCACCCGCGTCATCGGCAAACTGGCGCAAGGCGCGAGCCACGC
>JAYUWC010000191.1:0-1585 GCA_043753755.1 Rhizobacter sp.
TGTCGCAAACCGATATCGGGCAATGGCAAACTGCCATGCGGCCGACGACCAAACTGCTGTTTGCGACACAAAAGTCGTTTCGATGCCGAACTTGGCAAATTCCTTGCCGAACAGGTTCAGCGTCGAGCCGAATACCGAACGCGAGCACACCACGTGGTCGCCGGCTTTGAGCAAGCCCATGCACATCATGAGGATGGCACCCATGCCGGTCGACGCGCCGATGGCGGCCTCGGTGCCTTCGAGCGCAGCCAGGCGCCGCTCGAAACTCGTCACGGTCGGATTGGAGGTCCGCGAATAGGTGAAGCCTTCCTCGGTGCCGGCGAAACGGCGCATTGAGGTCTCGGCGTCGGGTTGCACGAAACCGCTTGTCAAAAACAGCGCCTCCGAATGCTCGCCGTGCTGGCTGGGCTCGAGCGCGACGCGCACCGCGAGCGTGTCGCGATGCAGGCCGGGGGGCAGGGATCGGTCGGTCATGGTGTACTCGTTCGGCGGGAGCTAAAAGATCAAACAGAAGGGTTTGGCAGCGCCAGGCGCGAGCTGTCTTCTTCGGTTTCTTCCACACGCGGGCGGCCGCCGTTGATGCGGTTGATGGCATCGGTGTCAATGTCGCCAGTGACGTAGATGCCGTCGAAGCAGGACGCATCAAAGCCGTTGAGTGGCAGCGCGCCCGGCCCGGTCGGCGCGGCCTTCATCACGGCGCGCTTCATGCCTTCGACGTCCTGGTAGATCAACGCGTCGCAGCCGATCAACTGGCGGATCTCTTCGATGGTGCGGTCGTGCGCTACCAGTTCCCCTTTGGTCGGCATGTCGATGCCATAGACATTGGGGTGGCGCACCGGCGGCGCGGCACTGGCCAGGTACACCTTGCGCGCGCCGGCATCGCGCGCCATCTGCACGATCTCTTGGCTGGTGGTGCCGCGCACGATCGAGTCGTCGACCAGCAACACGTTGCGGCCCTTGAACTCGCTGGCGATCACGTTGAGCTTCTGACGCACCGACTTTTTGCGCACGCCCTGCCCCGGCATGATGAAGGTGCGCCCGACATAGCGGTTTTTGACAAAGCCTTCGCGGTACGGAATGCCCAGCAAATGCGCCAGTTGCGAGGCGCTCGGCCGACTCGATTCGGGGATCGGGATCACCACGTCGATCTCGCTCGGCGGAACCGTGGACACCACGCGCTTGGCCAATGATTCGCCCAGATTCAGACGGGCCTGGTAGACCGAGATGCCGTCGAGCACCGAGTCGGGCCGCGCCAGATAAACAAACTCGAACATGCACGGATTCAGCGTCGCCCCCTCGGCGCATTGCTCGGCGTGGACCTGGCCCTGCAGATCGACGAACACGGCCTCGCCGGGCGCGATGTCGCGCTCCAGCACATGGCCCGAGCCTTCGAGCGCGACCGATTCACTGGCGATCATCACGGTGCCTCCGGGCCCACGGCCCATGCACAGCGGGCGAATGCCGTAAGGGTCGCGGAACGCCAGCAGGCCGTGGCCGGCGATCAGCGCCACCACGGCATACGAGCCCTTGATGCGCTTGTGCACGGCACGCACGGCGGCGAACACCTGCTCCGGCGTGAGCGGTT
>JAYUWC010000192.1:0-5089 GCA_043753755.1 Rhizobacter sp.
TAAAAGTCCACATTCGGATACAGCTTGCGGGATACAAAATAGTCGTCTTCCAGAGCGATTTTTTCAAGCGCCATGGCCAGCTTGAACAGCGGGTCATTCTGCAGGCCCATTTCCATCAGAACTTCTTTGCAGGTTTCCTGCATCAACTTTGCGCGTGGGTCGTAATTTTTATAGACGCGATGGCCAAAACCCATCAGCTTAACGCCAGAATTCTTGTCCTTGACCTGCTTGATGAACTCACCAATTTTTTCGATGCCGCCATTTTTCTGGATGTCTCCCAGCATGTTGAGTGCTGCTTCATTCGCTCCGCCGTGTGCCGGGCCCCACAAGCAGGCAACACCTGCAGCAATGGCAGCAAACGGGTTGGTGCCAGATGAGCCACACAGGCGCACGGTTGACGTGGACGCATTTTGCTCATGGTCGGCATGCAGGATGAAAATGCGGTCCATCGCACGAACCAACACCTCGTTGGGTTCGTACTCTTCACAGGGCGTGGCGAACATCATCCGCATGAAGTTACCAGCGTACGAGAGCTCGTTTTTCGGATAGATGTAGGGTTGGCCGATCGTGTATTTGTAGGCCATCGCGACCAGCGTCGGCATCTTGGCGATCAGGCGAATCGCCGAGATCTCGCGGTGCTCGGGGTTATGGACATCGGTGCTGTCGTGATAGAACGCCGAGAGCGCTCCAACCAGGCCGGTCATGATCGCCATCGGGTGGGCGTCACGCCTGAAACCACGCAAGAAAAACTGCATCTGCTCGTTGACCATCGTGTGATGGGTAACGAGGTCGGTGAACTCGGCCTTCTCCGTCTGGTTAGGCAACTCGCCCTTCAGCAGCAAATAGCAGGTCTCGAGGTAGTTGCAGTTTTCGGCCAACTGCTCGATCGGGTAGCCGCGATAGAGCAGTTCGCCCTTGTCGCCGTCGATATAAGTGATGGTCGAGTTGCACGCTGCGGTCGACAAGAAACCAGGGTCGTAAGTGAACTTGCCGGTCTGGGCGTAGAGCTTGCGGATGTCGATGACGTCGGGCCCGATCGTGCCCTTGTAGATCGGCAGGTCCATGGTCGGGCTGCCATCGGAGAACGACAGGGTGGCTTTCACGTCGGACGGGGTCATGAGCTTTCCTTCAAATGCCAGAGTGCTTGATTGCCTGGGGCTGCGAATGCGCCGCTGATGCAGGAAGCCGCATCATGTTGAGCACTTTCACCACGTCGTCTCTCTCCAGCTCGCCGGTGGGCTGGCTTCGCGCCAAAAGCAGGTCGAGCAAATCGTTGTCCGAGAGGTCCATCAGGGTCGTCAACCCGGCAGCCTCTTCTTGGGTCAAGTGCGAGGCAAAGCGCGCAAAGAAGCGCTCGATGAACAAGTCGTTTTCGAGCAAGCCGCGTCGGCAGCGCCAGCGCAGCTTGCTCATTGCCCTGGCGTCGACGAGCGTATCCATCACGATCAGACGGCGCGCCGCACCATCAATTCCTTGATCTTGCCGATTGCCCGGGTCGGGTTCAATCCTTTCGGGCAAACGTCGACGCAGTTCATGATGGTGTGGCACCGGAACAAGCGGTACGGGTCTTCCAAGTTGTCGAGTCGGCCCGCCGTGTCATGGTCGCGGCTGTCGGCGATGAAGCGGTAGGCCTGAAGCAAGCCCGCCGGGCCGACGAACTTGTCGGGGTTCCACCAGAAGCTCGGGCAGCTGGTCGAGCAGCTGGCGCACAGGATGCACTCGTAGAGGCCGTTCAATTCGTCCCGCTCTTCAGGTGATTGCAGCCGCTCTTTCTCTGGCGGCGTCTCGTCGTTCACGAGATACGGCTTGATCGAGTTGTATTGCTTGAAGAACTGCGTCATGTCGACGATCAGGTCGCGGATTACCGGCAGGCCGGGCAGCGGCTTGAGCACCACGGTGCCGGGCAGCGTGCGCATGTTGGTCAGACAAGCCAGGCCGTTCTTGCCGTTGATATTCATGGCGTCTGAGCCGCACACGCCCTCTCGACACGAACGACGAAAACTCAAGGTCGGATCGACCGCCTTCAGCTTGTTGAGCGCATCGAGCAGCATGCGCTCGCTGCCGTCGAGCTCGACCTCCAGCGTCTGCATGCGCGGTTTGACGTCTGTGTCGGGGTCGTAGCGGTAAATCTGGAAAGTACGTTTCGTCATCTCAGGCTTTCGTTGCGCGCGCTCAGAAGGTGCGGACTTTCGGCGGCACCGACTCGACAGTCAGCGGCGTCAAATTCACCGGCTTGTAGTCGAGCCGGTTGCCTTCGCTGTACCAGAGCGAATGCTTCATCCAGACCGCGTCGTTGCGGCCGTTCGGGTACTCGGGGGTGTCGGCGTATTCGTCGACCGTGTGCGCGCCGCGGCTCTCATGACGAGCGGCCGCAGAGATCATCGTGGCCATCGCGGCCTCGATCAGGTTGTCGACCTCGAGCGCCTCGATGCGGGCGGTGTTGAACACCTTCGACTTGTCGCCCAGATGGATGCCCTTGACCCTCTCGGCGAGCGCCTTGATCTCGATCACGCCCTCGTCCATCATTTTCTGGGTGCGGAACACGCTCGCGTGCTGCTGCATCGAGGCACGGATGTCGTTGGCAACGTCTTGCGCGTATTCACCGCCGGTGCTCCCGTCGAGCCGCGCGAGGCGAGCCAGGGTGAAGTCGGCGGCATCGGCTGGCAGCGGCTTGTGGGTTTTGGCTTTCAGACCGCTGTCGACAATGTGGTTACCAGCCGCTTTGCCGAACACCAACAAGTCGAGCAGGGAGTTGGTGCCGAGCCGGTTCGCGCCGTGCACGCTCACGCACGAACATTCGCCGACGGCATACAAGCCGTTCACCACGCCGTTCGGGTTGCCGTCTTTCGGCGCCACAACCTGGCCGTGGATGTTGGTCGGCACACCGCCCATCTGATAGTGAATCGTCGGCACCACAGGGATCGGTTCCTTGGTGATGTCGACGTTGGCGAAGTTGTGGCCGATCTCGAACACGCTCGGCAGGCGCTTCATGATGGTGTCGGCGCCGAGGTGGGTCATGTCGAGGACGATGTAGTCCTTGTTCGGCCCGCAGCCGCGCCCTTCCTTGATCTCTTGATCCATGCAGCGCGAAACGAAGTCGCGCGGCGCCAGGTCTTTTAGCGTCGGGGCGTAGCGCTCCATGAAGCGTTCGCCGTCGCTGTTGCGAAGAATCGCCCCTTCACCGCGGCAGCCTTCGGTTAGCAGCACGCCGGCGCCGGCCACGCCGGTCGGGTGGAACTGCCAGAACTCCATGTCTTCGAGCGGCAGGCCGGCGCGGGCGGCCATGCCGAGGCCGTCACCAGTGTTGATGAACGCATTGGTGCTGGCCGCAAAAATGCGCCCTGCCCCGCCGGTGGCAAGCAGAACGGTCTTGGCCTCAAGAATGTGGACCTCACCGGTCTCCATCTCGAGCGCGGTCACGCCGACCACATCGCCCGCGGCGTCACGAATCAGATCGAGAGCCATCCACTCGACGAAAAAGTTGGTACGGGCTTTGATGTTCTGCTGGTAGAGCGTGTGCAGCATCGCGTGGCCGGTGCGGTCGGCCGCGGCGCAGGCGCGCTGCACCGGCTTTTCGCCGTAGTTGGCGGTGTGACCGCCGAACGGCCGCTGATAGATCGTGCCGTCGGGGTTGCGGTCGAACGGCATGCCGAAGTGCTCGAGTTCGTAGACCACCTTGGGTGCCTCGCGGCACATGTATTCGATCGCGTCTTGGTCGCCGAGCCAATCGGAGCCCTTGACGGTGTCGTAGAAGTGGAAATGCCAGTTGTCTTCACTCATGTTGCCGAGCGAGGCACCGATGCCGCCCTGCGCAGCGACAGTGTGCGAACGGGTCGGGAAAACCTTCGAGAGCACCGCAACGTTCAAACCGGCGAGCGAGAGCTGCAGCGAGGCGCGCATGCCCGAGCCGCCCGCGCCGATGATGACCACGTCGAACTTGCGCTTCGAGAGCGAGGCCGTGCCGGCCGACATCTGGGGGAATGGCGCTTGCATTTTCAAAGTCTCCAGAGAACCTGAACCGCCCAGCCGGCACAAGCCACCAGCCAGACGATAGTTGCCACCTGCAGCGCAAGACGCGCGCCGACGGCTTTCACGTAATCCATCAGCACGTCACGCACACCGACCCACACGTGGATCAGCAACGAGACGATCACGACGAAGGTCAGCACCTTCATCCATTGCCTCGAGAAGATGCCGGCCCATTTGTCGTAGCCCATGCTGCCGGGCAGCAGCACCTGCACGATCACGGCGAGCGTGAAGAGCGCCATCAAGGTTGCGGTGACACGCTGCGAGAGCCAATCGCGCAAACCGTAGTGCGCGCCGACGACGGTGCGCCTGGAACCGAAATTTTGTGCCATCGCGGATCTCAAAAGAAAAACAGCTTCACGCCGAGCGCGAGCGTCAGGGCGACACTCACCACCAGGGTAAAAATCGCCGAAGAGCGGCCGAATTGCAGCGTGACCGCGTGGGTCGCATCCATCCACAAATGGCGCACACCGGCGATCAGGTGGTGGAGGTAGGCCCAGATCAGGGCCAGCGCGATCAGTTTGAAGAACCAGCCCGGCAGGACGCCCGTGCCACCCGTGAAAACCGAGGTGAACTGGCTGTAAGTGATCTCGGACGTGAGGCTGGTGTCGAACATCCAGATCACGAACGGCAACAGGAAGAACATGACCAAACCACTGACACGATGCAGGATCGAAACCACTCCCGCCAACGGCAGCCGGTAGCCAAGTGCATCGATCAGCCGCATGTTTTCGCCGGGGCGCGGCTTTCTCGTGCTGCCTGCCGTTTGTGCCGTTTGTGTCATGAGAAACCTTGCTCTGATTTGTCGAAAATGCCGCGAAACCCACTGAGTTTATTGCAATGCAGCACCAGCCCGTCGGCCACCGACCGAATTCGCCGCGTGGCGCGCAGGGCCGCTCTCAACTCAGCTCGTTCCGGTAGTGGTGGGCGGCCGTGCTGTAAAGCCCGCGCCGCAATTCGACCGGCTTGTCGCCATAGGTGCGCGACAAGCGCTCGACGCTGAGCAGCGGTGCGCCTTCGGCCAAGCCGAGCAGCGGCGCGCTGGCCGCATCAGCCGCCACGG
>JAYUWC010000193.1:0-1571 GCA_043753755.1 Rhizobacter sp.
CCACTGTTGGCACAAGTCCGTGCATAGCGGATGGAAGGCGGGCCAATGGCCCGCGGTCAGTGCCCAAAAGGGCCAATTGACGATGCAACGCGCCCTCAAATGGGGCTTCCCGCACCGAAATCACGCAATTCGGCCGCTACGATTTTCACGACCACTGGGGCAGCAAAAACAATGGCTTGATCAGCGTTGCCCAAAGGCATGGACCTGTGCCTCGTCAGCCATCAGCAACTCACCTCCATCGAGCACGCGCTCAACAACCGGCCGCGCAAAATCCTCGGCTTCGAATCTCCTCACGAGGTCTTCTCAAGACTCTCGTCTCAATTCATCGCAGGTGTCGCGCTTCAAGCTTGAAACCGCCGGGTCACTCCGCGGTTGCCGGCGCGGCGTACCGGTCCGCTACGAGCTTGGAGGACGATCGCACGGGCGTCACGCACAACTACACCCGCAAGGCGGGCGTGTTGGCGAGCCACCTTGTGCTGCCCTCGGGCGTCGCTCCGGTCGGGCGCCAAGCCCTTTGGAACGAAGCCGAGTCGGCGGAGAAGCGCAAGGATTCGACCATCGCGCGAAATTGAGATTTCTCTGTCGGCCGAATTACCTGAGCCGGTGCGCGAAAAACTCGCCCTTGAGTATTCGGCGTGGCTCGTAGAGAAATACAAATTCGCCGCTGACGTTAGTTTGCATGGACCTGACCAAGAGAACAACAACTGGCACGCGCATGTGTACACATCGAAGCGCGAACTAACGCCGGCTGGATTTACCAGCAAAATTCAGTCGCTGAACAGCATTAAAACCGGGTCTGGCGAAATCAAAAGCATGCGCGAAGAGTGGGCACGCCGCGTCAATCTCGCGCTCGCAGAGCACGGCATCGCCGCCACGATCGACCACCGCAGCAATGCCGAGCGTGGGCTGGAAGCCCTGCCGACAAAGCACGAGGGCAACGGTTCGGCGTCAGTTCGGATCAGAGCTGAAAACGACGACATCCGCGCCATGAATGCGATCGACCTCGAGATGGCCGATTTGCTGAAGCAGCGCGCCCAGCTCGTTGCTGCAGAAAAGATCTCCGAGGCCAGCGAGATGGCCCGCCGCGCAGTAGAACGTGCCATGCCCGAACTCGCCGCCGCAGATCTCGAAATCGAGCTCCCCGAGCTCGAAAAACTGGCAACGCACACGAACGCCTCGAGCTCGAAACTCGTACGCGCTGTGGCCGATTCGATCGCGGCAGCACAACAGCGCGTCGACGACGAGAAAGCCCAGAAATCAGCCCAGCGCGCCGCCACTGAAGCGACGCACGCACACGCCGCGCTCAAGTTCGATGGTGGAGAACCTGAACTCGCGCCTGCGCCGGTACTTCTTCCTGCGTCGCCATCTGGGCGATGCCTACCTGAGCTTGCTGCAGTTCTTCCTGAACCATCGTGTGTTCATGCGCAGCCGCCGCACTGAGCGGGTCGGCAAGTCGCCCAAGCAACTGCTGACGGTCAAGCCCAACCACACTGGCTCGAACTGCTGGGCTTCGAGCGACTCGCGTCGGCCTGACCCCCCACCCGAAGGGTGCATTGCTGACCCTTCTCAAA
>JAYUWC010000194.1:0-5039 GCA_043753755.1 Rhizobacter sp.
CCGCCTACGTGCCGCACAACTACCCGCTCGACAAGCTCGAGCCGGGCCTGAACGAGAACGCGTTCTACGACCCGACCAACTTCACGTATCCGTCGGGCACCTACATCTGCGAAGTCGAGATCGACCCGGAAACCGGCAAGGTGCAAATCGAACAGTTCGTGGCCGTCGATGACTTCGGCAACATCATCAACCCGATGATCGTCGAGGGCCAGGTGCAGGGCGGTATCGCGCAGGGCCTGGGCCAGGCGATGATGGAAGGCGCGGCTTACGACCCCGAATCGGGCCAGCTGCTCACCGGCTCGTTCATGGACTACGCGATGCCGCGTGCGACCGACGTGCCCAACTTCAACATCAGCAACCTGGTCACGCCCTGCACCCACAACCCGCTGGGCGTGAAGGGTTGCGGCGAAGCCGGCGCGATCGGCTCGCCGCCGGCCTACATGAACGCGTTGACCGACGCGCTCGGCGTCAAAGACCTTGCGATGCCGGCAACGGTCGAGCGGGTCTGGCGCGCTGCGCACCAGATGGCCTGAACCGGTTGCGACCGAGGAACACACCATGTACACATTCGACTACCAACGCCCCACCAGCGCTGCCGATGCCAAGGCCGCAATCAACACCGATGCGCGCTATCTGGCCGGCGGCCAGAGCCTGATCCAGGCGATGAAGCTGCGGCTTTCGCAGAGCGAGCGCCTCGTCGATCTCGGTGCCATCAGCGAGTTGAAAGCGATCAGGATGGACGGCGCCAACGTCGTCATCGGTGCCACCGCCACGCATGCCAGCGTGGCCGCGTCAGTCGACGTGAAGCGCGCCAACCCGGCGCTGGCCGAACTCGCCGCCGGCATCGGCGACCCGATGGTGCGCAACATGGGCACGATCGGCGGCTCGATCGCCAATGCCGACCCGGCTGCCTGCTACCCGGCGGGCGTGCTCGGGCTGGGTGCCACGGTGCACACCAACCAGCGCACCATCTCTGCCGACGCGTTCTTCACCGGGCTCTACGAGACCGCGCTGCAGCCGGGCGAGCTGATCACCGCGGTGAGCTTTCCGCCGGTGCAGAAGGCGGCGTACATCAAATACAAGCAGCCGGCGTCGCGCTTCGCGCTGGTCGGCGTGTGCGTGAGTGTCGGTGCCGGTGGCGTACGGGTGGCGGTCACGGGCGCCAAGGGCCACGTGTTTCGCGCCACTGAGATCGAGGCCGCGCTCACCCAGAGCTTCACGCCCGAAGCCGCCAAGGCCGTCAAGATGCCGACCACCGACATCAATGGCGACATGCACGGCTCGGCCGAGTACCGCGCCGCGATGATCAGCGTGATGGCGTCACGCGCGGTTGCCGCTGCCAACGCGCGCTGAGTGCACTGAGTCGGCTGAGTGAACTGATCGACCCGCGCGGCGTGTTCTGGCGCATCGGCCGAAACATCCTGCGGCTGCCTTCGGGTCGTTAGTCTCTGCGGCGCATATCACCTCGCGCCCACCACGCTCCCATGACCGAAAAACTCCTCCTGCCCGACTCGGTCGACGCGGTCGTCGCGCTGCTCGCGACCGAGCACTATGTTTGCGATCGGCAGCTCGCGACCGCGCTCTTCCTCAGCCTCAAGCTCGGCCGCCCGCTGTTTCTCGAAGGCGAGCCCGGCGTCGGCAAAACCGAGCTGGCCAAGACGCTGGCCGCTGCGCTTTCGACCGCGCTGCTGCGGGTGCAGTGCTACGAGGGCCTCGACATCGCGCAGACCGCCTACGAATGGAATGTCGCGCGCCAGATGATCGAGATTCGCCTGGCCGAAGCCGCGCAGGCCTTCAACGACGAGGGCGAGCGCGAGCGCCTCACGCACAGCCTCTACTCCCGCTCGATGCTGATCGAGCGACCGCTGCTGCAGGCGCTCACCCAATCGCGGTCCCCGGTCTTGTTGATCGACGAACTCGACCGTGCCGACGAACCCTTCGACGCCTTCCTGCTCGAGGTACTGGCCGAGAACCAGATCACCATCCCCGAGTTCGGCACGGTCAAGGCCGAGGCCGCGCCCTTCACCATCATCACCAGCAACCGCACCCGCGAGATTCACGACGCGCTGAAGCGGCGCTGCCTCTACCACTGGGTCGACTTTCCGAGTGTCGAGCGCGAACTCGAGATCGTGCGCATGAAGGCGCCGGGCGCGGCCGATCGGCTCTCGATTCAGGTGGTCGAGTTCGTGCAGCGAATGCGCAAGCTCGATTTGTTCAAAGCGCCGGGCGTGGCCGAGACGATCGACTGGATCAACGCGCTGGTGGCGCTGAACGCGTTGCGCCTCGACCCGGCCACGGTGAACGACACGCTCGGTGTGCTGTTGAAGTACCAGGACGACATCGTCAAGCTGCAGAACGGCGACATGGCCAAGCTGCTCGACGAGCTGAAGGCGCGCGCGCTGCTCGACTGAACGGCCGACGACGATGCTTGCCGAAAACATCGTCCACTTCGCACGCATCCTGCGCGATGCCGGCATGTCGCTCGGGCCCGACCGGGTGCTCGCGGCGATCGAGGCCGTCGAGCAGGTGGGCCTCGCGCAGCGCGAGGATGTGCGCACGGCGCTCGGCGCCGTGATGCTCGATCGCCACGAGCAGCAAACCTTGTTCGACGCCGCCTTCGATGCCTTCTGGCGCGATCCCAAGTTGCTCGAGCAGCTGATGCACAGGCTCTTGCCCAAGATCACCGGCCGCGGCGACAAGCCCGCGCAGCCGCGCGCCAATCGCCTTGCCGAAGCACTCGCCGCGACCCAGCCGAAGCCGCGAGAAAACGCCGCCAACGAGACCGCCGACGAAGAGATCAGCTTCGACACCACCTTCACGTTCAGCGACCGCGAGCGGCTGCAGCAGGCCGATTTCGAGAGCATGACGACAGCAGAGTTCGAGACGGCGAAGAAGCTTGCCGAAACCTTGCCGCTGCCGGTCGAACCGGTGCGCCGCCGCCGCCACGAGCGCGCGCCAGACCGTCATCGCGGCGGCCGCATCGACCTGCGTGCCACGCTGCAAGGCATGGCGCGCCAACCGCACAACCTGATGCCGGCCTTCAGCCGGCCGCGCACCGAGACGCCGACGCTGGTCGTGCTGCTCGACATCTCGGGCTCGATGGAACGCTACGCGCGGCTGCTGCTGCATTACGTGCACGGCCTGACGCGGCGCTGCCTCAAAGTGCACACGCTGACCTTCGGCACGCGCCTGACCAACATCACCCGCAGCCTGCAGCACCGCGACCCCGACCTCGCGCTGCAACTCGCCGACGCGCAGGTGCACGACTGGAAGGGCGGCACCCGCATCGCGACCTGCCTCGAAGACTTCAACCGCCTCTGGGCCCGCCGCCTGCTCGGCTCGAACGCCGCGGTGCTGTTGATGACCGACGGCCTCGATCGCGACGAGCACGGCGACCTTGCCCGCGCCGCCGGTCAACTGCGGCGCATGGCGCACCAGATCGTCTGGCTCAACCCCTTGCTGCGTTTCGACGGCTTCGAGCCGCGCGCCGCCGGCGTGCGGGCGCTGCTGCCCAACGTCGATCGTTTCTTGCCGGTGCACAACCTCGCGAGCCTGGCCGACCTCGGCAAGGCTTTGCGCGCACCGGCCCGCTCCCCCTCGTCACTTCTGGCATAACAACACCATGGAACTCATCGGCGAACGCACCATTCCGGCCACGGTCGACAAGACCTGGGCATCGCTCAACGACCCCGAGGTGCTCAAGGCCTGCATCGCCGGCTGCGAAACGATGGAGCGCACCGGCGACGACACCTTGGCGGCCGTGGTCGCCCTCAAGGTCGGCCCGGTCAGCGCGCGCTTCAAGGGCAAGCTCGCGATGACCAACATTACGCCGCCGACCGGCTACACGATCAACTTCGACGGGCAGGGCGGCGTGGCCGGTTTCGGCAAGGGCTCGGCCGATGTGGCGCTCAGCCCGCAAGGCGACTCCCAGACCCTGCTCAAGTACAGCGCGCGAGCCACCGTCGGCGGCAAGATGGCGCAGATCGGTTCGCGTTTGATCGACGCGACCGCGGCCAAGATCACCGAAGACTTTTTCAAGGCGTTCGAAGCCCATCTACAAGCGGGCGCGCCGCCGGTTCAAGTTGAAGGTGCGATGCCTGCGACCACACCGCCTGCTGCGCCGGTCGCCGACGGCAGCATGACCAGGCTCTGGTGGCTGATCGGTGGCGTGGTCGTGCTGGCCGCCGTGTACTTCCTGATTCGCAAGTAAAGCCGACGTCTCGTCTGATGGACAGCCTCGATCTGCAGGTGCTCGCACAGGCGCGCGACTGGTTCAGCGCCGGCCACAAGGTTTGGCTGGTCACCGTGATCGAGACCTGGGGTTCGGCACCGCGCCCGCCCGGCGCGCTGCTTTGCCTGCGTGACGATGGGCAGGTCGCCGGCTCGGTGTCTGGCGGCTGCGTCGAAGACGATCTGATCGACCGCCTGCGCACCGGCGAGCGGGTTACTACGCCGTCATTGATCGCCTATGGCGTCACGAAAGAAGAGGCCGCGCGCTTCGGTCTACCGTGTGGCGGCAACTTGCGATTGGTGCAAGAGCCGCTGCAAAGCGTGGCCTGGATCGACGAGGTGCTCGCGCGCACCGCGCGCCACGAATTGGTCGCGCGGCGGCTCGTGCTGGCGACTGGCGAAGTGACAGTCGAGGCCGCATCGCGTGGCGATGCCTTCGCCTTCGACGGCCAGCGGCTCGTCGCGCTCTTCGGCCCGCGCTGGCGGCTGCTCGTCATCGGTGCGGGCCAGCTCTCGCGCGCGGTGGCGCAGATGGCGCTCGCGCTGGACTTCGAAGTGATCTGCTGCGACCCACGCGACGAGTACGGCCTCACCTGGGATGTTCCCGGCACCACCTTCAGCAGGGCAATGCCCGACGAGCTGGTGCTCGAGCTGCAACTCGATCCGCACAGTGCCGTGGTGGCCGTGACCCACGACCCCAAGCTCGACGACCTCGTCCTGCTCGAGGCGCTCAAGTCGCCCGCGTTCTACATCGGTGCGCTCGGCTCGCGCGGCAACACCGCCAAGCGCCGCGAGCGGCTCGCGATGTT
>JAYUWC010000195.1:0-15222 GCA_043753755.1 Rhizobacter sp.
ATTCAAGGTGCCGACGCGTCAGCAATTTTGGCCAACCCTGCGGGGTTTCCAGGATCTAAACTCGTTCGCCAAGCTAACGATGACCCGGTCGACTCAGTGACAGGTCTGCCGGTTGTTGGCGGTCCGGGTACCTTGCTGGCGGTGTCTGCCCCTTATGTGAACGGGCCGCGGACCGTCACGAATGGAGTGGATTTCGACATCCGTCAGCGGTTCAACCTAGGTGAGGCGGGCAGAGTCACCGGCACTTTGACGTGGACGCACGTGAACTCCTTCAAGCGTACTCTGGCAGACGGCTCGACGCGCGAATACGCCGGTACCTACGGGCCTACCGCCGTCAGTTCTTCGTCGGGCATGCCGAAAGACAAGGCAACCTTAGGTCTCACCTGGGATCGCGGTCCCGTGTCCCTCACTGCGTTAGCTAACTATGCCCGTGGTCTAAATAACGTTGAATTTAAGGACGATCCTAATGGTTGCTTACTGACTTTTGCTGACAAGACCGATGCGCCCGCTGGCTGCAAAGGCGCGTCCTTCACGACCTTTGACTTAAGTGGCAATTGGAAGATCACAAAAGCTATCAGCGTATACGGTTCGGTGCTCAACCTTTTGGACCGGGTGGCGCCGTTTGACTTGTCCGCTTTCTATGGTGCAACACACTACAACGCAAACTACAACCAGATCGGCGGTTTGGGGCGCACCTATAACGTGGGCTTGAAATATCAGTTCGACTAACGCTTCTTGTCAACCGGAAGAGCAGCACTGATCAAGTGCTGTCTTTTCCTTTTGTCCACTAGGTTTGCGCTCATGTGTGTCGGAAGACGTCCCGCGTGGACAACTGTTGCATGCAAATCGTCGGACTTTGGAAATTCATTGCCGCGTGTCAACTGAGCGCAGTACAGGAGTGGGCGATGGGCAACCGTTTGGGCAGATGACGAAAAAGAGTTGGAGTCACCTAGTCTGACTGACGGGCAAACTTTTTTGAGGGGAGCCGCCGATGAGCGTGCTGGGGCGACTTTCAACGCGTCGCACTTATGGCAGCATTGAACTTGTTGCGCGATCGGCTCCACCTGCTTGTCTACTTGGGCGCGACTTGGCGTAGCGCCTGTGGTGGCGCGAAGTACACATTCCGATCCCAGCGTCACGCCAGTGAAAAACCACCGCTAATCGGCGGTGGTTTTTTTTGGTCCCTATCCGGTGACGGTTGTTGACCTGCCTTGCCCCAAAACGCTGCCGTCGGCGAAGTTACAGACGGGCGTCAACCTGACAAAGACTCGGGTTTCCCCGGGGAGGTGTTCCCCGTAACAGCTCTTGCTCGTGACTAGAATGCCGGCTTCGCAAGAAGGCTGCGACTGTCCGAAAGCTGTTTTCTACACCGGCCACAAGCCGGTTAGTGCTGAGGAGGTTCACGTTTTTTCCGCCCACCCTTCTGGAGATCCCAGGCATGAATTTTTCTCAGCGACAAGCTGACCCACGACGCCATTTGGTCGGGCTGTCGGTTGTCATTGCCTTTCACGCCTTGCTGGTGTGGGCCTTGGTCAGCGGCTTGGCAAAAAAGGTAGTCGATGTGGTCCGCGCCCCGATCGAAACCAAGGTGATCGAAGAGATCAAGAAGCCTCCGCCGCCTCCCGAAATTGTGCTGCCGCCGCCGCCGAAGCTCGAGGCTCCTCCGCCTCCGTTCATCCCGCCGCCTGAAGTGCAGATCGCTACGCCGCCCCCGCCGACGCCGACGATCTCGGTCGCGCCGTCGCCGACGCCTCCGGTTCCGGTCGATATCCGGCCGCAACCGCCCGTCTCTGCAACCCCGGCGCCCCCGACCGCCCGACCAACCACGCTCGCGATCGGGGTGGCGTGCCCGACCCAAGTGCAACCGAAGATGCCACCCAAGGCTCTACGAGAAGGCATCACCGGTACCGTCAAGGCGCAAGCGACGATCAAGGGGGGCCGGGTGGTCGCCGTTGACATCATTTCGGCTAATCCGCGCGGCGTTTTTGATGCGGCGGTGCGCGCTGCGATGATGCAGTACGGTTGTGCAGCGGCCGACGAAGAAGTGAAGGCAGTTCAAGACTTCGACTTCAAGCTCGAATAGCACCAAGGGCTACGCGGTCTCGCCTTGCGCGAAGACACGTCCTGCTCTAGTCAAAAAACAATCCAATCCACTATCAGAATATTTGTCAGGAGTTCCCGAGATGACCAACCGTCTTCAATCATTCTTCGCTTCGCTTGCGCTCGCATCTGTGTTTATCGCCGTCCCGCAAGTTGCCCTCGCGCAAGCTTCGGCGCCGGCTGCGGACGCACCTGCCGTATCCGTTGCAACCCCGACCGCCGCCGCACCGGCGCCTATTGCTGAAGCCATGACCTCGAAAGAGACTGTCGACAACCCCTACGGCATCGGCATGTTGTGGGCCCAGGGCGACTTCGTGGCCCGCGGCACATTGGTTGTCCTGGTCATCATGAGTCTCGCGAGCTGGTACATCCTGATCACCAAGCTGTACGAGAGCTTCAAGATCAGCGGTGAAGCGCGCTCCGCGAGCAAAGGTTTCTTCAAGGCCAACACTTTGCCTGAGGCGGTAAAGACGCTGAAGGACGGCAGTGCCTTCCGCTTCATTGCCGACACTGGCATCAGCGCCAATGAGCACCATGAAGGCGCGCTCACCGAAAACATCGACCGCAACACCTGGGTTACAAGTTCGGTTGAACGGAGCATCAGCGACGTGCAGTCGCGCTTGCAAGACGGTCTCGCGGTCTTGGCGACTGTCGGTTCGACCGCGCCTTTCATTGGTCTGTTCGGTACCGTCTGGGGCATTTTGAACGCGCTGACGACGATCGCTGTGGCCGGTCAGGCGTCGATCGACAAGGTTGCCGGCCCGGTGGGTGAGTCGCTGTACATGACTGCGATCGGCCTTTTCGTCGCGGTGCCCGCGGTGCTCGGCTACAACTGGCTGGTGCGTCGCAACAAGGTCAACATGGAATCTGTTCGAAATTTCGGGGCGGATTTGCATGGCGTGCTGATGGGTGCGCGTATGAAGACGGCTGCACGTTGATTCGGCTCACTCTCACTGCTCCCTCGAGAACGACCGGAGGCCAATCATGGCAATGAACCTGGGTGGCGGGGACGAAGACGACGTCGTCTCCACGATCAACACGACACCGTTGGTCGATGTGATGTTGGTGCTACTCATCATCTTTTTGATCACTATTCCGGTGGTCACGCAGACGGTGCAGCTCAACCTTCCAAAAGAAACCAACATTGCACGCAAGACCAAGCCAGAGAACATCGAAATCTCGGTCAGCAAGGACGGCGATGTTTTTTGGAACGCGCAACTCGTGCCAGACAACGAGGCCTTGTTGAATAGGCTGAAAAAAGTCGCGGTCATGACGCCCCAGCCTGAAGTCCACATTCGGGGCGACGAAAAGTCTCGCTACGAATCGATTGGTCGGGTGGTGTTTGCTTGCCAGCGCGCGGCGATCGCAAAAATAAGTTTTGTGACCGAACCTCCGCCCAAGGGCTAAGCAGGCTAGGGCCGAACGACGATCTGCACAAGACAAGGAGCGAAGATGGGAATGAACGTGGGTTCGGGCAGCTCAGGCGAGCCTGAAGTGATCATGGAGATCAACACGACGCCGTTGATCGACGTGATGCTGGTGCTAATCATCATGCTGATCATCACGATCCCGGTGCAATTGCATGCGGTGAACCTGAACATGCCAGCGGGCACCCCGCCGCCGCCGACCAAGGAGCCGGTGGTCGTCACGATCGACATCGATTTCGACGGCACCATTCTGTGGAACGGTGATGCGGTGCCCACCCGGCAAGCGCTCGAGTCGAAATTAAGCGCGGCTGCGACCACGCCGGACCAGCCGGAAGTACACGTACGGCCCAATAAATTGGTTGAATACAAGTACGTGGCCGAAGTCTTGGCCGAGGCCCAGCGGCTTGGTGTGAACAAGCTCGGTATGGTGGGCAACGAGCAGTTCGTGAAGTGATCGCCATGAAAAGATCGTTGATACGGCTGGCGGTTGTCGGTGCCGCAGCGCTCGCGGCTGGTGTCGCGCATGCGCAGGGCGGGTTGCGGCCAGACGTCGGCAAGCCTCTGCAGGCCGCTGAGGCACTGATCAAATCGGGCAAGTACCGCGAAGCGCTGACCAAAGTGCGCGAAGCCGATGCCGTCGGCGGCAAGACCGGCGCCGAGACCTCGATGATCGAACGCATGCGTCTGGCCGCGGCTTCGGGTGCGGGCGATGCCGACACCGCGGCACGTTCGTTCGAAGCGGTTGGCGGCAGCATGGGTGGTGCCGACAAGCTCCGCACCATCGAGTCGATCGCTGGCAGCTACTACCGCGGCAAAGAATATTCCAAGGCACAACAGTGGTACGCGCGCTACTTTCGTGAAGGCGGCACCAGCAGCGCTAACCGGACGTTGATGGTGCAAACGCAATACCTGTCGGGCGATATGGCAGGTGCGTCCAAGGAGTTGACGGCTGAGATTCAGGCGGCCGAGCGCAACGGTGCTACGCCTTCAGAAGACCGAATCAACTTGCTGATGAATGCTTCCGCCCGCCAAAAAGACGTGACAGGCGAGACCTTTGCGCTAGAGCGGCTCGTCACCTATTACCCGAAGAAGGAGTACTGGGTCGCGCTGCTCAGCCGCTTGCAGAGCAAGCCGGGCTTTTCTGATCGGCTCTCGCTCGATACCTATCGCCTTTCGCTGGCGACAGGCAGCATGACCGCAGCGAACGACTACTCCGAACTCGCGCAGTTGGCCTTGCAGGCAGGGTCGAGAGCGGAAGCCAAGCAGGTGATCGACAAGGGCTTCGCCGCTGGTGTGCTCGGTACGGGCCCCGAGGCCGAGCGGCATAAGCGCTTACGCGACCTCGTCGACAAGCGGCACGAGGAGGCGAAGAAGACACAGGTCGAGGAGGAGAAACAAGCACTGGCAGCCAAAGACGGCAACGACTTGTTGATCATTGGCATGAACAAGGTCTATCAAGGTGACAAGGCTCGTGGCGTCGAGCAGATGCAGCAAGCGATCGCCAAGGGCGGCTTGAAGCGCCCAGAAGACGCGAAACTGCATTTGGGCATCGCGCAGATTGCCGCCGCTGACAATGCCAAAGCGCAGGCGACGTTCAAGACAGTTGCTGGCAAAGACGGCACCGCCGATCTGGCTCGGCTCTGGTCGCTTTACGCAAAGCGGGTCAAAGCGGGGTGAGTCTCCACGCTTGACGTCCCTGAACAAAACGCGGCTCACAAGCCGCGTTTTTGTTGGGGCGCGAGCGGCCTACTTCGGAGCCAACCGGATCGCCCCGTCGAGGCGAATCACCTCGCCGTTGAGCATCTCGTTGGTAATGATCTGGTGGACGAGTTTGGCGTAGTCAGCTGGTGTGCCAAGGCGGCTCGGGAAGGGCACGCCCGCAGCCAACGCGTCTTGCACCTCTTGGGGCATCGTGAAAAGCATCGGCGTGCCAAAAATGCCGGGGGCGATCGTCATGTTGCGAATACCGTTGCGCGCCAGGTCACGCGCGATCGGCAGCGTCATGCCGACCACGCCGCCTTTCGAGGCTGAATATGCAGCCTGACCGATCTGCCCGTCGAAGGCCGCGACGCTCGCAGTCGAAATGAGCACACCGCGCTCGCCGGTCGGCTCAGGTTCGTTGCGGCTCATCGCTTCGGCTGCAAGGCGGATCATGTTGAAGCTGCCGATCAGGTTGACCGTGACCACCTTGCTGAAGAGGGCTAGCGCATGCGCGCCGTCTTTGCCGACGGTCTTGGCGGCCGGTGCAATGCCCGCACAGTTGACCAGACCAACCAGCTTGCCGAGCGCCACTGCGCGCGCAACGACCGCCCGACCATCGGCCTCTTGGCTCACGTCGCAGCCAACGAATTTCGCCACGCCCGCGCCACCGAGTTCGGCCACAAGGGCCTTGCCCTTTTCGACCTGCAGGTCAGCGATGACCACCTTGGCGCCGTGCGCCACCAGCATGCGTGCCGTGCCTTCACCCAACCCCGAGGCGGCGCCGGTGACGATGAAGACTTTGTCGGCGATGTCCATGAGGGCGGGAGGTCAGGCGAGCGCGGCCAACGCGCGCGAGGTGATTTCGTCGACTGTGCCGGTGCCGCTGATCTTGCGATAGCGCGGTGCGTTTGCGTCGCCGCTTGCGGCCCATCCGGCGTAGTAGTCGACAAGTGGCCGGGTTTGTTTTTGGTAGACGGTGAGCCGGTTGCGAACCGTGGCTTCTTCGTCGTCGGCGCGCTGAATCAACTCTTCGCCCGTGACGTCGTCCTTGCCGGAAACTCGGGGCGGGTTGAACGTCAAGTGGTAGCTGCGTCCCGAGGGGAGGTGCACGCGGCGCCCGCTCATGCGCTCGATGATGGCGTCGTCGGGCACGTCGATCTCGAGCACCAGATCCAGCTTGACCTGCGCGGCTTTCATCGCGTCGGCCTGCACGATGGTGCGAGGAAAACCATCAAACAAAAATCCGTTAGCGCAATCGGACTGGGCAATCCGTTCTTTGACGAGGCCAATGATGATCTCGTCGCCGACGAGAGCGCCGGCGTCCATAACCTTCTTCGCTGCGATGCCCATCTCGCTGCCGGCCTTCACGGCCGCGCGCAACATATCACCGGTCGAGATCTGCGGGATGCCGAACTTCTTGCAGATAAAAGTCGCCTGCGTTCCTTTGCCTGCGCCGGGTGCGCCCAGCAGGATGAGTCTCATGGGTGTCCTCGTGATCGTGTCTTGTCAGCGGTGCGTGCAGTTGACGCGACTCGCAAGGCCGTTCTTCGCAGGTGAAAAAGCGGGCCGAGAATACCATGCGACCCTGCGCGAGAAGGTGCTTTGCAGGCAGGGGAAACGCGCGCTTCGCAGCGTCTTGGATCAAGCGAAAAGCGCACGCACTCGAACGAGATCTTCGGGGGTGTCGATACCGGGCCCCGCTCGCAAATCGGTCACCTCGACTGCAATGCGTTCACCGTGCCAGAGCACCCGCAACTGTTCGAGTGCCTCGATCTCTTCCAGGGGGCTAACGGCCAGTTTCGGGAAGCGCCGAAGAAATGCTGCTTGGTAGGCATAGATACCGATGTGACGCAGCGGCGCGTGGCTCGAGATGGCTGTCTTGCCGCCCGCACGCGCATCGCGCCACCACGGAATGGGAGCGCGGGAAAAATAGAGCGCGCGACCGGCAGCGTCGAGCACGACCTTCACGACATTCGGGTTGTCGAGATCGTCGGCGTTCTCGATCGCGTGTGCTGCCGTGCCCATCACGCAGTCGACATGGCGGATGAGCAGTGCGGCGCATGAGTCGATCAAAGAAGGCTCGAGCAACGGCTCGTCGCCCTGCACGTTGACGACCACGTCGTTGCCGTCTAGCCCAAGCAACGTGCAGGCTTCGGCCAAGCGGTCGCTGCCGGTCGGGTGGTCGTTGCGGGTAAGCAGCGCGCTGACGCCGTGTGCCTCGCATGCCACGACGATGCTCGCATGGTCAGCCGCCACGACCACATTCGTGGCCGAGCAGCGCATCGCGTTTTGCGCCACCCGAACAATCATCGGCAGCCCGGCGATATCAGCGAGTGGCTTGCCGGGCAGGCGGGTCGAGCCGAGTCTAGCGGGGATGAGAACCGTGAATCCCATCAGCCGACGGGCGCTGAGGCGGGGGGAGATGGATCCAGCGTGCGGGCCTCGGCTTCGAGCATCACAGGGATGCCGTCGCGGACGGGGAAGGCCAGCCCGTCGGCATGGCACACCAACTCGACCTGCGCTTGCTGGGGCGGGCGCAGATGCTCAAGCGGGCCCTTGCAGACCGGGCAGACCAGCAGGTTAAGCAAGCGAGTTTCCATGGCGGGTTCCGGGCGGGGGCAACAGGGCGAGAAGGGCGTCGTCAAATGCAGCGTCAACTCGGAAGTCTAGCGGCGCGACCCATACGCGAGTGCGGCCCAGGCGGCTGATGTCGAGCTTGATCGCGTCCTTCTCGGTCAGGACCACGTCGGGCGCATCGTCGGGCCAGGGAAGGGTGGCGTAGTCGTGGTGGTCTGGGAGCGCGAGCGGTGAGAACGTGAGTCCGGCCTCGCGAAGCATCGCGAAGAAACGCTCGGGCCGCGCCACGCCGGCGGCAGCGATCAGTGGGCGCGAGGCGAGCGCCTGCAGCGCCACGCAAGACGCTGCCTCGCCGCGCCACCAGGCGGCCAGCTCGACCACGCCGGTGAGGTCGCGTCGTGCAAGTGTGCCGGGCAACGGCGTCGACGCTTGAGTTGCGTTGTAGACCACCAAACTGCGCGCGGGCAATGCGCTCGGCAGGGCTTCGCGCAGGGGACCGGCAGGCAGCAACCACCCGTTGCCCGCGCCCCGCTCGTCGAATACGATGACCTGTACGCTGCGCGCCATCGTGAGATGCTGCAGGCCGTCGTCGCTGACAATCACGTCGACTTGGCGGTGCCGCCTCAACAAGCCGCGCGCCGCGGCGCACCGGTCTTGCCCCACGACAACCGGCGCGCCGGTGCGCAGGTGAATCAGCAACGGTTCATCGCCGGAAGTTTCGGGTGAGGTATTTCTTGTCACCTCGACGACGCCTCGATGGCGCCCTCCGTAGCCGCGCGAAACGACGCCCGGCACATAGCCCCGCAATCGCAGCATGCCGACGATCGCGATGACGGTCGGGGTCTTGCCGGCACCACCGGCGATCAAGTTGCCAACGACGATTACAGGCACGGGCAGATGCTCGGTCCGCCGCACACCGGCGCGGTACATGAGCCGGCGAAGCGCGGCAGCTACCGCATAAATTAGCGCAAGCGGTCGCAGTGCCTGGGCCACAGGGCCACGCGTCAGCCATACGGAAGGCAGGTGCTGGGCGATGCCAGCCGAAAATTTTTGGAGCAACGCGCAACTGGCGCGGCGCGTCAGCGCGCTTCGCCGCCCGACGAGGTCTGGGTCGCGAAGGTCAAGCGCGGCAAGTTCGCGCGCCGCGCTGCATCCATCACGTTGATGACACTTTGGTGTGCGGCGGTCGCGTCGGCAGAAACAATGACCACCATGTCGGGAGTTTCGGCAGCCGCCGCAGCCAATTCGGCCGTCAGCGCTTCGACACTGCGGCCTTCGACCGGCTTGCGATTGACCGAATAGCGCCCGTCGGCCGAGACCGCCACGATCAGCTCGCGCTGGCGATCCCGCAGTTTGTCGGCGTCGGCAGTGGGCAGCGTGACTTGCAATTCGGTGAACTTGGAGTACGTGGTTGAGAGCATCAGGAAGATCAGCACCACGAGCAACACGTCGATAAACGGAATCAAATTGATCTCAGGTTCTTCGGGTCGAAGTTTGCGAAAGTTCATGGCCATCGATTGCACCTCAATTCGACTGCCGGCGTTCGACCACGAAGCGCATCAAATGCGGCACCAGCCGGTCTGCAGCCTGTTCCATGTCGATCGTGTAGGCGTCAACTAGGCCACGAAAGTAGCGGTAAAACATCAAGGTGGGGATCGCGATCATTAGACCGAAAGCAGTGTTGTAGAGCGCAACCGAGATGCCGTGTGCGAGCAGCGCGGGGTTGTTGCCTGTCGGCGACTGCGAACCGAAGATCTCGATCATGCCGATGACCGTGCCCATCAAGCCGAGCAACGGTGCCGCCGAGGCGATAGTTCCCAGCGTGTTCAAGTAGCGCTCCAGCCGGTGCACCGCAGCGCGTCCTGCGGACTCGAACGTGCCGCGCAGATTGCGCTCGTTGATGCGGGGGTCGGCGATCACGGCCCTGAGCCCACTGGCAAGTACGCTGCCAAGAGCAGAGTTGTCGGCGAGTTTGTTGACGACATCGGCGGCTGGGAGGTGGGCCCGGGTGACCGAGATGACTTCGTCGGTGAGTTTGGTCGGTGCGACACGCGCACCACGGAGGCTTGAGAAACGCTCGATGACCAGCGTGAGCGCGGCAATGGAACACAGGAGCAGGGGCCAAATCGGCCAGCCCGCGGCTTGTATGATCGAAAACAAACGAGCCCTTTCGACGGTGATTTGCTGCAGGTGCGGCGGTTTCGAGACGCGCGATTATGGCCCCGAAGATTGCCCCATCGCGTGAGCCCACGGGAGGCGTTGCGTCTCGAAATGCAGGTAGCTGTCGAGTGGTCGGTGTTGGCCACTGAGCCATCCCCCGTCGATGTGGACAACTTTGTGGGTAACCCAGTGCGCTTCGTCGCTAAGCCGCATTTTTTCAGGGGCTGGAACACATTGCCTAATCTTTGAGCAGATAAAACACGTTGAAAATCAACTACTTGAACGTTTGTGACGGGCGCGTGACGGGTGCAATGGGGTATAGAACCATAGGCGGCGCGGTTGTGGAATTCTCGAGCCGCGCGGGCAGTGCGTTTGCGCATGATTGACCCTCGCAGCCAATCCGCCTCACGCGGCGCCTGGAGCGTCGCGGCACTGCTGCGCGAAGTCGGCGATCTACTCATCACGCGCTTCACGGTGTGCACGGTGCAGGGTGAAATTTCTGGGTTTTCGCGTGCCGGCAGTGGCCATTGCTACTTCAACCTGAAAGACTCGACCGGTGACCCGGCGCTGTTGCGTTGTGCGATGTTTCGACGCGCCACGACGCTGCTCGACTTCACGCCTTCAGACGGACAACAGGTAGAAGTTCGCGGCCGGCTCGGCGTCTACGAGTTGCGTGGCGAATTGCAGGTGGTGGTCGAAGCCATGCAGCGAACGGGGGCAGGCGCGTTGTATGAACAGTTTTTGCGGCTCCGGTTTCGGCTGGAGAGCGAGGGTCTGTTCGAGCGCACACGAAAACGCCAGCTACCGTCTCACCCGGCAACGATAGGCGTCGTGACCTCGTTAGGGGCGGCGGCTCTGCAAGATGTGCTGGCCGCGCTGGCGCGCCGGGCGCCGCACGTGACCGTCATCGTCTACCCAGCTTCAGTTCAAGGCGCCGGTGCGCCAGAGTCATTAGTCACGGCGATTGGCACGGCTTCTGCACGGCAAGATGTCGACGCCTTGTTGGTGTGTCGCGGTGGGGGTTCGCTCGAAGACTTGTGGGCGTTCAACGACGAGCGAGTGGTGCGCGCCATCATCACAGCATCGATGCCCGTGGTATGCGGCGTCGGGCACGAGAGCGATGTGACGCTTGCCGACCTGGCCGCCGATGTGCGCGCACCGACACCAACCGCCGCGGCGGAACTGATCGCACCGGCTCGCGAGAGCGGCCTTGTCGCGCTCGACGCTCGAGCGATTACGATCCAGCGTCGTCTACGCGATGCGCTCGACTCGAATGTCCAGCGGCTCGATCGCATCGCAATGCGGCTTGCCGTGCCTGGGCATCAAGTTCGCCAACAACGCGAGCGGGTGGGTTTGCTGGCGCATCGTCTCGCAACTCAACTGCCACGCTTCGCGGCGGCGCATTCCGCGCGGCTGCTGCAGGCCGAGTCGGCCCTGCACCATATCGCGTCGCGCCGCTTGGGTGCGCATTTGCACCGTCTAGACGCGCTGGCGGACCGCCTTCGGGCGCTCGACCCCCAGCGGGTGCTCGCTCGAGGCTATGCCTGGCTGCGCAATGGGCACGGCCAGCCGGTCGGATCGATCCACCGGCTTGCGATTGGCGACGTGCTTCAGGCCGTACTGCATGACGGCAAGGCCGACGTGATCGTCACCAACGCGGCGAGTCGGATGAGCGGCTGAGAGGGCGTCGGTCAGCACCTCGGCGAGCCGCGGCCAGACGGCAAGCTGCCTACAATCGCAAAATCACCCCGCAACCCTTCTCGGAGACTTTCACGATGGAACACACGTTGCCCGCACTACCTTATCCACACGACGCACTCGCGCCAGCGATGAGCAAGGAGACGCTCGAGTACCACCACGACAAGCACCACAACGCCTACGTCGTGAACTTGAACAACTTGCAAAAGGGCACCGAGTTTGAAGGTATGGGCCTCGAGGACATCGTGAAGAAGTCGAGCGGCGGCGTCTACAACAATGCAGCCCAAGTCTGGAATCACACCTTCTTTTGGAACTGCATGAAACCTGCCGGCGGCGGTGAGCCACAGGGCGCATTGGCCGACGCAATCAGCACGAAGTGGGGAAGCTACTCGGCCTTCAAAGAAGCAATAACCAAGAGCGCCGTCGGCAACTTCGGTTCGGGCTGGACCTGGCTGGTAAAAAAGGCCGACGGCACTGTCGACATTGTCAGCATGGGTGCCGCCGGTACACCGCTCACGACTGCCGATAAAGCGCTGATGACCATCGACGTGTGGGAGCACGCGTACTACATCGATCATCGCAACGCCCGGCCCAAGTATGTCGAGACTTTTTTCAACTCGCTTGTCAATTGGAGCTTTGCGGAGAAGAACTTTGCTTGAGCGGGTTGCCCGAAGCAAAAAAGGCCGGGTCATTGCCGGCCTTTTTTTTATTGGTTGTTCAACCTCCCGACTTGAATGGACCGCCTTGCAGTTTCATGCCGGCCTTGATGCCGTGTTTTGCGAACCAACCGTCGCTCATCTCCAGCACATAGCGAACGTCCTTGATGGAACAGTGGCTGCCTAGCGTCTGCGGTTTCATGGCGTCAATGTTGACGATGTTTCCGTCGTCGGCGATGAAGGCCACGGCCAGCGGCAACAGCGTGTTTTTCATCCAGAAGCACTGTTGACCGGGTCGATCGAAGATGAAGAGCATGCCGCCGTTGGTTGGCATCGACTTGCGAAACATCAACCCGACGCTGTGCTCCTGCGGCGTTTGCGCAACCTCTACTTGAAGCAGGTGCATGCCGGCGCTCAATTTGATGGACGGCAGCTTTTGCGGGCCCTCTTGGGCCCAGGCATGTTCGCCGACGGTGGCGATGACGACTGATGCAAGCGCAGTGCGCAACAAAACGAAACGGTTCATGGTGCAAGGTTTGGATCCAAGTCCGCATTATCAACGCGCACCCCGACGGAACGAGCCTACGCGACGCGCTGACATAGAATGAAAATCGGTCGCAATATCGACGAATCATCGTTTTATCGAGCGGAGCCTCATCCCCATGTACCAGCACATCAAGGTGCCCGAAGGCGGGCAAAAAATCACCGTTAACGCTGACTTCTCGCTCGACGTGCCTGATCAGCCGATCATCCCGTTTATTGAAGGCGACGGCACCGGCGCTGACATCACGCCGGTGATGATCAAGGTGGTCGATGCGGCGGTAGCCAAGGCGTACGCCGGCAAGAAAAAGATTCACTGGATGGAGGTGTATGCGGGCGAGAAGTCGACCAGGGTTTACGGGCCGGATGTCTGGTTGCCACCCGAAACGCTCGAAGCGGTCAAGGAATACGTGGTTTCGATCAAAGGCCCGCTGACCACCCCGGTAGGTGGCGGCATTCGCTCGCTCAACGTGGCACTGCGCCAGGAACTTGACCTCTACGTCTGTTTGCGGCCAATCCAGTATTTCGCCGGTGTGCCGTCTCCGGTGAAGGAGCCCGAGAAGACCCATATGGTTATCTTCCGCGAAAATTCCGAGGACATCTACGCTGGGATCGAGTTCGAGGCGGGCAGCGACAAGGCGAAAAAGCTGATCAAGTTTTTGCAAGAAGAGATGGGCGTCAAGAAGATTCGTTTTCCGAACACTTCGGGTATCGGCATCAAGCCGGTTTCGAGTGAAGGCACCGAGCGATTGGTGCGCAAGGCGTTGCAGTACGCGATCGACAACGACAAGTCGTCGGTCACCCTGGTACACAAGGGAAACATCATGAAGTTCACCGAAGGTGGCTTCAGGGATTGGGGGTACGCGCTGGCGCAAAAGGAGTTTGGTGCCGAGCTGATCGACGGCGGTCCGTGGATGAAGTTTACAAACCCCAAGTCGGGGAAAGAAATCGTCTTGAAAGACGTAATCGCTGATGCCTTCTTGCAGCAAATCTTGTTGCGTCCGGCTGAGTACTCGGTGATTGCCACCCTGAATCTGAACGGCGACTATGTGTCTGATGCTTTGGCCGCTCAGGTCGGGGGCATCGGCATCGCGCCGGGTGCCAATCTATCCGACTCGATCGCAATGTTCGAAGCTACCCACGGCACCGCGCCGAAATACGCTGGAAAAGACTACGTTAATCCGGGCTCAGAGATTCTGTCGGCAGAGATGATGCTGCGTCACATGGGTTGGTTGGCAGCCGCAGATCTCATCATCAGCTCGATGGAAAAGTCGATCGCCTCGAAGAAGGTTACCTACGACTTCGCCCGACTAATGAACGGTGCGACGCAAGTCTCGTGCTCGGGATTCGGGCAGGTGATGATCGACCACATGTGAGCAGGTTGACGTGCTTGCGTGCCTGAAGCCCGACTTTCGCCAAGGCCCGCGTTTGGCGGGCTCTGACCATTCTTGGCTGGGAATTACTCGGCGACCGGTGAAGGAATCACCGTCGCAATTGCCAACGTCCCGTCTGTTGATTCGAGTGGCGTGGATTCGAGTGGCGTGATGTCCTTCGCCAACTGCCCTTTGGGACCGTGCTCGATCTCAAAACGGACGCGACCGCCTTGTTTCAATGTGCGAAAACCCTCCATCTGGATCGTCGAGAAGTGCGCGAAGATGTCTTCACCGCCGTCTTCGGGCTCGATGAAGCCAAAGCCTTTTGCATCGTTGAACCACTTGACTGTTCCGGTTGGCATGACGGGTCTCCCTCGCACGGCACTTAGATCAACCACAACTCATTTTCCGGCCACAGAAAATGTGTTGTCAAGAAAGGAAAGACCGCCGAACGAGGTGGCGCAACGGGAGCAGTGCAGCACTTGCCAAAGCCCTCAGCAGCGCAATATGCATTACAGCCAAACGACAGTGCGTCAACTCGATAGAATGATTCAATGCCTCAAGAGCCGACCCCACCAGCGTCACCTCCTGTGGAGCAACCTCGGCCCGATGACGGTCAGGGCGCGGTGGTGGTCGAGCGTCACACCGCGAAGACAGAACCACCTCGGATGTACCAGGTCATCTTGCTCAACGACGACTACACGCCGATGGAATTCGTTGTGATGGTTTTGCAGGAGTATTTCAAACACGACCTGGAGACCGCGACCCAAATCATGTTGAAGATTCACCATGATGGGCGTGGCGTTTGTGGCGTCTTTTCGAAAGATGTTGCCGCGACCAAGGTCGAATTGGTGCTGGCTGCCGCGCGTCGCGGTGGTCACCCGTTGCAATGCACTATGGAGGCCGCATGATTGCCCAGGAACTCGAAGTTAGCCTGCACATGGCGTTCGTCGAGGCGCGTCAGCAGCGCCATGAATTCATCACGGTCGA
>JAYUWC010000196.1:0-5010 GCA_043753755.1 Rhizobacter sp.
TCGGCCTCGGTGTCGGCATCGTTCAGGCTGGTGAGGTCGAGGCAGGCGAGAGCGAGGCGGGCGGCGTCGGGTCGAGTGATCGGAGCAGTCATTTCATCGTTGGTCATGCAGCATGTACAAAAGTCGCAGCCCTTCGTGCATCGCCTCGAAGCGATCAGGGCTGCGCCTTACGCGAGCGCTTCCTTCAGGAGATCGGGATGGCGTTTGGCGATGCGGACAAGGGCTTGCGCTGCACCCGAGGGCGAGCGGCGGCCTTGCTCCCACTCTTGGAGCGTGCGTTTGGAGATGTGCAGCGCCGACGCGAACTCGGCCTGTGACATGCCGGTGCTCTGCCTGGCCTCGACCACTTCATTGACAGCAACCGGTGTGACTCGGGCGAACTTTTTGGCCTTTATCTCGCGCACGGACTGAAGCAGCTTGAGTCCAAGTTCTTCACCCGACGTCGATGGCTTGGCTTTACGAGTTGTCATCTTCCAGCTCCTTGCGGATTTGCTTCAGTAGGTGGCCAGGAATGTTGTCCTTCTCGGCCTTGAGATAGACAAGAAGCATGCAGAGTTCTCCGGCTGCAAGACGAATGAAGTAGATCACTCGCGCCCCACCTTGCTTGCCCATCCCCGGACGCGACCACCGGACCTTTCGACAGCCGCCACTCCCTGCGATGACGGCGCCGGCTTCGGGCTCTGTTGCGATCCAAGAAAAACATCAAGCCGTTCGTCATCGGCCCAGATCTTGGCCGCTTCGGCGACGAAGGTCGGTGTTTCGAGAATCGAGAGCACGTGGGAATATACGTCAAAGACGTATGCAACGCAGCTGCGGGAGGGAACACGGCATTGACGTGCGCGCGTCTAAATCACAGCTCGATCGCCGAGATCACATCAGCCAACAACCGCCCAGCAACTTCAGCCGCATCTTTCGCCTGCGCCAACGTGTGCGCGTGGCTGAGCGTCTCGGCCGACATGCCTGCCCCCATGTTGGTCATCAGCGAGAGCGCGAGCACGCGCAGGCCGGCGTGGCGGGCGATCAATGTCTCGGGCACGGTGCTCATGCCGACGGCATCGGCGCCCCATTGCTGGAACATTCGAATTTCGGCCGGCGTCTCGAACTGCGGCCCCAGCGTCCAGAGATAAACGCCTTCGTGCAGCGTGACGCCATGGCGTGCCGCGACCGTGTGTGCCGTGGCGCGCAAGGCCGGGTCGTAGGCGTCTTGCATGTTGACGAAGCGCTCGGAGCCACCCGCGCCCACCAGCGGTGAGCGCTGCGACGGGTTGAGGTGGTCGCTCAAGACCATCAGGCTGCCGGGGGGCATGGCGGTGCGCAGGCTGCCGGCCGCGTTGGTCTGCACCAGCACCTCGCAGCCGAGCGCACGCAGCGCAGTGAGCGGCAACTGCATGCCGGTCACGTCGCCGCTTTCGTAGGCGTGCTTGCGGCCGCTCATCACCGCGACCTCGTGCGCGCCGATGCGGCCGAGCCAGAGCTCGCCCGCGTGGCCCTGCACCGTGGCATGCGGAAAGCCGGTGAGCCGGTCGTAGCCGATGCGCAGCGGCTCGGTGACATGTTCGGTGAGGCCGCCCCAGCCCGAGCCAAGCACGACGGCGATGCGCGGCCGCGCATGGGGCGCGAGCGCGCGCAGCTGGGCCATCACGGTGGCGACGGGGGTATCGAGCATGGGGGTCATGATGTGAGGTTCTCGGGGCCGAAGCTATCGGGTAAGAGTTGCGCGAGGGTGAATTCGGCGCGCAACTGCGTGCGGTCGGCCACCAGCACCCTCGTGCCGGCGACGGCGAACTCGCGCAGCTTTTGCCGGCAGCCGCCGCAGGGCGTGACCAGCCCGGCGCCGTCGCCGACCACCGCGAGCGCGCGCACGGCGCGGCCGCCGGCGAGCACCATCGCGCTCAACGCGCCGGCCTCGGCGCACACGCCTTCGGGGTAGGCGGCGTTCTCGACGTTGCAGCCGGCGTGGATGCGGCCGGCGTCGTCGAGCACGGCCGCGCCAACAGTGAATTTGGAGTACGGCGCATAGGCGCGCTGCTGGGCCTCGCGCGCGGCTTCAAGCAACGCGGCTTGTTGGGATTCGGTCAGGTCGGGCATGGGCGGTTTCAGCGTTCTTTGACGTAAGGCAGACCGAGCGCTTTCGGCGCGACCGTGCGCCCGATGAAGCCGGCCAGAAGAATCACGGTCAACAGATAGGGCAGCGCCTGCACGGCCTGCACCGGCACCTCGCCGATGCCGGGCAGCACCACGCCTTGCAGTCGAATCGCCGCGGCATCGAGAAAGCCGAACAACAAGCACGCGAGCAACGCCGGCACCGGCCGCCAGTTGCCGAAGATCAATGCAGCCAGCGCCATGAAGCCGCGGCCGGCCGTCATGTTGGGCGCGAACGACGCGTTTTGTGCCAGCACCAGGTAGGCGCCGGCAAGGCCGCACAACATGCCGTTGAGCGTGAGCGCGGCGTAGCGCAGTTTGACGACCGAGACGCCGGCTGCATCAACCATGTGCGGGTTCTCGCCGACCGCGCGCAGCCGCAAGCCGAAGCGGGTGCGGTAGACCAGCCACCAGACGGCGCCGACCAGCGCCAGCGCCGCGTAGACCAGCGCGTTGTGGCTGAGCAGCCCTTCACCGACCGCTGCGCCCAGCCACCCGCCGATCACCGGCACGCCCGCGAGCGCGGCCTGCGCGCCGGGCCACAGCGCGTGCAAGCGCACTGCGTCGCTGACCGGTGGCGTCTGCCCGCCTTGATGAAACCAGGCGATGCCGAGCACCACCGTGAGGCCGGCCGCGATGATGTCGATCGCCATGCCCGAGACGACCTGATCGCCGGTGTGGCTGACAGTCGCGAAGCCGTGCAGCAGCGAGAGCGCGACCCCGACCGCCATCGCCAAAAGCAGCGCCAGCGCGAGCGAGCCGAAGGCCGCACCGGACGCCGCCGCCGCGAAGGCCGCGAACAGCATCTTGCCCTCGAGGCCGATGTCGACCACCCCCGAGCGCTCGGCCAACAAGCCGGCGAGCGCGCACAGGATCAGCGGTGTCGCGACCCGCAGCGTCGAGGCGATCAGCGCGCCGATCAGGGCTTCATCCATTGGCGGCTCTCGCGCCATCGTTGACCGCAGCGGGTGCGCTGGCCCGGTTCGCAACGCGGTGGAACACGCGCGCGACGAACGGCGCAATCACATACGCCATCGCGCCCGAGAACAGCACGATGAAGCCTTGCAGCGTGACCACCATGTCGCGGCTGAAGCCGGCGATCTCGAAGCTCACTTCGGCGCCGCCTTGAAACAGCGCGCCGAACAGCAGGCTCGCGAGCACGATGCCGAACGGGTGGCCGCGGCCCATCACCGCGACCGCGATGCCGGTGAAGCCGGCGCCGCCGACGAAGTCGAGCAGCAGCTTGCCGTTGACGCCGGCGATCTCGTTCATGCCGACCAGGCCGGCGAGCGCGCCCGAGAGCGCCATCGCGAGCACGATCTCGCGTTGCGGTTTGATGCCCGCGTAGGCCGCAGCACCCGGGCTCGCACCGACGGCACGCAGCCGATAGCCGGCGCGGCTGCGCCACAAGAACGCCCACACGCCGATCGCCGCGAGCAGCGCGAGAAAGAAGCTGAGGTTGAGCGGCGACGAGGGCCACGCGATGCCGAACCACGCGAGCGCTTCGTGCATGGCCGGCAAGTGCGCCGCCGGCCCGAACGGCCTGCTTTCGACCGACATGCTGCCCGGCGCCTTGAGCGGGTTCACCAACAGGTAGACCGCGAGGCTGCTGGCGAGAAAGTTGAACATGATGGTCGTGATGACGACGTGGCTGCCGCGGTGAGCCTGCAGGTAGCCGGGCACCGCCGCCCAGGCCGCACCGAAGAGCGCGCCGCCGATCAGCATCAACGGCAACAGCACCGGGGCCGGCAGCTTGTCCGAGAGCCAAAGCGCGACCAGGCCGGTGCCCAGGCCGCCCAGCGTGGCCTGGCCCTCGGCGCCGATGTTGAAGAGGCCGCCGTGCGAGGCAACAGCCACCGCCAGGCCGGTGAAGACGAAGCTGGTCGTGTAGTAGAGCGTGTACGACAAGCCGCGCGGGCTGCCGAATGCGCCGCGCACCAGCAACGTCATCACCTCGAGCGGGTTCTGCCCGATCGCGGCGACGACGCACGCCGCGGCGAGCAGTGCGACTGCGAGGTTGATGAGCGGCAGCAGCAACACATCGGCCCAGCGCGGCAATGTCATGACAACCCCTCGACCGCCGGGTACGCCGGCCGATCCCCCGCGGGGATGCGGGCCGGCTCGGGAGCGGCCCAGCGCTCGGCCCGCGCGGTGTCTCGTGCAAGCGACTCACGCGGCCACCTCGTCGCGCGTTGGCGTGAAGTCGGCGGTCGCTGTCATCAGCAGGCCGACATTCGATTCGGTGCATGCACCCACCGGCAACTCACCAGTGATGCGGCCTTCGTTCATCACGATGACGCGGTCGGCGAGCGCGAGGATTTCATCCAGCTCACTCGAGACCACCAGCAGCGCACAGCCCGCATCGCGCAGCGCGCGCAGTTGCGCGTGGATGAATTCGATCGCGCCGATGTCGACGCCGCGGGTCGGCTGGCCGACCAGCAGCACCCGCGGGCGCTGACCGAGCTCACGCGCGAGCACCAGCTTTTGCTGATTGCCGCCGCTGAATTTCGAGCTGGTGAGCAGCGGGTCGCGCGGCCGCACGTCGAAGCGTTGCATGAGCGCGGCGGTGGCTTCGCGCATCGCCCGCGGCAGCATCCAGCCGCGGCGGCTGTAGGCCGGCAGGTGCTCGTAGCCGAGCACGGCCGACTCCCAGGCGCCGAAGCTCATCACCAGCGCGCGGGCGTGGCGGTCCTCGGGCACGTGGGCGAGTGCGAGCGCGCGCGCGGTGCGCGGGTCGAGCCAGCGGGCCGGCTCGAAGCGCCGGCTGCCCAGCGTGAGCGAGCCTTGCTGCGGCACGCGCAGGCCAGCCAGCACCTCGAGCAATTCGCTCTGGCCGTTGCCGGCCACGCCGGCGATGCCGACGATCTC
>JAYUWC010000197.1:0-15116 GCA_043753755.1 Rhizobacter sp.
CGGTGGCTCGTCGCCTACGGCGGCTACGCCGCCTTCAGCTCCTCACCACCGGCCATCCTGTTTGTCGTTGGACCGGACTTCCTGAGTGTCGCCCCCCACGCTGGCGGTGTTGTCCACGCGGCTGCCGTGGGCCTCGATCGAGGCGGCGATTGCGCCCGAGCTGGCCCACCAGGCCAAGTCAGCCAAGCGGGTGATCGGCGACGATTTGGCCGGCGTGTTCGATGGCGAATTCGGCGGTGGCATCAGCCCGGCGGGCCGCCCACGTCTGCCCATCCGCCTGATGGTCAGCCTGCTGTACCTTCAGCGCAGCTTCAACCTCAGCGACGAAGAACTCGTCGAGCGCTGGGCCGAGAACGTGCAGTGGCAATTCTTCGGCGGCATGGACTACTACGAGCCCCGCCTGCCGTGCGACGCCACCCAGATCGGGCGCTTCAGGCGCCTCCTGGGCGAGGACGGGCTGGAGCAGTTGTTCAAAGCCACGATCGAATGCGCGGTCGACATCAGGGCCGTGCGGCCCGCCGATCTCGAGCGCGTAATTGTCGACAGCACCGTGCAATCGAAGGCCATCGCCCACCCGGTGGACAGCCGGCTGTTGGAGATCGCACGCCACAAGGTGGTGTGTGCGGCCAGACGAGCCGGCATCGCATGCAAGCAGACCTACGCCAAGGAAGGCAAGACGCTGCGCCGCAAGGCCGGCGGCTATGCCCACGCCAAGCAGTTCAAGCGCCTGCGCAAGACCGTCAAGCGCCAACGCACGATCCTCGGCGTGGTGATGCGCGAGGTGCAGCGCAAGCTCGATGTGGATCAGGCTGCGGTGGCTGCAAGCGGCGCCCCGGCGAACGAACCAGGCAATGCGAAGGCCCTCAGCGACCTCGCGATGTGGCTCGAGCGCGCCGAGCGCATCCGAACTCAGCAACGCAACACGAAGAACAAGCTTTACGCGTTGCACGCCGCAGAGGTGGAATGCATCTCCTTGGGTCTTGGCCCGCAACCCCTATGAGTTCGGCGGGGCGCCGCCTACAGCCATCGCAGCCTGATCGGCACCCAGCTTGCGCTGCACCTCGCGCATCACCACGCCGAGGATGGTGCGCTGGCGCTTGACGGTTTTGCGCAGGCGCTTGAATTGCTCGGCGTGCGCGTAGCCACCGGCCTTGCGTCGCAGTGTCTTGCCTTCCTTGGCGTAGGTCTGCTTGCACGCGATGCCGGCTCGTCTGGCCGCGCTCACCACCTTGTGGCGGGCGATCTCCAGCAGCCGGCTGTCGACCGGGTGGGCGATGGCCTTGGACTGCACGGTGCTGTCGACGAGTCCCGCGCTCGAGATCGGCGGGGCGCACGGCCTTGATGTCGACTGCGCATTCGATCGTGGCTTTGAACAACTGCTCCAGCCCGTCCTCACCCAGCAGGCGCCGGAAGCGGCCGATCTGGGTGGCGTCGCACGGCAGGCGCGGCTCGTGGTAGTCCATGCCGCTGAAGAATTGCCACTGCACGTTCTCGGCCCACCGCTGGACCAACTCTTCGTCGCTGAGGTTGAAACTGTTCTTGAGGTACAGCAGGCTGACCATCAACCGGACCGGCAGCCGCGGGCGGCCGGCCGGGCTGATGCCGCCGCCGAATTCGCCGTCGAAAGTGCCGGCCAAATCTTCTCCGACCAGACGCTTGGCCGGCTTCGCCGTGTGCGCCAGCTTGGGCGCCACCGCCACTTCAATCGAGGCCCACGGCAGCCGGGTGGACAACACCGCCAGCGGGTGCCGCAAATCGATCATCTGGTCCAGCCGCGAGCGAAAGAAGTCCGGCGTGCTCATCGTCAAATCCCCCCAGAAATCGGGCCACAGGAATATCGTTCTCAGGGGATTTCGGATGCAAGATCCACGCCGAAAAGCGAGTGTTCATGCGGTGTACGAGCCATTTGCAGTGCCGACGATGTAGTGCAGGCCTTCGATCGCCTGCACCGTCAGCGAGCCACCTGACGTGTCGGCGACCGTTCGAGGCGGCAGATGAACTGCAACGATGTCGACATCGGATTCGTCGAGAGATTCGCCGCGCAGCCGACCGTTCCCGGCAGCGACATAAGCGATGGCTGTCCCGTGACTGCGTCGCTCGAGCACTGTCGGATAGGCGCGACGAAGCGTCTCCAGACCAGGGGCCGGCCCCGCGCTGCCCGACAAGCTGCTCAACTCGTAGCCGTAGCCGATGCTGCTGTCGGCCCGCCACAAGGCAGGATCGATTGCCGCCGGTCGGGCCAAGTCTTGGCTCCAGACATAGCTGACTCTCGAGCGACCCTTCAGCGGGCCTTTGCCTTCGAAGCTCGGGTGGCCGAACGCCACGAAGTCGTCGATGACACCGACGACAGCCCGCGCTTTGCGGCGCTGCCCATCGATGAAATCGACCGGTGCTCGGGTGTCGATGGCCGTACCCAGCTCGAGTCGCTCGACCAGAGGCAACAGCCGGCGCACCTCGGTCGCATCGACACTCGCGGTGCAAAAGCGGCCGGGGTAGATGCGGCCATCCATGACGTACAGCGGCGATATCGCGACCGTGAGCTGGGCCTTCTTGATCTGCGACAGCAAGTCCGCCACATCTTTCTTGCACTCGATTGCGACTGCGAGCGTTCGACGCGCACCGGGCCGAAAGTAGTCTCGGAAGTCGGTGTACTCCGCCCAGGCCAGATAGGGGTCGATTCGCGTTGCCGGCAGGTCGGGTGTCGCGGCCCTCATGACCACTCGGCTTTCGCTGCCTTCCAGCCCCAACGGACGACGCTCTCGTCATATTGCATCGGCCGTTGCGCCTCGACCTCGGTGCCTGCCGGTGGCAGCGTCTCGCCGAGAAAATCGATGTCGGTCGCCACCAATGTGCGCGTGTGCCACTTCCATTTGGGCCCGGAGCAATAGCCGACGAAATACTCGCCGAGCGACTGCCCGAGTGCCTGCCCCGCCGCGCTGTCGACCGGGAAGTGAACGCCGGCGACTGTTCGGTTGATCGACGTTCGGGCGGCCAGCCGCTGCAGTTGCGGTGCCAGCCTCGAGCCGTGGGGCAACAGCTTGGTCAGCAAGTGCGCGACCATGAACGCTTCGGTCGCGTGCCCGCTCGGAAAGCTGCCGTGCGCAAGCGTCGGGATGATGGGTTAAATCTCGGGCGAAAAATCGATCGGCCGCAGGCAGGCCATCGCGTGCTTGAACCGCGTTTCGACGAAGGAGGCCAGCGCCAGCGCCAGTTCGATCAACTGAAGCGTCTTCGGCCGCAGCTGCAGATCGAGGTGCGCGATCGCATTCCAGAACATGTACTGCGGTGAGAGTTGGGTCAGGATTCCTGAGCTGCGGCCTTCGCGCAGCTCGGCTCAGGACACGACCTTCGCGACCTGGCCGATCCAGACAGCGCTCCAGTCGGATTTAGACGCCAGACCGAGCGTCACGATGTCGGTCAACGTGCCGTCTCGGGCACGATGCTTCAGTGTCGATTGACGGCCAGCGGTTTCGAAGTCGAGCGCAGAGATCAGCTCAACAGCGCCACGTGCTGCCGCACCCCGGGCGCCCACCTGGCCATCGCCGCCGCCTTGTCGAGGTCTCCCGGCGGGGGGACATGCACTGTCAGTTCCAGCGGGTCGACGATGCCGCCACGGGTCTTGTTGAGCACATCGACGAACAAGGGCGGCCATTCGGCGGACTCGGGCAAGGTGGCACCCATCGCGCCCATTGCGCCGGCCGCTCCGCCCGTACCCATCGTGCCCATGGTTCCCATCGTTTGGCTCATTCGTGTTCCCTTGTGTTGTTTACTCAGGCAATCCCGCGCGACGCATCGCATCGGCAAATAGATCTTTGAGGGGCCCGGCACTGAAGCCCGAGACGCGCTTGAAGTCGCCGAGGCGGTAACCGGGCGTGATCGCCAGCATGCCCGCTATCGTCGCCTTCGCATTGACGACGTCTTCCTGCATGGCTTGAGCAACGGCAAGCGTGCGGTAAGTCGACGGATGCATGCGGTTGGCCCGCAGCGACCGCCGCGCCAACGCTTCGGCCCTGTCATAGCGCCCGGCACCGAGCGCCGCCGTCGCGGCCAGCGAGTCGTGGTGGTGGCGCATCGGGTCGAGCGGGGACAGCGCCAGGGCCCGTTCGCTGGCGGCTTCGGCGGGCTCTGCTTCACCCGCGAACGCGTGCATCACGCCTTTGAAGAGCCACGTAATCGCCTCGTTCGGATTGGCGCTGAGAGCGGTGTCGAATCGATCGCCGGCGGCGCCGAAATCTTTGACCAGGTTGAGTTGCAGCACCCCGTCGATGGCCAGCGCGAGTGAACTGTGCGGGTCTCGTTCGAGCGCTTGGCGAGCATGGTGCAGGGCGCGCCGCGTGTCGTCGCCCGCCGCATCGCTCTGCCCTTGCGTCACACGCAATGCATGCCAGTTGGCCAACCAAGCATGCGGGCGGGCGTGATGGCGCTCGCGCTCGATCAAGTGCTCGAGCATCGAGCGCGCGCGTTCGAAGTCGGTTCGTGATGACCGGTGCATCAAGGTGATGGAGCCGAGCAGCAGGCCGTAATTGCGGACGGTGGCCAGCGGCTGGGTCGCGGCTTGTCGCACTTCGTGGCTGACCACCGCATTGCCCACCGCCAACACGATGTGCCGGGCCATCTCGGAGCCCGACCGCCAGGCGTCGTCGAGTTCGCCGTGCAAGGTGTCGGCCCAGAGCACCGACTCGGACGCGACATCCGCCAACTCCACCGCCACCCGAACCGCCTTGCCCAGCACGCTCAACGACCCCGAAACCACGTAGCCCGCGTTGAGGTGGCCCGAGATTTCTCGCAACGTCGACTCGCGATCTCTGAAGGCCAAGGTCGACAGGCGCGATATCACATTGAGTTCGGCAACGACCGACAGGCCGGCAATGACTTCATCGGCCAGTGCGTCGCCGAGCGTTCGGGCGATCGGGTCTCCCGCAGCGGCGCGAAACGGGACGACGGCCAGCGTCGGTCGCAGCAATTGCAGGGGCGGCTTGACTGCCGTCTCGAGGGCAGGCGTCTGCGGCGACCCCAAACGAAACGCGTGGACCGGCTCGGACAGGTGTTTGAGATAGCACTCGCCGAGGTCATCGAGCTGTGCATCGAGTCCGTCGATCAGCTCGTCTCTGACCTGCGCAGAAACGACGATGTCGCTGGGCGCCGCGAGCGTCGACAGACGCGCCGCCAGATTGACGCCGGCACCGTAGATGTCGATGTCGTCGGCGAGCACGTCGGCCACGTGAACGCCGATCCGCATCGCCATCGAGGTGTCGCTGTCGTAGCCGACATTCAATGCCGGAACGAGCGACTGGATCGACAACGAAGAGGCCACCGCGGCATGCACGCTCTCGAACTCCAGCAGCAGCCCATCGCCCAAGCTCTTCACGAGCCGGCCGCCATGCGCTGGCAGCACCTGGGTTCGAACCTGGTTGACGAAGCGTCGCCAGCGGTCGATCACATCGGCCTCGTTGGCCTGCATGAGTCGCACCGACTCGACGACATCCACCACCACGATCGCGCGACGCTGGCGTTGCAGTTCGGGCCAGTCGCTCGCGTCTTGCGTGGGGTCAGGTGCGATGGTCAAGAAAGGCGCCGGGAGTTGCATCCTCATTTTGATGGACGTGCCGGGACTCGACCAGCATTCGGCGCCTCACCACCCCCGATCGAACCTCTGCGCCGGCCGCTCGGCGCGTGCGTACAGCGGCTCGACCTTCGGCAGGTTGGACTCGATGTCGCGAATACGGCTCGGGCCCGACGGGTGGGTCGAGATGAACTCGGGCGGCGCGCCTTTGTTCGCGGCGGCCATTTTTTGCCAGAGGGTCACGCCGCTGTGCGGGTCGTAGCCGCCGCGGGCGGCGAGCTCCATGCCGACCAGGTCGGCTTCGGTTTCGTCGTCGCGGCCGAACTTGAAGCCGAGCAGGTCGCCGCCAATGCCGGCCAAGGCGCGGCCGCCGTTGCCGAGGCCGAAGATTGCCGCACCGATCTCGATCGCGCCGCGTGTGGCCATGCTCTTGCCGATGCGCTCGCGGGCGTGCTCGCGCAACGCATGCGCCGTCTCGTGGCCCATCACCATCGCGACCTCGTCGTCGGTGAGCTTGAGCTTGTCAAGAATGCCGGTGAAGAACGCGATTCTGCCGCCGGGCATGCAGAAGGCATTGATCTGATCGCTCTTGATAAGGTTGACCTCCCAGCGCCACCGACCGGCCCGGTCGTTCCACTCGGGGGTGTACGGGATCAGGCGCTGCGAGATGGTGCGCAGCCGCATTAACTGTGGGTTGCTCGGCGACGCGAGCTCGCCTTTGACGGTCGCCTGTTGCAGCAGCTCCTGGTAATTCTTTTGCGCAGCCTGCTCGATCTGCTCGGCCGAGACGAACTTGCTGAAGCTCGAACGCGGGCCGACCTCGACCCCTTCACGCGCCCATGCCGGCACGGCGAGCGTGGCGGCCCCGGCCAGCAGGCCGCCGGTGAAGAGTCGGCGCGAGTGGCTGTGGCAGAAGCAACCTGCGGCAGGGTGGAAGGCCGTCAAACTCATCATCGTCACCTCGAAGTCACCGCCGTGATGATGGCAGCGCGGGCGCATCGTATTCGAGCGCGCGCACCGTCTCGCGCATCCAGCGCAACAGCAGCAGCGCCGGCAGCGCGGTCGCGGTCGATACGAGAAAAAATGCCGGCCAGCCGATCGACTCGGCCAGCACCCCGGCGAGCGGGCCGACCCAGACCCGGCCGACCGAGGCAAACGCACTCAAGAGCGCGAATTGCGTGGCCGTGAAGCGCTGGTTGCACAAGCTCATCAAGAAGGCAAGAAATGCCGCGGTGCCCATGCCGCCCGAAAGGTTCTCGCCGGCCACTGCAAACAGCAGACCGCCGTCGACTGCCGTGGCGTGCGCCAGCCTGACGAAGCCCCAGTCGAACGCCGGGATCGTCAGGCCCGGCAACGCGCCGCGGCCGTTCAGCGCGAGCCACCAGAAACAGAGGATGCCCAGCATCTGGAAGATGCCGAACGACATCAGCGCGCGGTAGAGGCCGATACGCAGCATCAGCGCGCCGCCGATCAACGCGCCGCCGATCGTGAGCCAGAGGCCGATCACCTTGTTGACCACGCCGACCTCGGCGGTGCTGAAGTGCATCGCCTGCAACAAAAAGGGCGTCACCAGCGAAAGCGAGAACGCATCGCCCAGCTTGTAGAGCACGACGAACGCGAGAAACGCACCTGCGCCGGGCTGCGCGAAATAGCTCGACAAGCCGCCGAGCAGGGTCTCGAAACGCGCCGCGCGCGCCGCCCACGCGGCCAGCGGCAAAGTGAAGGCTATGCCGAGCAAGAGCGCGAACAAGTCGACCCATTTGCCCTGCAGCGCCACCGGCAGGCTGCCCCCGGCGAGCAGCGGCCCGAGCAGCGCCTGCGCGATCGGCCGCCCGAAACGGTTGCTGATGACGACCCCCAGCGCCACTGCAGCGAGCACGGCGGCGAAGCCGAGCAGGTCGCGCCGGGCCACGCTGGTGGGCACCTCGGCACTTTGCAGTTTCGGCAAAGCGATCGCCGAGAGCACGGCGGCGCCGACCATCAAGCCGGCCATGAAGCGATACACCTCGGGCCAGTTCCAGCCGCCGCCTTGCGCCGGGTCGACCCAGATGAAGGCCACGCCGCCCGACAGAATCATCGCCAACCGGTAGCCCAGCACCAGCGACGACGAACCCAGCCCGCGCTCGGCCGGCGGCAAGAGGTTGGTACGGTAAGCGTCGATCACGATGTCTTGCGAGGCCGAGATGAACGCGACCAGTACCGCGATCAGCGCGAACGCGCGGGTCGACGCGCTCGGCGAGGTCGCGGACATCCACCAGAGCGCGGCGGCGAGCAGCAGCTGCGTCAGTACCAGCCAGCCGCGGCGCCGGCCGAGCCAGGGCAGCTCGAAGCGGTCCATCAGCGGCGCCCACAAGAACTTGAAGGTATAGGGCAGGCCGACCAGGCTCAGGAAGCCGATGGTCGCGATGTCGATGCCCGAAACGCTGAGCCACGCCTGCATCGCCTGGCCGGTCAACGCGAGTGGCAGGCCCGACGCGAAGCCGAGCACGGTGACGACGAGAAGTCGGTAAAGCGCGGGTGCGCTGAAGCGGCTTGACGAGGGCGGGGGCGGGGCGTTGAGAGCGTCCAAGGCGGGTCGATCACGTTGCGGATGCGCACGTCGCGCGCCGGGCGGCGTGTCGACACGGCTGCGCTCGGCGCAGCCCGCCGGGATTGTGAGCGATGAACCGCAGCGTCAATCAGCCGCGGCGCTCACCGTGGCCGCAGAGACCGGATCAGCTCCCGCAGTCGAGCTGCATCGATTCGATTTGACCGCCGATGCCGAGCTTGGTGATCAAGCCGGCTTCGCGGCTGTTGGGACCGAAGACCATCGTGCGGTCTTTGAACATCGCGTGCTCGTAGACCTTGAGCGTGGCCTTCGAGCCGGTGACGAGGCTGTCGATGTTGCGCTTGAGTTTCTTGCCGCTCATCTTGTCGGCACTCTCTAGAGACGCCGGGCCGATCAGCGTGGCGACCTCGCCCTTGAAGTTGCGGTCACTGTAGAACTGCACCCAGCAACCCGATTCGAGTTCGGGCGTGGTGATCTCGATCGGCACTTGCACCACCACCGGCTGCGGCTTGGTGTCGCCGGTGGCGGTCTGCAGGTTGCTCGGGGTCGAGCTGCAGGCGGCCAGCGCGGCGGCAGCGAGTGAAACGGGAACAAGCGCTTGGCGGAGATTCATCGCAATCCTGAAAGTGAAGAGGTTCAGGCGATCGTCTCGGCCACCGACCGACACCGAGGTCAGACGGCCGCGCGAAGCGCTGTAGGTCGACGGGACATCGGCATACCCTCGACGGCGATGGCGACGCCGCGTTCAGCGCGACAACGCTGCCGAATCTCCGACAATCGCGCGATGACTATTCCGCCTCGTGCTGCCTCGCCACGTTTTTCGACCCGCGACTTCCGTGCGGCGCTCGGCATGTTCGCGACCGGTGTCACCATCGTCACCGCACGCAACGCCGCCGGCGCGCCGATCGGCCTCACGGCCAACTCGTTCAACTCGGTTTCGCTGACGCCGCCCCTGGTGCTCTGGAGCCTCGCCCGAAGCGCCGGCTCGATGCCGCACTTCGAGGCCGGCTCGCACTACGCCGTTCATATCCTGGGCGCTGACCAGCATGCCCTCGCCGAACAATTCGCCAGCAAGTCCGTCGACCGGTTTGCGGGCGTCGCGTTTCGCGAAGGCGCGGGCGGTGCGCCGATTCTCGATGGCGCGGCCGCCGTCTTCGAGTGTTTCAACCGAAGCCGCTACGAAGAGGGCGACCATGTCATCTTCGTCGGCGAAGTCGAAAGCTGCAGCCACCGCGAAGGCACACAGCCGCTGATCTTCCATGGCGGGCGTTACTTCACCGAGTTGCCGATCGGCTGATCGGCGGATCGACCACCAGGCAACGCTCGAGCGAACACTTGTTGAGCCAGCAAGCTCGCCCGCACAGGTTCAGCGCGCGGGTGCCGAAGTCAAAAGGCAAGCGGCTTGCAGCAGTCGTTCGGACTTCCACAATGACATGCAAAGGCTGAGCAAAGCGGCGCGGGCCCACACTGCGTTTGCGAATAGAAAATCTATAGCGCCGCTGAGCACCGCACATCATGAGCATCACTGGAGTCAGCGGAGCGTCGGTTGGCAGCTTGACGCTGCGCACGGATGCGCTGGCACAGGCGCAGGTGGGCGAAAAAACGAACGGGCAACCAAGCCGTATCGAAGAGATAGCGGCCATGAGCCGAAGCACGGGCAACGTGTTGGTGGGCAAGCTGATGTTCGGCCGCAGCAGCAGCGGCCGCGGTATGTTTTGGCTCGAGGGAAGCACTGGCGCCAAGTACCCGCTGCGTTCGGCCGCTGGCAAGGATGTGACCAATCTCCCGGAGGCGCGAAGTCGGGCGCGGCAACTGATCGAAGGCGGCGGCGCGACGCGACTCGCTCGGCGTCCGGCAGCGACGGCGCAGCTGTCATCTACAGCACCGGGCTCGACGAGCTTCAATGCGCCTTCGCGCACGAAGGTCTTCATCGATCTGAATAGTCCGTCGATGCGTGACGGCACGGTGTCCAAGCCGTGGTTGAGCGGCCCGCCGGGCTCGTTCTTTTTAGATCCCCAAGCCATCGTCGAGGCCAAGAATCGCGGGGTTGCCGTCACCGTGGTCGATGCGAACGCCGGCCGCGGCGAAAAGAACCTGCAGGCGCATATCACCCTCGACAACAGTCAACGGGGCGGCGGCATGTACTGTTTGATCACGTGCGGCTCGAACCCGCCGTTCAAGATGCCGGCCAACGCCAACGCAGCGTTTATCAAGGGCTATAGCGATATGCAAGACCGGATCGGCGAGCAGCAACTCACCAACACGGTCAACGAGGTTTCGTCCGCCTTCGCAGGACTGCCGCGCAAGCCGCTGTCTCCGACACTCACACGCGCTCCGACCCGTACCGTTGTGGCTGCTGCGTCGCCGCGGAATCGGTCGAACAGTCTGGCGCCGTCTCGTAATGCGACGAACAACGTTGCGGCGAAGAACCCGAAGACTTTGCCCACGGCGGGCGCAAAAACCCCCAAATCCGGCGCGCTGCCCACGCAATCTTCTGCAGGGCAGTCAGCAGGGCAGTCGGCAGGGCAGTCGGCAGGGCAGATTCCATCGACACCGCGGTCGCTGCCAGAACCCGTTCGCAATGTGATGAACAAAGCGACGGAGGCCGGCTCGAAAATTCCGCTGCAGGTGGTCACCAAGGTCATGAACGGGTCGGGCAACGTGCCCGCCCGTGACGTGGTGAATCGGCTGGTCAAGGACGATGGGCTGCCGTTGTCGCAAGCGCGTGAGTTGGTCGGCGCGGTCCGGCTCGGGCAACAGCAGGCGTCGACAGCGGTGAAATCGGTGATCGACCAAGCCGCCGCGCGCCAGGCGTCACAGGGACGAGCCGCCCTAGCTTCACGATAACCGACTGGAACAGCATCGAGCGATGGACTCGCCACATGCCGAAGACCGACAACCCTGTCGCGCGCCAGCTGATCAAGATGCAGAGCGATGGACGCTTCAAAATCAACCGCATCTCCATGATCGGAACGCAGGCGCAGGAGCGCATCAACAAGTACCTGCGCGCGGCTGGCTACGACGCAGACGGCACCTCGCAGAATGCGGGTGCGACGATCGCAACGAATCCGACCGTCACGGACAAGCTATTCATGCAGATGCTGGGACGCAGTGGCGCCACCGGTTCCGGTCAAAACAAGGTGGTCATCGGCGTCATCGATTGCTTTCGCGACCCCAAGCAGCCGAACCACCCGGCCAACTTCGGCAATCAGAAGCCGTTGAAGACAGGTGTCCCGGCAAACCAGGATGACCGGGCCCATGGTGCCGCGGTGACATCTCTGGCGACCGCAGGCACCGGCAACCGGTTGGAGGTCAAGACCTTCGGACTCGACCAGCACAACTTCGGCCAGGGCGTGCAGGCCCTGGTCGACAACGGCTCCAGAGTCATCAATGTGAGCCTCGGATGGAACGACGTCAATGAAGCGAAGCCGGTGCGCGATGCAGTGCTCAATCACCCCGACGTTCACTTCGTTGTCGCGGCCGGAAATGGCTGGAACCGAGACGGCGTGGGTCGGCACACCGGGCAGCTCAGCCCCGGGGAAACCATCCTGGCAGGATTGCCGAACGCTACCTACGTGGGCAGCGTCGACAGCAAGGGGCAACTCAGTTCGTTCAGCAACTACCAAGGCTCCACGGCGCTGTATGCCGTGGGACAAAACCGGACCGTCGCAGGCGTCGGCGCAACCTACGAGCAAAACCAGCGCGGAACCTCGCTAGCCGCACCGATCGTCGCGGGCCTGATGGGAAAAGTGATGACGTTGGATGCTGGGCTGGGTCCGGCCGGTGCCAAGCGGATCGTCGCCATCACGGCGGACAAAGTCCGGCAGACCACGACCACGAATCCGGCGGTCAAAGGCAAGACGCTGCTGGTGGTCAACAGCGACGATGCGGTTCGCCTGGCAGCAGTGACCGGCATGGTCCGGCGGGGCGTATCGATGGACAGCGCGATGCAAAAGCTCGGGTTCAACGCCGAAACGCGCGCCAAGCTCGAGCCCAGGGCCCGGCAAATTCTCAGTGCCGAGCGGCGAGAAGTTGATAAGTGAGCTGCTCTTAGCTGATCGAGTCACTCGACCAGCGACAAAGCTCGGCAGGCTCACATGGTGAGCTACCGCGAGGCGGCATAGATCGCTTCGCGCTGGCTGTCCGGCTGTGCTTGTCCTGGTTGTAGCGACGGCCACAAGGGTTCATGCGTCCGCGCCAGGTCGCTGTTCACACTTGAAGAGGAGGTGTCGACGTTCGCCACGCTGCCGATCTCGCCTTCGGCGACCGTTGTCTCCGACGGGTTGAATCACGACTCGGCCTGCGCAGCTCATCCGCACAGCTGAGGTTGGTCGCTAAGCAGGAGCGAGCTTGAAGTCGACCGCGTTGCAAACCAGCGGCTGCGGCGCGCGACCACTGGCGGCATGCGCGCGGCGGGCGTCGACCAGCGCCAGGTCGTGCAGCACGAGGCGCGGCTCGACGTGGTAGCGGCCGGGGCGGCTGAGGTCGAACGCAAGCGCGAGATCGATCTCGGCTCGGCGGGTGCGATGTGCGCCGATCTCGAGGTAGTCGTCGGGCGCGGGCGCACCGCGCTTCATCATCGCGCCGCGGTACTCGAGCGGCTCGCCGTCTCGGGTGACGCTGACGAAGGGCGCGAACCAGCCGGGCTCGAACGGCGTGTTCCAGGTCAGCAGGCGCAACGCGCGCGGGCTGCGGTTGGCGAAAGTGAAGCGCAGCATCAGCGCGTCGCCGGGCCGGCCGACGGCCGGCGCAGTGAGCCGGCAACGCAGCGCGCCGGGCGCGTCGGTGCTTCCGGCGCTCACCGGCATTGCGACCCAGAGACCGGTCGCGATGAGGGCGGCACGGCGCGACGGGTCGGCCGCATCGGGTGTCAGCGCTTTCAAGGTTGCGCGGGCGTGTTCTCGGCAAAGTACTCGTGGCTGTCGGCGTTGTCGAGTGCCTTGGTCGGGTCGGAAATGGCCAGCGCCTTGGCCGCCGATTGGCCGTAGGCCCAGTCGTCGGTGGCGGCCACCACGTTGAAGTGCGACATCTCGTGCACCAGCGTGCCGGCTTTCGAGTCGGTGCCGGTCAGCGGTGCGCTCCAAAAGGCGCCACAGACGTAGATCTTGTACGGCTGGGTCGGGTACACGTAGGCGTAGACGCTGGTCTTCTTGCAGCTGCAATCGACGACGACCGATTGGGTCGTGAACGCGCTGACCTCGTTGTCGTAGTGGGCCTTGGCGGTGCTCCAGCCGGCTGACGTGTAGGCGCCGAACCAGGTGGTGTAGCGCGGCGTGGCCGAAGGCGTGCCTGCCAGGTAGGTGGCTGCGGCCTGGGCGTAATTGGTGGCTGAGCCGACCGCACTGGCGATCGCCGTCTGCCGTGAGGCCGAGCAATTGCCGGTGTAGCTCAGGCCCGCCGCACCGCCAGCGCTGCCCTTGCCGGCGTTGGCCGCACTCGCCTCGACCGACCGCCCCGAGCGGCCCTCCAGCCAAAAGTAGGTCGGCGCGGTGTTGGCACCGGCGCCGCCATGTTTGGCTAGGCCGACGTATTCGATTGCGTAACGGCCGTTCTGGCTCAGGTCGTAGGTGCCGGTCAGCTCGACCTGGTAGGTGAGCGACGCGCCGGGTTGCAGCAGCACGGTTTCGGTCGGCGCCCCTGCCGCGCGCTTGACGATTGCGCCCTCGTAACGCACCGGCACGCCGTCGCGGGTGATGTTGAAGAGCTTGGTATCTGGGTCGGCCGACGGCAGCTGTGACTCGGGCACGGCGACTGCGCGTCGCGAATTGTTGGTAACGGTCACTTCGACGGTCACGTCGACATTGCCGCGCAGCACCGGGTTGACCATCGTGATGCGCACATCGAGGCGCGCCGCGGCTGCGGCCGGCACCGCGGCAGCCGCGCCGGCCAATGCACAGAAGGCGAAGCGGGCGAGTTGGAAAGGCACGTTCATCATCGGTCTCCTGAAGGAGGTTGAAGTGCGACTCATGCTACGCAGTGTCGCGGGCGTGTCCAGCGTGAAATCGTTTGAAAGGGTTTGATGCCGAACGTGAACGCGGACGCGCGCGGTGAACGGCCAGCGCGAGCGAGCGCGTCACCGCGAAAGCCGCGCCCGCATTGCCGAGTCGACCTCGACGAACTGCCACACCTCTTGCCGAAACGCAGGGGTGCGCCAGCCCGTGACCCAGGGCTGCTGCACGTCGAGGTAGACCCGGTGCACGTGGGTCTTGTAGGGCATGTAGGCAGTGATCAGCTTGATGGCCTCGGTAAACACCGCCTCGCGCTCGGGGCCATCGGCCAGCGCACCCAGGCGCCGGTAGAGCGCATCGAACGCGGGCAGCTTGAAGCGCGCGAGGTTGCCAGCGCCGATCGAGGGGCCGTAGAAGTACTCGAGAGCGCGTTGGCCATCGGGGGTGGCGGCTGTCGAGCCCAGGCCCCACATCTGCAGCTTGCCGGCGCGCGCGGCCTTGAAGTTCTCGGGCCACTGCGCGGTTTCGAAGACGATGCGCACGCCGATCGCGGCCAGGCTCTTCTGCCAGTTCTCGTCGAACTGGCGTTCGATGTTGGAGGTTTGCGTGGCCATGTGCAGCAAGAGCGGCGAGCCGTCGGGGCGTTCGCGCCAACCGTCGCCGTTGCGGTCGACATAGCCGTAAAGATCGAGCAGCGCCTTGGCGCGTGCCGGGTCGTATTCGCCCTGCTGGGTGCGGCGCCGGGCCGAGTAGCCGCTGGTGCCGGGCGGCATCGGCGCCTGCGCCACCACCGCGGCACCGCGCCGGATGACTCGCACCTCGAGGTCGATGTTGTAGGCGAGCGCAAGCGCGCGGCGCAGCGCCACGCGCTCGGGCGTGTAGCCGCCGACGACCGGATCATCCATGTTGAACCAGGACATCGTGAAGTCGCTGTTCACGTAACGCCTGAGGCCGATGCCGCGCTTGGCGAGGTGGGGCGCAAGCGCGCCGTTCGGTGCGGCGATCTGCGTGAACTCGGACGGCACGCGGCCGCAGTCGATCTGCCCGCTGAGAAAGG
>JAYUWC010000198.1:0-15109 GCA_043753755.1 Rhizobacter sp.
CTCGAACGCATCGAAGCCCTGCCCGCCGGCCTGCGCGACGCGATGCGCCTGCGCGTGCTCGAAGAGCTGTCGACCGACGAAGTCTGCCGCGAGCTGGGGATCAGCGAAGACAACCTGTTCGTGCGGATCCACCGAGCGCGCAAGCAGCTGTTGTGCTGAGCGCGGCGCGAACATGACCTACCTGTGTAGACTCTCGCACAAGGAGCTACACATGGCCACCAATCTCGCGATCGACCCAGATCTTCTAGCGCACGCTGTCGAAGTCAGCGGCGAGCGCACGAAGAAGGCTGCCGTTACTAAAGCGCTTCAAGAGTTCATCGCCCGCCGCGAGCAGCGGCGCTTTGTCGAGCTGATGGGCACGCTCGATTGGGATGACTCGTTCGACTTCAAAGCCGAACGTTCACGGCGGTGACGCTGCTCGTCGACACCGGTGTCTGGTCGCTCGCGCTGCGGCGCGATGCGCCGGTCAAGGAACCCCAAGTTCAAGCGCTGCAAGATGCCCTGCTCGGCGGTGATCTGGTCGTGACCACTGGCCTGGTTTTACAGGAATTGCTTCAGGGGTTTTCGGGCCCCAAGGCCAGAGCCCAGATCCTCGAACGCTTCGCCGCGCTGCCACTGCTCCTACCCGATCGCCAGGACCACATCGCCGCCGCCGAATTGCGCAACATGTGCCGACGCGCGGGGGTGCAAGTGGGCACCATCGACGCGGTGCTGGCGCAGTTGTGCATACGCCACGAGCTCACGTTGCTGAGCACCGACAAAGACTTCGCACTGATGACCCAGCACACCCCGCTGCGCGTGTGGTCGCCATCGGCCCGCTCACGCAAACGTTGATCCCGGGTGCCTCACCCTTCCTCCAGCGCCCCTTTAACCACCGCTGCCGTCAGCGCGGGCGAGCATTCTTCGATGAAACGATAGGCGTAGCCGCGCAGGTAATGGCCGCGGCGCACCGCGATGCGGGTTGTGTTGGTCGGAAAAAGATGCGCGGCGTCGATCGCGCGCAGACCGGCGTCGCGGGTCGCATCGAAAGCCATCGACGCGATGATGCCGACGCCGAGGCCGACCTCGACATAGGTCTTCACCACGTCGGCGTCGAGCGCGCTCATCACCACGTCTGGCGCGAGGCCGGCTTCGGTGAAGGCGGCGTCGATGCGCGGCCGGCCGGTGTAGCCGGCGTGGTAGGTGATCAGCGGGTGCTCGGCGAGCGCCTGCAACGTGAGTGTCTCTGCGCCAGTCAGCGCGTGGCCCTCGGGCACGACAACCAAATGGTGCCAGTCGTAGAACGGGAAGCTCGCGCAGTTCTGGTTTTGCGCGCCGCTGCCGTCCAGCGCTTCGGTGGCGATGCCAATGTCGGCCTCGCCCGATTGCAGCAGGGCCACGATCTCGGCCGGGCTGGCCTGGTGCAGCACCAGATGCACTTTCGGGTAGGCCGCCTTGAAGCGCCGCACCACCTGGGGCAGCGCGTAACGCGCCTGCGTGTGCGTGGTGGCGATGGTCAGGCTGCCTTCGTCGCGGTTGGCGAACTGTTCGGCCAGGCGCTTGATGTTTTTCGCATCGATCAGCATGCGCTCGACGATGCCGACCAGCTCTTTGCCGGGCTCGGTGAGGCCGGTCAGCCGCTTGCCCTTGCGCACGAAAAGCTCGATGCCGAGCTCGTCTTCGAGGTCGAGGATGTGCTTGCTGACACCCGACTGCGAGGTGAACAGCGCGCCCGCCACTTCGGTCAGATTGAAGTTGCGCTGAACGGCCTCGCGAATGATGCGGAGTTGCTGAAAGTTCATCGCGCGACTATGCCGCCTGCGCCGCCTGGCCGTCGGCAACGTGCTCGAACACGCGCAGCGCCCGCGGCACCAGCCACACCCGTTGCCCGGCCGCGAGTGCGAGCGCTTCGGCGCGCTCGCGGGCCAGCTCGACCTCGAATGGCTGCGCCTCACGGCCCGTCAACTCGACCCGGCTGATCGCCCCGAAGCTGAGCACGCGGCCGACCGTGGCCTCGGTGCCTTGGGCCACCGGCGTCGTCGCGATCGTGACCTCGTGCGGTCGCGCGAAACCGAGCGCGCCGTGGCGGTCTTGGAGCCGGTTCGAGGCACCGAGAAAGCCGTAAACGAAAGGTGTCGCCGGCTGTTCGTAGACCTCGGCCGGCGAGCCGACCTGCTCGATGCGACCGTGGTCCATCAGCACGACGCGGTCGGCAACCTCGAGCGCTTCTTCCTGATCGTGGGTCACGAACACGCTGGTCACGTGCAGCTCGTCGTGCAGGCGGCGCAGCCAGCGCCGCAACTCTTTGCGCACCTGCGCGTCGAGCGCTCCGAACGGCTCGTCGAGCAACAGCACGCGCGGCTCGACCGCGAGCGCGCGGGCCAGCGCGATGCGCTGCCGCTGGCCGCCCGAGAGTTGCGGCGGGAAGCTCTTGGCCAGCCAGTCGAGCTGAACCAGATCGAGCAGCGCATGCACCTTGCGCGCGATCTCGGCCTCGCTGGGCCGCATGGCACGCGGCTTCACGCGCAGGCCGAAGGCGACGTTGTCGAACACGGTCATGTGACGAAACAGCGCGTAGTGCTGGAACACGAAACCGACCTGGCGCTCGCGGACGTGGGTCTCAGACGCGTCGTCGCCATCGAGCAGCACGTGGCCACGGTCAGCGGTCTCGAGGCCGGCAATGATTCGAAGCAGCGTCGTCTTGCCGCAGCCCGAGGGCCCGAGCAATGCGACCAGCTCGCCGCTGGGCACATCAAGGCTCACATCGCCGAGTGCCGTGAACTCGCCGAACGACTTGTGGATGTTGCGGATCTGGATGCTCATCGCGTTTGCTCCCGGCGCTGCCGCCATTCGACCAGCGTCTTCAGCCCGAGTGTCGCGAGCGCAAGCAGCGCGAGCAGCGAGGCCACCGCGAAGGCCGCGGCGAACTGGTATTCGTTGTACAGAATTTCGACGTGCAGCGGCAGCGTGTTGGTCAGGCCGCGGATGTGGCCCGAGACCACCGAGACAGCGCCGAACTCGCCCATCGCCCGCGCGTTGCAAAGAATCACGCCGTAGAGCAAGCCCCACTTGATGTTGGGCAGCGTCACATGCCGAAAGGTCTGCCAGCCCGACGCGCCGAGCACGGTCGCGGCTTCTTCTTCTTCGCGGCCCTGCGCTTCCATCAGCGGAATCAACTCGCGCGCTATGAACGGAAAGGTCACGAAGACCGTGGCGAGCACGATGCCCGGCACCGCGAAGATCACCTTCAGGTCGTGCGCCTGCAGCCACGGCCCGAACCATCCCTGCGCGCCGAACATCAGCACATAGACCAGCCCGGCGACGACCGGCGACACCGAAAACGGCAAGTCGATCAGCGTCACCAGCAAGCTCTTGCCGCGAAAGTCGAACTTGCTGACCGCCCACGCCGCCCAGACGCCGAACACCAGGTTGAGCGGCACCGCGATCGCCGCGGCGAGCAGCGTGAGCTTGAGCGCCGAGAGCGCGTCGGGCTCGGCGATGGCCGCGAAGTACACGCCCGCGCCCTTGCGCAGCGCCTCGAAAAAAACCGTGGCGAGCGGCAGCAGCAGAAAGAGGACAAAGAAGCCGAGGCCGAGCGCGATAACCGTCCACTTGACGAGCGGCGATTCGCGCGTGGCCGCACTGGCCTCGAAGCGATTGGCAGCGGCCGGCGGGCGCGGCGCAAGAGTCGCGGTCGTGCTCATCGCTTGCGCCCCGCGCCGACACCGCGCGCCTTGGCGCTCCAGGCCTGCAAGCCGTTGATCGCGAGCAACAGCAGGAACGATGCGACCAGCATCACGGCAGCGATTGCGGTCGCACCGGCGTAGTCGTATTGCTCGAGCTTGGTGATGATCATCAGCGGCGTGATTTCGGAAACACCGGGCAGGTTGCCGGCGATAAAGATCACCGAACCGTATTCGCCGACCCCGCGTGCGAACGCGAGCGCAAAACCGGTCAGCAGCGCCGGTGTCAGGCTGGGGAGCAGCACGTGGCGAAAGGTCTGCCAGCGCTGCGCGCCCAGGCTGGCCGCCGCTTCTTCGAGTTCGGTGTCGAGGTCTTCAAGCACCGGTTGCACGGTGCGCACGACAAAGGGCAGGCCGATAAAGACCAGCGCCACCAGCACGCCCAGCGGCTTGAACGCGACCTGCACGCCGAGCGGCTCCAACCAGGCCCCCAGCCAGCCGTTGCGGGCATACAGCGCGGTGAGCGCGATGCCGGCCACCGCGGTCGGCAATGCGAACGGCAAGTCGATCAAGGCATCGACCCATTGGCGCCCGGGGAAGCGGTAGCGCACCAACGACCAGGCGATCAACAGACCGAACACCGTGTTGATGGCCGCCGCCAGGAGCGCCGCACCGAAGCTCAAGCGATAGGAGGCGAGCACCCGCGGCGCGGTAACGGCGCTCCAGAAGGCATCCCAACCCAGCGTTCCGGCCTTGAAGAACACGGCCGAAAGCGGGATCAGCACGATCAACGACAGATAGGCCAGCGTCACCCCGAGCGAAAGATTGAACCCGGGCAGCACACGCCGCGGCCGTCTTGGCGTGGCGTTGCGGGTCACTGGTGAAATGGCAATGGAGGCGGCCGTCATGCCGGGCGAGGTTAGCGAGCGCCCTGGGCTGCGCAAACCATCGATTTGGAATTTCGATATCTGTGGATAGTTCTGCACGAATCCTGATAAGCGCGCCGCGGCACACTTCGGACATGAGCGACGAAACCTTGCGTGTGGTGTGCCTGTGTGCCGCCTGGTGCGGCGCATGCCGCGACTACCGCGCTGTGTTCGATGCGGCAGCAGCCGATGCCGGCGCGGCGGCGGCGTTCACCTGGGTCGACATCGAAGACGAGGCCGAGTTCGTCGGCGACGTCGACGTCGAGAACTTCCCGACCTTGCTGATCGCTCGCGGCGCGCGGGCTCTCTTCTTCGGCCCGATCACGCCGCAGCCCGGCACGCTTGCCCGGTTCGTCCAGCGCGCCCTCGATGGGCAGCTCGAATCAGTGGCCGACGGCGCCGGCGCCGTCGATGCGCATGCGCTCGCGGCGCGCTTGTCGACCCGGCCGTGAGCCGCGACGCGTGCTACGCCTGCGGTTCGTGAATCGGGCAGCGGCCGCGGGCCGATCGCGCTCCGGCTGAACCCTCATAGGCCGCCCGCCGCACCCGGTTGATCGAGCCGAGGGGGCGGTGCGCCGCCAAGCCGTGCCACGGTGAGAACGCGAGGCCGTCGTCCATCTCGACCGAGCGCGAATCGCTCCAGGCCACTTGCGGTGCGACCGTGATGCGCGCAACGGGCACAAAGGGACTCTGGTCTTCGGGCCAGGGCACCGTGGCGTCTTCGATCGGCATCGCCTCGAGGTCGGTGCAAAGCTGAACCCGAAACTCCCACTCGCCACCGTGCGCGGCGAAGTGCGCGTTGAGTGCCGCTCGCAAGCCGTCGGGTTTGTCGTCGAGATCGACCTTCGCGTCTTTCAGCGCCTGCAGTTCGTGCGAGACCGGCTCGATCTGCCACTTCGCCATGTACAGGCCGTAAAGAAACGGCACTTGGCTGAAGTAGGTTTCGCCGAGCGGGTTGGTCTCGGGATGGCCGCCCAAACCCTTCAAAAAGCCGCTCTCGCCACCCGCCGCTTCGATCAGCTTTTCGGTGCCCCGCAGCACGGCCGACAACGCACGCTTGAGGCGGGGCACGCGGTCGGTGGTGCCGGCAAGCAGCTTCAAGCTGCCGAGAAACTTCTTGGCCGTGGGCGCGAGAAACACCGGCCCATTGACCAGCAGGAAGTCTTGGCTTCGTGCGCTTTCGCTGCCCGGCAGCCGCTCGCCTTCGGTGCCGATCACCTTGAGCGCAAAGCCGCGTGGGGTCGAGACGCGGTCGTCGAGCAGGTCGCCCGGCGAGGTCGAGATGCGGATCGCCACCGGGTAGCTGCGCGGCACCGCGAACAAGCCTTGCGCAAACGGCAACGGCACCTCCAGCACACGAAATTCACCGCGCAGCAACGCGTGGCTCTTGGCATGCACGCTGCGCAGGCCTCGGCCGCTGTCTTCGAAGGTGGTGTCAGAGATCTCGCCCAGCGTCTCGGCGATCTCGGCGCCGGTCTCGTCTTCGTGGTCTTCGAGCTTCTCGAACGACGCGTCGTAGGGAACGGCAGTGATCGTTGAATTCATGCCGGTCGTGTTTCGGGATCGACCAGCCGGTCGCCTTCGGGATCGGCGGGGATCGCCGGCTGCACCAGCCCCTCATCGGGCTCGATCGGCAGCATGCCGGGCTCAGGGTCGATCTCGGCTTCTTCGCCGGGGGTACGGTGCGTTTTGTGCGGGGTGTGCGTGACCATGCGGTGCTCCGGAAAGTTGGGGTCCATGGTCGGCCCTCGTCGGTGCTGGATGGCTCGGACTGCGGCGCACCGGCATGTCAGCCGCCGCCGACAAGTCGCTGAGCGGCGCCTTCAACGCGCGGTGCCCGGCACGCAGGCTGCGGCCGTGCGCCCAGCGTTCTCGGCGGTATCACCGGCGACCAACGCCACAGTCGGCGACTTGATTGCGCCGCTGACTTGCAGCACCCGATCGAGCGCGAACAGCGCGCTTTGTTTGCGGTGCGGGGTCAGGACCAGATCGATCGCGCGGCGCTTGAAGTCGATCGCGCCGCGCCCGTCGACCTGCACGTTGGCGGTCGCCAGCGCCAACCGCCGCACCACGCCACGGCCGGCGTTCAACTGCAGCTCGAGGGCGCTGCACTCGATGCGAGAACGACCCTCGCCTTTGAACATCGCCCGCAGCAGGTGGCCGCCGTCGAGCCCGAGCTTGGCGTCGAGCGACTCGGGGATCGTTGCGCCGACCAGCTCGGCCCGCACGCTGCCTTCAGCGCCCGCCAGCCAGCGCGCCGGCGAGTCGCCGGTGCTGCGCAACGCAATGCGCGCATCGAGCCCCCCGGTCACGGCCTTGAGTTGCGGCAGGCGCTCGACGAGGCTCGCCAACGCGACGCTCTGCAGGCGGGCATTGACGGCAATGCCGATCGGCACGCGCGCTGCATCGACATGAACTTGCGCCGCAGCCTTGCCGCCGATCCAACCGAATGCCGGCACGTCGATCGCCCAACGGTCGTCGCGCAACACGGCGTGAGCCGCGAACGCCGTTGCGTTGCCCAGCGGAAGGCCGTCGACACGGGCGAAGCGCAGGTCGAGGTCGGCATCGAAGCGCGCGGTGTCGCGGCTGTCTCGGGTGTCGGTGTCGGGCGGGTTCTCGACCGGCTGCGGGGTTCGGGCCGGCGCGGTCCGCAAATCGGCGAGGTCGAGGTGGGCGCCGGCCAGCACCAGCCGCAGTGTCGATCGGCCCTGCGCGGGGGGCCGACGTTGAAAAGTGGCGCTGCCCGCCAGATCGCTGCTGCCGACGCGGCCGTGGACGGCGTCGAACTGCCACCCGTCGCCCGCCTTGTGCAGCGTCGCACTCAGCTCGGCGGCAACAGTGGGCCAGCGCGTTGGCATGCCGAGCAGGTCGCCCAGGCTGGCGAGACGCGAGCCGGCCAACTGCAAATCGACATCGAGCCGGCCGGCCTGCAGCAGATCGACGACGCGACCCTCGACCGCCACGTGTGCAGCGCCTGCGCGCAGGACGCCGCGCAGCGCAAAGGGCTGGTCGGTGTCGAACAAGGTGATGCGCTCACTGACCGACCACTCGCCCTCGAAGGCCGCGCCACCGCGTGTGCCGCGGGCGCTTACATGCTGAGTCAGTGGCAGCTCGGGATACGCCGTCAGCGTGACGGGCGCTGCCGGCGGGCTCGATTGCAAATCGACTTCGAGTGAATACGTCGGGTCAAGAACGTGCACGCGGCTGTTGTGCGGGACCAGCGCGAGCACGCGAACTCGGCCCGGGCCGCGGTCATCGGGGCGAGTGAGCCGCCAGTTGCGGCGACCATCGGCATGGCGTTGCATGTCGACATCGGCATCGACCAGATCGAGCCGGGTCACGATCACGCGCTCGTCGAAGAGGCTGCGCCACGCGAAGGTCATGCCCAACTCCCCAGCACGCACCAGCGGCCTCGACGGCACCGAGGCCCACGCGGCGTTTTGCACCACGAGCTGTCGCAAACGAACCGTGGGTTGCCCCGTGCGATCGAGCCCGAGACGAAGCGCCTCGAACTCGATGCGGCGGCCGGAGCGCTCTTGCACGTGATGCTGGATCAACGGGCGCAGCAATGCGCCGTGAAATGCAACGATGACCGCCGCAAGCGCAAGCAATGCAGCCGCCGAGATCACGGCGACCACCTGCCGACGCGACAACCTCTGCAGCGCGCGCCAAGGCGGTCGGGCACCGTCGACCTCGCGTGCGCCGCCGTCCACGTCGACAGAAACAGCCATCCCCAGCCCCCGTAAAAAGTTTGCAGTAGCACTATGCTTGCCAATCAAAAAACCTGCGGGAAGTTCGATGCACGCTCAAAAACCTGCCGCCCCGTTCGTTACCGAATCAAGGGCGCGAGCCGGCATCCCCGGTGGCAAGCGCAAGCCCACGCAGTTCGATCATCGGACCGACGCGCGGGCCGTCGGCGGCGCAGCGTACCCGGCGGCGTGAGCATGGCGAGCCCCAACCCCGATGCGGTGCGCGGGCTCTACCCGCCGATCGAGGCGTTCGAGCACGGCATGCTAGACACCGGTGATGGCCACCGCGTCTACTGGGAGCGCTGTGGCAACCCGCAAGGCACGCCTGCCGTCTTCTTGCACGGTGGTCCGGGCAGCGGCTGCAATGCCGACCAACGCCGCGTGTTCGACCCGGCCCGTTACTGCGTCACCTTGTTCGACCAGCGCGGCTGCGGCCGGTCGACGCCGCACGCTTCGCTCGACGCCAACACCACCTGGCATCTGGTCGACGACATCGAGCGGCTGCGCGTGATGGCCGGCGTGGAACGCTGGCTGGTGTTCGGTGGCTCGTGGGGCAGCACACTGGCGCTCACATATGCCGAGACCCACCGTGAACGAGTCAGCGCGCTGGTGCTGCGCGGCATTTTCACGATGCGCATAGAAGAGCTGCGCTGGTTCTACCAAGACGGCGCGTCGTGGATCTTTCCCGATGCCTGGGAGGATTTCATCGCACCGATCGCGCTGGCCGAACGCCACGACCTGATGGCGGCGTATCACCGCGTGCTGACCGGCCCCGACAGCTCGACGCGCACCGCCGCCGCTGTGGCATGGAGCCAATGGGAAGGGCGCACGATCACCCTGCGGCCCGACCCAGGCATCGACCTCGCGCACACCAACCGGCACTTCGCGCTCGCGTTCGCGCGAATCGAAAACCATTACTTCGTCAATCGCGGTTTCTTCGATGAGGGGCAACTGTTGCGCGATGCCGGGCGCCTTGAAGGCATCCCAGGCGCCATCGTGCAGGGCCGCTACGACGTTTGCACGCCCGCCAAGACCGCGTGGGACCTGCACCGCGCCTGGCCCGAAGCCGAGTTCACGCTGGTCACCGAAGCGGGTCATGCCTACAAGGAGTCAGGAATCCTCGACGCGCTGATTCGCGCCACCGACGCCTTCGCCTCACGGCGTTGAGCGGCCGGCGCAAGCCGGGTCTTCAACGAACCGTGTAGCCGCGCGCGTCCATGCAGGCCTGCGTGCCGCGCTGAAAGACGCTGGCGTCACTGGTGGCGTTGACCTGCTTGCCGGCCCACTCGCTGCAGGCATCGGCGTCGGCGTCAATCTGCGCGGTCGACTGGCCGTTGCGCGGGTAGATCACCGGCTGCTGCACTTGCCGCGCCGGCACCGGCGCGCTGTAAACCGGCTGCGGGTTCGTGTAGACCACCTGTGGCTGCCGCTCGATCACCACATAGCCCGGGTCGGCGTAGTAGCCGTACGGATAGCTGTTGTAGTAATTCGCGATGCCGAGGCCCAGCCCCAAACCGACGCCACCCCAAACCCAGCCGCGACCACCGCCGTGGTAGCTCCCATGGTAGCCCCCGTGATATCCACCGTAGTAGCCGCCACCCCAGCCGCCATGGCCAGCGCCGCCGTGCCCGCCACGGCCCTGGGCCTGCGCAGTGCCGACGAGTGCGAGGCAAACCAGCGCGAGGATTGCAACGCGACTGGCCGCGTCGGGCTGCTTGCTGCGGCAGCTCGGCGTGAGAACGCTGTGGCTGGTGGTGTACATGCGAATCTCCTTGCGGGTTGACCGGCTCGACGGCGAGCGGCTGAACGCGACGCGCTTGGAGGCACAAAGCGCGGGCGGGTTCCATCGTACGCGTCGCACCAGCAGGCGTCCTACACCACCTGCCGGCTGCCGCCGATGCGTCAGGAGTACGAGCGACCGGACACTAACCGACCCACCACAGCTTGCCGGAGCCGCCGATGAACGCCACACGCTCGATCCGACATGGCGACACGGCCGCCATGCGCTGGACAGCGGCAGTGATCGCGTTCGCGGTTGCCGCATTTTTGATGCTGATTTATGTGCGGCTGCTGCACGAGTCGGTCGAACGCGGCGCGCAGCTTCGGTACTTGCAGCGCGACAGCAGGCAGGGGCCTTCTTCGATCACTTCGGACAGTTCGGGTATGGCGGTTACGGCGGGTACGGCGGCCGAGATCGGGTTGGTCGGCACCAACCCTTAAAGGGACGCCAAAGCAGCAAAAATTCGCTTGGCTTCAGCGCGCGTTGGGCGCGTAGATTTGGTCGAACACACCGCCGTCATCGAAGTGGGTTTTCTGTGCAGCGCGCCAGCCGCCGAAGCCGGCATCGATCGTCAACAGCTTTACCGCGGCAAATTGCTTTGCGTACGCTGCGGCCACTTTGGCATCACGCGGCCGGTAAAAGTTCTTGGCTGCGATTTGCTGGCCTTCGGGCGAGTACAGGTACTCGAGGTAGGCGCTCGCCAGCTTGCGCGTACCGCGTTTGTCGACCACCTTGTCGACCACGCTGACTGGCGGCTCGGCGAGGATCGACAGACTCGGCGTGACGATCTCGAACTTGTCGGCGCCGAGTTCTTTCACCGACAGGTAGGCCTCGTTCTCCCAGGCGATCAGCACGTCGCCGATGCCGCGCTCGACGAAGGTGGTGGTCGAGCCGCGCGCGCCTGAGTCGAGCACCTTGGCGTTGGCATAGACGCGCTTGACGAAGGCCTTGGCGCTGTCGGATGTGGCTCCCGACTGTTTGGATGCATAGCCCCAGGCCGCGAGATAGTTCCAGCGCGCGCCGCCCGAGGTCTTGGGGTTGGGTGTGATGACATCGATGCCGCTCCTGGCCAGATCGGGCCAGTCTTTGATGCCCTTCGGGTTGCCTTTGCGCACCAAGAACACGATGGTCGAGGTGTAGGGCGCGGCATTGTTCGGCAGGCGCTTTTGCCAGTCGGCCGCGATCTGGTTGCCGCGATCGTGAATCGCATCGATGTCGTAGGCCAGCCCCAGCGTCACCACATCGGCCTCGAGCCCGTCAATCACCGAGCGCGCCTGCTTGCCCGAACCGCCATGCGACTGCCGTACCGTGACCGTTTCACCGGTTTGGGTTTTCCACTGCTTTGCGAAGGCAGCGTTGAACGCTTGGTAGAACTCGCGCGTCGGGTCGTAGCTGACGTTGAGCAGCGTGGTGTCGGCGAAAGCGGGCGGCGCGGCAACGCCGAGCGCGGCGGCCGCGGCCCACGCGAGCGCGCGGCGTGAAAAAGAGAGGCGTCGGTTCATGAAAGCAGGCCGGTTGAATCAGAGTCGCTCACTCTAAGCAGCGCACGGCCCCACGCGAACCATGAAAACCTGCTGAGCTTTGCCAGCCCGCGCCGCGGTCACTCGCCGCCGAGCAGCCACCCCGCAGCGCGCTCGGCAATCATCAGCGTGGGCGAGTTGGTGTTGCCGCTGGTGATGGTCGGCATCACGCTCGCATCGACCACGCGCAGGCCGCGCACGCCGTGCACGCGCAGGCGCGCGTCGACCACAGCCATCGGGTCGGCGGCCGGCCCCATCTTGGCGGTGCCGACCGGGTGGAAGATGGTGGTGCCGATCTCGCCGGCGAGCTGGCTCAACTCGGCGTCGGTCTCGTACTGCGCGCCGGGCTTGACCTCTTGCGGCTGATAGCCGGCAAGTGCCGGTTGCGCGACGATGCGGCGAGTCAGGCGCAGGCTGTTGGCGGCGGTCAGGCGGTCGGTCTCGGTCGCGAGGTAGCGCGGCGCGATGCCGGGGGCGTCATGCGCGTGGGGTGTCTTGATGCGCACCGCGCCGCGGCTGGTCGGGTTGAGGTTGCACACGCTCGCGGTAAAGGCATCGAAGGCATGCAGCGGCTCACCGAAGGCCTCGAGCGACAGGGGCTGCACGTGGTACTCCAGGTTGGGGTGCTTTTGGTCGGCGTCGCTTCGTGTGAAGGCGCCGAGTTGCGACGGCGCCATGCTCATCGGACCGCTGCGCGTGAGCGCGTACTCGAGGCCGATCAGCGCCTTGCCCCACCACGAGTTGGCCCGCGTGTTGAGCGTCTTCGCCCCGGTGATTCGGTAAACGGCGCGAATCTGCAAATGGTCTTGCAGGTTGGCGCCGACACCGGGCAGGGCGTGAACGATGTCGATGCCGAGCGCACGCAGCAGCGCCGGGTCGCCGATGCCCGAGAGCTGCAGGACCTGCGGCGTGCCAATTGCGCCGGTGGCCAAAATTACCTCGCCACCCGGCGCGAGGCGCGCCTGCACCGGCGCCGCGCCGTCGACCGGCAACGCCTCGACGCCGACCGCAACCCGCGCACCGCCCTGTTGCTCGACCAGCACGCGACCGATCTGCGCGCCGGTCCAGACCTGCAGGTTGGTTCGTGTCTTCTGCGCCGGGCGCAAAAACGCTTTGGTCGCGTTCCAGCGGATGCCGGCTTTTTGGTTGACGTCGAAATAGCCGACGCCTTCGTTATCGCCGCGGTTGAAGTCGTCGGTGTGCGGAATGCCCGCCTGCTGTGCGGCTTCGGCAAACGCATCGAGCAGCGGCCAGTGCAGGCGCTGGCGCTCGACCCGCCACTCGCCGCCGGCACGCCCGCCGTTCGCATCGAAGCCCGGCGCGGCGTGAAACGCGTCGGCGCCTTTATAGAAATCCTCGTGCTTCAGAAAGGCGGGCAGGCAGTCGGCCCAGCTCCAGCCGGGGTTCGCCCCGAATCCGTCGCCCGCGCCCCAACCGTCGTAGTCGCGGGCCTGGCCACGCATGTAGATCATCCCGTTGATGCTGCTGCTGCCGCCGAGTACCTTGCCGCGCGGATAGCGCAGGCTGCGGCCGTTCAGGCCGGGGTCGGCATCGGTCTCATACAGCCAATCGGTGCGCGGGTTGCCGATGCAGTAGAGGTATCCGACCGGGATGTGGATCCAGTGGTAGTCGTCGTTGCCGCCGGCCTCGATCAAGAGCACATGCTTGGTCGGGTCAGCGCTCAGCCGGTTGGCGAGCAGGCAGCCGGCGGTACCGCCGCCGCAGACGATGTAGTCGTAGAGGGTTGTCGAAGTCATCGGTCAATGCACGCCCGAGAGCACGGGGAAAAGTTTGATCAGACCGTCGGACATCACCTCGACCGCGAGCGCCGCGAGTAACAGACCCATCAGACGCGTCATCACGTTGATGCCGGTCTGGCCGAGGGCCTTGGCGATGCGGCCCGAAAGGCGAAAGGCGATCCAGACCGCCAGCCCGATCACGACACCGTAGCCGACCAGCACCCCGAGCTGCCACCAATGCCGCGTCTTGTCGGCGTAGATGATCATGGTCGAGATAGAAGCCGGGCCAGTGAGCAGCGGGATGGTCAGCGGAACGATGGCGATGCTGGCGCCGGCATCAGCCTTGTCGCTGCCCTCGTGCAAGTCGTTCTTGCGGCTTTCGGCGGGTTGCGCGTTGAGCATCTGCAGGGCCGACATCAGCAAGAGCATGCCGCCGCCGACCTGGAACGACGCGAGCGAAATGCCGAAGAACTCGATGATCCGCAGCCCGGCCAGCGCACTGACCGCGATCACTACGAACGCCGCAGTCGCCGCTACCCGCGCCGTGTGGTGGCGCTGCTCGCGGGTGAAGCCTTGGGTGAAGTGGATGAAAAACGGGACGACGCCGATCGGGTTCACGATCGCGAGCAAGGCGATCAGCGGCTTGTAGAGATCCATTCCGAATTGTCGCGTGTCAGCTGGCGCCCGCCGCCGCCAGCGCACGCAGGTAGCGAAGGCCGGGCACAGCGCGGGGGCCGTACCAGCTGAGCAGTTCGCCGTCGACCCACCGCACGTTGGCGTTCGGGCACAGCGCGCGAGCCTGACTGATGTACGAAGCCTCGAAGCGATAGGGCTCCGAGCTGAGCAGCACCTCATCGATCTCAGTCAACCACGGCTCGTCGCCCTGCAGCCTCGGGTAGCGCGCGGCACCGGCCTCGCCGCCGTCAATCTCGGGCCAGGTCAGCCAGCCGATTCGCGCGAGCATGCGCGAGAGGTAGGTGTCTCGCGCGACCGTCATCCACGGCTCGTGCCAAATCAGGCACAGCACGCGCCGGATCGGCCGTCCCTCGGCGCAGGTCAACGCGAGTTCGCGGCGCAGCTCGGCCTGCAGCAGCGCCGCGCGCTCGGCGACCCCGGAACCAGCGCCGAAAGCCCCGAGCATGCGGTCCACCAGCGCAAGGTTGTCTTCGGGAGCCAGCGGGTGGGTGACAACGATCTCCGGTGGGCTCGGCCAGGCCCGGATCGCCTCGACCGTTTCACGCCGGTTTTCGTCGACGTTGACCAGAACGTCAGTCGGTACCAGGCGCTGTAGCTTGCCGAGGTTGACGTCTTTGGTGCCGCCGACCCTGGGCAACGCCGACGAGTGCGGCAGCAGGGTGGATGCAAAAACCGGTGCGCGCGACCAGTGCGTCGCCCAGGCCGAGTTCGACCACCAACTCGGTCAGGCTGGGCACCAGGCTCGCGATCCGCAAACTCATGGAGCCGCCGCGGCCCCGCTCGCAAGTGCCGGGCTCGCCCGAAAACAACATTTAGTCATTCGCCCTGTGCTCACTTCCATGCAATTCACTTATATTCACAAATCTGTGTATGGAAGCAGCTCCTTCGCTTGAATGGGTCACGATGGGTAGAAGCTCCACATGGTCTTCAGGAAATTGAAAGGGGCTCTCCCATGGGCAACAAACTCTACGTCGGTAATCTCTCATACAACATCCGTGACGAGGACCTGCAACAGGCGTTCGCGCAGTACGGCAGTG
>JAYUWC010000199.1:0-4992 GCA_043753755.1 Rhizobacter sp.
AAGGCAATCGCCGCCAACACCGCGCCAGCCAGCGCGGCCAAACTCCAGCGCGAGCGCGGGTCGGTGCTCAAGTTGAGCCGCGGCAGCGCGCCCGGCTCGCGTCCGAACACCTCGCTCGCGGCCTTGTCGACGATGGCCCGGTCGACCTGCCCGCGGCCGGCCGAATACGCACCGAGCAGCGCCCGGTCGCACAGCAGGTTGATGCGCCGCGGCACCCCGCGCGAGAGCTGGTGGATGCGCGCCAGCGCGTTCGCGTCGAACGGCATCGCGACCGTCATGCCCGCCACCGAGAGACGATGCCGGATGTAGCGCTCGGTCTCGTCAGCCGTAAGCGCACCGAGGTGAAAGCGTGCGATCACGCGTTGCGCCAACTGCTCGAGCTCGGGCCGCGCCAGCAGATCGCGAAGCTCGGGTTGCCCGATCAGGATGATCTGCAGCAGCTTGCGTTCGCTGGTCTCGAGGTTGGTCAACAGGCGCAGTTGCTCGAGCACCTCGGCCGAGAGCATCTGCGCCTCGTCGATGATCAACACGTTGTTCTGATTGACCGCGTGGGTCTTCAGCAAGAACTCGTTGAGCGGGTCGAGGTGGTCTTTGACGGTGGCCTCGGCATGCGCGAGCACCGGCTTCGGGATGCCGAATTCTTCGCACACCGATTGCAGCAGCTCGATCACCGTGAGCTTGGGGTTGAAGATGTAGGCCACGTTCGTGCGCCGCGGGATCTGCTCTAAAAAGCAGCGGCACACCGTCGTCTTGCCCGCGCCGATCTCGCCGCTCAACAGCACGAAGCCGCCACCCCCATTCACGCCGTACAGCAGATGCGCCAACGCCTCGCGGTGGCGCTCGCTCATGAAGAGATAACGTGGGTCGGGCGCGATAGAGAACGGCTCGTGCTTCAGACCGAAAAAGGGCGCGTACATGGGGGCGGAGAATACCGCGGTGCCTGCGCGCGACGCGCTGGTCGAGCGCGCGACACAATCCTTCGCATCGCAATCAAAGAAGCGGCGCGAACGATGATCACCGTCCACCACCTCAACAATTCGCGCTCGCAACGCGTGCTCTGGCTGCTCGAAGAATTGGGCCTGCCGTACCAGATCGAAAAATACGAGCGTGATGCCAAGACCATGCTTGCGCCGCCTGCCCTGCTGAAGGTGCATCCGCTGGGCAAGTCGCCGGTGATCACCGACGGCGAGACCACGGTGGCCGAATCAGGCGCGATCGTCGAGTACCTGATCGAGCGCTACGGCAACGGCCGTCTGGCACCGGCCATCGGCTCGCCCGAGCGGCTGCGCTGGCGCTACTGGCTGCACTTTGCCGAAGGCACTGCGATGTCGCCGCTGTTGATGAAGCTGGTGTTCGAGCGCATCAAGGTGGCGCCCATGCCTTTCTTCATCAAGCCGGTCGCGCGCGGCATTGCCGACAAGGTGCTCGGCCTGATGGTCGAGCCCAACTTGAAGCGCCAACTCGACTTCATGGAGGCCGAGCTCGGCAAAAGCGAATGGTTCGCCGGCAACGAATTCAGCGCTGCCGACATCCAGATGAGCTTCCCGATCGAAGCCTCGGCCCAACGCGCCGGGCTGGATGCGAGCCGGCCGAAGCTGATGGCATTTTTGAAGCGCATCCATGCGCGGCCGGCGTACAAGAAGGCGCTGGAGCGCGGTGGGCCGTACAGCTTTGCGAACGATTGAGTCGAAATGGTCAGTTGGTTGCCGGCGCGCTTAAGAACCGCTGGGCCACAGCCGACCGAAATCGAACGACAACTGGCGGTGGTGCCTGATGGACAGCAGGTAGACAGTGGCGGTCGCTTCCACGGCAGCGTAGAGGATCAGGTGATCGCCGTGCAGGTACTCGCGCAGCGCGTCGGCCGCGCCGGCCGGCAGCGTCGCGAGCTGGGCCAGGGCCTCGACCGATTGAGGCGGGTTGTCGAGGTAGCGCCGGCCGATGCGTGGGAACCGCGCAAGGTTGCGAATGACCGTGGCCCGCAGTTGTGACAGCAGGTCGTCGAAGGCGCAGGCTGCCTCGGCTTGGGTCAAGAACGCCTGGATAGCGTCAAGGCGCTCCAGGAAGCTCGCGGTCAACTCGACCCGGTAGACATCATCAGCCACGCTTCTTGGTTACCTTGGCCGCCGCGCCTGCGACGCGGCGGCGTGCGCCTGCCGCAGTGGCCACAGCCCGGCGTTGCTGGAGCTCGGCGAGGGCTGCATCGGCCTCGTGGGTGCGGCCGGCCGCAATGTCGGCCAGGCCGCGTTGCGCGTCGGCGATCAGCAGCAGGTGGATGTGCTCGCGCTCCAGCCGGTGGTAGTAGTCCAATCGGTCGGAGTCGATCAAGGCGACATAGCTCTCGCCGTTTTTGGTGATGATCTTTTCGGCGCCGGCCTTCGCTTGGTCGGCCAGCTCGGAGAGGTTGGCGCGTGCCTGGGTGAAGGGCACTACATCACTGGCTGAAAAGCCCATGTCCCGCTCCTTTGCAACACAGATGACAGAATTCTGTGCAGTCTACTTCAGCGGATCGACCCTCAGTCGGAGCGCCGATCGCGTTCGGCAGAGCCGTACAGCTTCGCGAACGATTGAATCGAAGAAGGCGGTGCGCTACGGCCGCCTCACGGCGCGGTTTGCAAGGTTTCGATGAAACGCGGGTCGGTGTAGAGCGCGTAGAGAAACGCTTCGATGCCGGGCACCATCGCATTCATCACGTCGGTGCAGCCCGCTACCGCGCCGCCCGATACCGGATAGCTGTATTGGTGGCTCACGACGAGTGGCGGCTTGCCGGCCGAGGCCAGCGTGGCGCGCAGCGTCCACTTGCCGGTGCCGAACGAGCTGAAGTCGAACTCGTCGAGCGTGGCCTCGACCGTTGTCGCGTCTTGCGCGGCCAGGCCAGACTCGACCAACTCCAGGTTGGCAGCCGCTTCGAGCAGCGTGGCAAAGGGCGTCTTGTTGGGCCCGTAGACCGGAAAGCTGGCGCGGCACAGCAGCATGTCTTTGTTGTTCTTGGCGAGATCGAATTTGAGCAACCGCAGCGCCGGCGCCTTGGTTTTCATCTGCTTGATGAACTCGATGTTGCGGGCCGAAGGCGTGTAGCCGGTGGCCACATAGCTGCGAAACCCGGGGATCGAGATGGTGTAGGTCGGCACGTAAGTGCCTGCGGCCCATGCGCTGGCCGACGAGGCCAACAGCAGCCATGACGGAATCACCCAGCGCCGCAACCCACGCAGGGCCGGCCTCACACCGCGCCCATCCGCGAGCGCAGCACGTTTGCACCGTCGCCTTGGTGCTCGACCGATTGCGCGCGGCTTCGCTGAGTGCCGTCGCGCTCGCGCAGCAAGTCGGCAAGGGTTTTCTTCTTCGGTGCGCCCGAGGTCGCGGGCGCAGCAGCCTGCGCGACGGGCGCGGCGCTCGCCACGCGCGGCTCGAGCGAACAGGGCGCCGACTGATAAATGACACGCCCTCCGACCTCGCATTTGCGCACCTGGGCCTGAGCTTGCGACACCGAAAAGACGGTGAGTGCGGCCGTGGCGGCCCATACCGAAGCGGCGCGAAGGAGTGCGGTAAGGGAAATCATGCGGCGCAGTCTAGAGACGACCTTACCCACGCCACGCGCAGCAATTCACGCTGCGCGCGGAAGCGTCGCGCCCGTGCGGCTTCAGTTGCGCACGCTGCCGAATGCGTCACAGGTTCAGGTGCGCCAGACGCGCGGTGCGGTGCCCGGCAGTTGCCACGCGAGGCCGCGCCAGGCGGCCCATACGCGAGTCAGTAGAGCCACCACAGGCTCGACGCGCGGTGCCAGCACGCGCAGCACGACGATGCCGTCGTGCACCGCGGTGGCGCCGGCCGTGCGTTGCAGCGGGTCGCCCTCGGTCGCGCCGCGCGCTGCATCGAGTAAAGCTTCGCGCCGCGCGCGCTGCAAATCGCTGCCGCAGGCAAACCAGATCGTGCCGAGCGCGCGGTGGCCGGCAAATCCCAGCGGTGAATCGAGCAGCCGCGCGTCCACAGCATCGATCACGCCGCGCTCCAGCCACCGGCCGGGCAACTCGAGGTGTTGCGTGAAGCGGCCGCGGGCGAAGGCCTGGTCGGCGGCGGGCAGGCCGAGGGCCAGCACATCCCAGCCGATCATTTCGGCGCCCGCGGCCAGCTCGAAGTGCATCGCGTTGACGCCGATGCAACCGCTGTAGGCAATGGTCTCGAGTGGCAGCCACTCGAGGCGCGCGCCGGCGGCGAGCGAGGCGCGCAGTTGTTGAGCGGCTGGGGCGCCGGTGCTGCGATAGAAGCGGGTCGCGCCGGGGGTGGTGACGAGCGCGTGGGCGCCATCGTCGACGCTGAGATCGACCGTCAAGCTGTCGCCGCCGACCAGCCCGCCGGGCGGGTGCACCAGCACGCTGTGGCACACCGCCGGGCTCTCGGGGTAGAGGCTTCGCAGCACGCGCAGCGGGCCGTCATGGCGGTCGTGCAACACCGTGCGCGGCGCGCCGTGTAATGGCGCCTGGCGGTAGGCCAGGTGCAGTGAACCGGCCCAGGACATCAGCGCCGTGGGCCGGTCGAAAGCGACGCTCGCGTCGGCTCAATCACCTTGCGTGCCCCGGTGCGCCCAGCCGGTGGTGCGGCGCTCGATCACCGAGAAGAGCTCGTACATCATCATGGCCATCACGCCGATCACCACCAGCCCCGCGAAGGCCAGCGGCATGCGCTGCTGCGAACCTGCCGTCTGCATCAGGTAGCCGATGCCGGAGTCGCCCGCGGTCATCTCGGCGAGCACCGTGCCGACGAAGGCGAGCGTGATCGCGACCTTGAGCGAGGCATAAAAGTACGGCATCGAACGCGGCAGGCCGACCTTGACGAGCACGTCCCAGCGCTTCGCACCGAGCACGCGCAGCACGTCTTCGAGCTCCGGCTCGAGCGTGGCCAGGCCGGTCGCGATGTTGACGGTGATCGGGAAGAAAGAGATCAAGAACGCCGTCAAGATGCCGGGCCCGAGACCGATGCCGAACCAGACGATCAAGA
>JAYUWC010000200.1:0-4965 GCA_043753755.1 Rhizobacter sp.
CTTGCAACTTGTGTGGTGGCAGGACGCCGACAGTCGACAGCGGGTGCAGCCGGAGGCGAAACAAAATTTCGTTTTTGATCACGTTGCCGACGCCGGCGAAGACCGACTGGTCGAGCAGCGCATCGCATAACAGCGTCTCGGGCAAGGCCCTCAGATTCTTGCGTGCCAGCGCCGGATCCCACTGATCGGCCATCACGTCGAGGCGCCAGTCGTACACCTCGGCCAGCGGCTCCTCCACGAACTTGACCGAGCAGCTGTAGAAGTTGATCCCGTCGCCTTGGGTAAAGCCCAGGCCCAAGCGGATCGGCTTGTCTTTGCGTTCATTGATGCAGTAACTGCCGAGCATCAGCAGGTGCACGCGCAGCGAGAACGCTCCCAGCTCCACCAGAAAATGCTTGCCGAAACTGCGCAGCCCGACGACACGTTGGCGAAGTAAGCGCTCTTTCTCGATCGGCGTGTTGCCCTCGACGCGCTCGATCACGCGGCCCACGAACACAGCGGCTCGCTCTTTGAGCAAAACGATCGACGGGCCTTCTGCTAAAAGAAGGCCCTGGCAATCGGAGGGCCGCACGTCGGGCGGCGAAGAGCGAGCATGTCGCCAGCGCTCTAATCTGACTGCTGCATGACGCTGCTCGCGTTCAACCGCCCCGAACCCCGTCCTCCGTCACCACCAACGTCAACAGCTGGTCATGCGCCTCGGCACGCAGCGCGTCTTCTTTCAACTCAGCTACGCCCCAAGCCACTCCCACCGCCGTCACTCCGGGGTGCTTCGCCATCCAGCGATCGAAGTACCCGCTGCCGTAGCCCAGCCGCAACCCCGCGGCGGTAAAGCCGACGCAGGGCACCAGCACCACCTCGGGCACGATGGGCGCGCCGGTGCTGCTCGGGATGCGGCATTCGTCAACCGTGGTGGGTGGCTGGCGATTCCACTCGCGGTAGTGCATCTGAATCGGCGTGCGCTGTGCAAAGGGCAACGCGATGACCGCACTTGTCATCACCGGGGCGTCGGCCAGCGCCTTCGGTGCGTTAAATTCCGATCGATGCGGCCAGTACATGCCCAGCGATGCCGGTTCGAGTTGCGCCAAAACGTTCGACAGATGACGCGTCAATGACCGCACGGCCTCAATGAAGGCCGGCCCCGCGACAAATGCTTCGCGCCGTTCCAGCAGCAGTTGGCGCCACGCCTGGCGTGACCCTTCTTCGGGCGTGTCGCACGGTATTGAATTCAAGATGGATCCCCCGATGACGCCCGATGTCGAGAAGCTATCCAAACCAGTATATGAGTCGCTTTTTTGCGGCCTCTGGGCCGGCACGCTGGCGCTGTGCGCGGTGTTGCTGGTGCCCGCGGCGCCTGCAGGGGCGCAGTCGCTTGATGCTGTCACCGTCGAGGCGCGCGATGCATTTCGCAAGAAAGACCGCGCCCGGCTCGCTTCGCTGCGCGCGTTCGCCGCCGCGTCGAAGTCGCCGCTCGCGATGTGGCCCGACTACTGGGAGCTGACCCACCGCATCGGCGAAGTGCAGCAGGCCGAGGTCAACGAGTTCAGCGCACGCTGGCCGGGCACTTATGTCGACGACCGGTTTCGCAACGACTGGCTGCTCGAGCTGGGCAAGCGCCGCGACTGGGTCAACTTTGCCGCCGAGTACCCGCGCTTTCGGATGAACGACGACCGCGAGGTCAGCTGCTACGCCTTGCTGCTCGACCAGCAGGCCGGCAAAGACGTGCGCGACGCCGCGCTCGCCGCTTGGCTCGCCCAGCGTGAGGCCGACGACGGGTGCGCGCTGCTCGCCGCCACGCTCACCGATGCCAAACAGTTCACCACCGCCGACGCCTGGCGCAAGGCCCGCGTATCGGTCGACGCCGGCCGGCCGCGCGCGGCGCGTCAGGCCGCGGCATTGGTCAGCATCGCCGCCGCGACCGGCGTGGCCGAACTCACCGAAAACCCGGCGCGCTACCTCTCGCGCAATGCCTCGGCTGCGAACCGCATCGCGGCCGAATTGACGACGCTCGCGCTGATGCGCATGGCCTCGAACGACCCGGCTGCCGCTGCCGGCCAGCTCAACGACCGCTGGGACCGCGCGCTGCCGGCCGACCTCGCTGGCTGGGCTTGGGCGAGTGTGGCCAAGCAGGCCGCGCTTAAGCTGCAACCCGATGCCGCCGACCACTACCTTCGGGCTGCGCAACGCACCGGCAAATCCAGCCGCGAGATCGACTGGCCCGATGAAACACTGGCCTGGAAGGTGCGCGCCGCCTTGCGTGCCGATGGCGGCAAGCCGCGTTGGCAGCAGGTGACGCAGGCCGTCAACGCAATGAGTGCGGCCGAGCAGCGCGACCCGGCCTGGGTGTACTGGAAGGCGCGGGCGCTTAGCGCCGTTGCTGCCGATTCGCAGGACGGCGATTCGCTGCGCGCGCTCGCCCGCGAGCAGATGGCGAGCATCGCCGGCCAGGTCAATTTTTACGCCGGGTTGGCGGCCGAAAACCTCGGCCAGCCGGTCGCCTTGCCGCCGCGCCCGGCTCCGCTCACGCCGGTGGAGCGTGAGGCCGCGGCGCGCCTGCCCGGCCTGCAGCGCGCGCTGCAGTTGATCGCGATCGGCCTGCGCGGCGAGGGCGTGCGCGAGTGGAACTATTCGATCCGCGGCATGAGCGACCGCGAGCTGCTGGCCGCCGCGCAAATCGCTTGCGACCGTGAAGTCTGGGACCGCTGCATCAATACCAGCGACCGCACCAAGACCGAGGTCGACATGGCGCAGCGCTTCCCGATGCCGTTTCGGGCCGACGTCATCGCGCGCTCGAACGAGATCGGCCTCGACCCGGCGTATGTGTACGGCCTGATCCGCCAGGAGTCGCGCTTCATCATGGACGCGCGCTCCAGCGTCGGCGCCTCGGGCCTGATGCAGCTGATGCCCGCCACCGCACGCTGGACGGCCAAGAAGATCGGCCTGCCGTACAGCGGTGAGGCGATCACCGACCGCGACACCAACCTGCGGCTCGGCACCAACTACCTGAAGCTGGTGCTCGACGACATGGGCGGCTCGCAGGCACTGGCCGCCGCGGCCTACAACGCCGGCCCCGGTCGACCGCGCAAGTGGCGCGACGGCCCGCCGCTCGAACCTGCGATATGGGCCGAGAACGTGCCCTTCACCGAGACCCGCGATTACGTCAAGAAGGTGCTCAGCAACGCCGTCTATTACGCCGCACAGCTCGGCGTGGCGGCGCCTTCGCTCAAGCTGCGGCTGGGGCGACCGATCGCGCCGGCTGCCCAAGCCAACCCGCTCGACAAAGACTTGCCCTGACTCGCATTTGCCGATCGATGCCGCCGCGGCATCGATCGCATGCGAAAGCCTCGCGCCGTCCCGCCGACGTGACCGGTACGATCGCCCACGGCTCCGCTACGCAACACCGCAAGAGGCCCGCCATGCAGCTCTACATCGGCAACAAGAACTACTCCTCCTGGTCGATGCGGCCGTGGGTGCTGATGCGGCAAACCGGCATCGCGTTCGACGAGGTGATGCTGCGCTTCGACGGCTTCGAGCCCGGCTCGAAATTCAAGACCGCGATCGAACGGATCAACCCCGCCGGCCGCGTGCCGGTGCTGGTCGACGGCGAGCTCACGGTCTGGGACACCCTGGCGATCGCCGAGTACCTTGCCGAGCGCTTTCCCGACAAGCAGCTCTGGCCGGCCGACGCGAAGGCGCGAGCCCGCGCACGCAGCGTCTGCGCCGAGATGCACTCGGGCTTCGGCGCGCTGCGCAACCACTTCGGCATGAACATCGAGGCCGCGCTGCCGGCTGTCGGCGCACGGGTCTTGCAAGAGCAGCCCGAAGTGCGCGCCAACGTCGACCGCATCGTCGAAATCTGGAGCGACCTGCTGAGCGCGCATGGCGGGCCGATGCTGTTCGGTGCCTTCACGATCGCCGACACGTTCTTCGCGCCGGTGGCGATGCGCTTTCGCACTTACGGCGTCACCTTGCCAGCGCCTCTCGCGGCCTATGTCGAACGCCTGGTTGCGCTGCCCGGTGTGGCGGCATGGATCACCGATGCACTTGCGGAACGCGACTTTCTCGCCTTTGAAGAGCCGTACCGAACGCAAGCGTAAAAGCGCCTCGCGACGTTCGAGACCCTGCTATTCGAGTCGCCGGTCGCTGACTTGCGCTGCTGAATCGGTGGTGTCCGGCAGGGCGCCCGACCAACTCGCGAGATGTGCCTAAACTCGTTGGAATGAAGTCTTACGAAGTCGGCGGCGCGATCAGGGATCGGCTGCAAAACCTGCCTGTCACCGACCGTGATTGGGTGGTAGTCGGGGCCACGCCGGAGCAGATGCTGGCGCTCGGGTTCAAGCCGGTGGGCGCCGATTTCCCGGTGTTCCTGCACCCCGAGACGCACGAGGAGTACGCGCTCGCGCGCACCGAGCGCAAGGTGGCGCCGGGTTACCGGGGTTTCAGTTTTCATGCGTCACCCGAGGTCACGCTCGAAGACGATCTGCAGCGCCGCGACCTCACGATCAACGCGATGGCCTGCGACCAAGACGGTCAGCTGATCGACCCGTGGGGCGGGCAACGCGATCTCGCCGCTCGGCTGCTGCGTCACGTATCGCCGGCCTTTGCCGAAGACCCGGTGCGCATCCTGCGTGTGGCCCGCTTCGCTGCGCGCTTCACCGAGTTCACCGTTGCCGACGAAACACTCGCGCTGATGCGCGCGATGGTCGAGTCGGGCGAAGTCGATGCGTTGGTGCCCGAGCGGGTCTGGCAAGAGCTCGCGCGCGGTTTGGTCGAAGCCCAGCCCTCGCGGATGTTCGAGGTGCTGCGTGCCTGCGGTGCGCTGACTCGCCTGCTGCCCGAGGTCGACCGGCTCTGGGGCGTGCCGCAGCGGGCCGACTACCACCCCGAGGTCGACACCGGCGTGCACCTGATGATGGTGCTCGACATGGCCGCGCGCCTGGGTGCGAACCTCGCGGTGCGCTTCGCCTG
>JAYUWC010000201.1:0-4957 GCA_043753755.1 Rhizobacter sp.
GGTGGTAAAGCGCAATTATAGGCGTCGGGTTTCGGCCGCTTGCCCTATGGACGCGATCAGTTTCAACACCGTGGCAGCCGTTTCGGCGGGGCGCTCGAACGGATACAGGTGCGAGCCCGCGATGGCCTCGATGCGGCCCCTTGCAAGGCGCTCGGTGGCATGCATGCCGACCTGCCGCACCTCGGCCGATTCGGTGCCCCGCACGAAGGCGAGTTCGCACTGCAACGGGTGGGCGCGCAACACCCGGTCGATGTGATGCGGCAGGGTGTTGTAGATCGCGGTTTCGACCTCGCGCTGAAAGCTGAGGCGCTGCTGCGTGCCGTGCGTTTCGGTGCCGGCAGCGATGTAGTCGGCCAGCACACCGGGTGCCCATCGCGCGAAGACCGGCTTGCTCGCGAAGTGCGCGAGGGCCGCCTCGCTGCTGTCCCAGTGCTGACGGCGCCGCTTCGACACGTGCGCGGGCGAGAAACGCTCGCCGGTGCCGGTGGCCTTGGCAATCTGCAGGGCGCTGGCTTTCCAGCCCGAAAGGATCGGCGAGTCGAGCATCACGACGCCGCACGCCAGGTCGGGTCGCTTCGAAGCGGCCATCACGCTCAAGAAACCGCCGAGCGAGTGACCCACGAGATAGGCCGGGCGCTCGACCTCACGTTCGATGAAGTCGATCAACTCGGCGCGCAAGTGCGGCCAGTTGCTGGTAACTGGGAAACGCGGGTCGTGCCCGAACTTCTCGATCGCGTGCACTTTGAATCCCGCCGCGCGCCAAGCCTCGAAGACCGCCCGGTAGGTGCCAGCCGGAAAGCTATTGGCATGCGAGAACACGATCGCCGGCAGCTCGCCGGCAGGCGCCTCGGTTGGAGTCATCACACGATCTTCTCGCCCGGGTGCGTAATCTTCTTCATCGGTTCGTAGCGACTCGAGGTCACGCAAAGCGGCACGTTCGTCGGGCCACCGTCCCACTGCGGGTCTTCGAGTGATTCGAACACCTCGCGCAGCTTCAACCCCCAACTGCCACGAATCATCTGAAAGTACGGGTTGTGCTCGTCGATGCAGACGATTTGCTTCGTTTGAAGTTGATGTGCTTCGTAGACGAGCAGGTCGAGCGGCAGGCCGACCGACAGGTTGGACTTCAGCGTCGAGTCCATCGAGACCAGCGCGCATTTAGCGGCCTCATCGAGCGGTGTGGCCGGCGTGATCATGCGGTCGAGCACCGGCTTGCCGTACTTCGACTCGCCGACCTGGAAGTAGCAGGTCTCGCGGGTCGCCTCGATGAAGTTGCCGGCCGAGTACACAAGAAAGAGCCGCATCGCTTCGTTGCCGATCTGGCCGCCGAAGATCATCGAAGCGTTGAAGTCGACGCCGGCGCGTTCGAGCGCAGCGCCGTCTTGGTCGTGCACGCGCCGCACCGCCGAGCCGAGAATGCGCACCGCGTCGAACATGCTCTTGGCATTCCAGATGGTGACCGGCTCGCCGTCACGGCCTTCGATCTTCTCGACCTGCAGGATCTCGCGCACCGACTGGCTGATCGAGAGGTTGCCGGCCGACAGCATCACCATGAAGCGCTCGCCGGGCTTCTCGTACACCATCATCTTGCGGTAGGTGCTGATCTGGTCGAGGCCCGCGTTGGTGCGGGAGTCGGACATGAACACCAACCCGGCATCGAGCTTGATGCCCACGCAGTAGGTCATTGGGGTCCTTCGCTGAGTTGTTTGAGTTCGTAGAGCGCGGCTAGCGCTTCTCTGGGCGAGAGCATATCGGGGTCGAGTGCGGCGAGTGCTGCATCCACTCTCGATGGCGCGGCGTCGGCGGGCTGGGGCGGCGGTGAAGCGAACAAGTCGATCTGCGCATCGCCCGCACGTTGTTGATTTTCCAGGGCCTCGAGCGTGGCGCGAGCCTGGCGCAAGAGACTTGCCGGCATACCGGCCAACCGCGCCACCTGCACGCCGTAGCTGCGGCTCGCCGGGCCGGGTTGCAGCTCGTGCAGAAAGACGATGTCGTCGCCGCTCTCGACCGCCGACACGTGCAAGTTGCAAGCTCGCTCGTGTTTAACTGGCAGCGCGGTGAGCTCGAAGTAGTGCGTCGCAAACAGCGTGAACGCGCGGGTCTTGTCGTGCAGGTGGCTGGCGATGCTGCTGGCCAGTGCCAGGCCATCGAAGGTCGAGGTGCCGCGGCCGATCTCGTCCATCAACACCAGCGAATGCTCGGTCGCACCGTGCAAGATCGCAGCGGCCTCGGTCATCTCGAGCATGAAGGTCGACTGCGCGTTGGCAAGGTCGTCGGCCGCGCCGATGCGGGTATAGACCCCATCCATCGGCCCGAGTCGGCAGGCCCGCGCCGGCACGAAAGAGCCCATCGCCGCGAGCAGCGCGATCAACGCGACCTGGCGCATGAATGTGCTCTTGCCGCCCATGTTGGGCCCGGTGATCACCAGCATCTTTTGCGCTGCATCGAGCTTGCAGTCGTTCGGCATGAAGGGCCCGGCGCCGGTCTCCAGCAACCGCGCCTCGACGACCGGGTGGCGCCCGCCCTCGATTCGCAGGCAGGGCTCGCGGACAAACTCTGGACGGCACCAATCGAGTGTGCGCGCGCGCTCGGCGAGCGCGGCCAACGCGTCGAGGCCAGCGAGCGCGCGGGCGAGCGCCGAGAGCGGCTCGATGTGGGCCTGCAGCGCGTCGATCAATTGCTCGTAAAGCAGCTTCTCGCGGGCCAGGGCACGGTCTTGCGCCGAGAGCGCCTTGTCTTCGAAGGTCTTCAACTCGGGTGTGATGAACCGCTCGGCGTTCTTCAGCGTCTGGCGGCGCTGATAGTCGGCCGGCACCTTGCTCGCCTGGCCTTGCGTGACCTCGATGTAGAAGCCGTGCACCTTGTTGAACTGCACCCGCAGATTGGCGATGCCGGTGCGCGTGCGCTCGCGGGTCTCGAGGTCGATCAGGTAGGCGTCGCAGTTGGCGCCTATGCCGCGCAGCTCGTCGAGGTCGGCATCGAAGCCGGCTGCGATGACGCCGCCATCGCGCAGCAACACGGCGGGTTCGCTCGCGATCGCGGCCGCAAGGCTCTCGAGAATGACGGCCGGCGGGGTGAGCGCTTCGCCGAGCATGTCGAGCAACGTCGCCGCATTGGACGGCAGCTGCGCGCGCAGCGCGGGCAGCGCCTGCAAGGTGCTGCGCAGGCCGGCCAGCTCGCGCGGCCGCACCTGCCGCAACGCGATACGGGCGGTGATACGTTCGACATCGCTGACCCCGCGCAGGGTGTCGCGCAGTTCATCGAGGCGGATGCTGTGCAAGGAGTCGATCGCGTCGTGGCGCTGGCTTGCCGCACGGCGCTCGCGCATCGGCTGGGTCAGCCACTGGCGCAGCGCGCGCGAGCCCATGCCGGTGCGGCAGGTGTCGAGCAGCGAGAGCAGCGTAGGTGCGTTTTCGCCGCGCAAGGTTTGCGTGAGTTCGAGGTTGCGGTGAGTGATCGGCGGCAAATCGAGCAGGTCGCTCGCCCGCTGCACCTCCAGCCGGCTGACGTGCGCGAGCGCCTGGCCCTGCGTGTGTTCGGCGAAGCTGAGCAGCGCCGCGCCGGCCGCGTGCGCGGCGCCCATCGCTTGCGCATTGAAGCCGGCGAGGCTGGCGACATGCAGTTGCGCACACAGCTTGCGCAAGCCGAGCGCGCTGTCGAACTGCCACGCCGGGCGGTGGGTGAGGGTGAGCTGCGCTCGCGTCAACGTGGCCGGCACCAGGTCGCGATCGACCAGCACTTCGGCCGGGGCGAGACGCGCCAGCCACGCCCCCAACTCGGCCTCGCTGCATTCGGTCAGGCCGAGTTCGCCGCGGGTCAACGCCAGCCATGCCAGACCCCAGACCTTGCCGACCTTGGCGACCGCGAGCAGCAGCGCGTCGCTTTTCTCGGCGAGCAACTCGGTGTCGGTCACGGTGCCTGGCGTCACCACGCGCACCACCTTGCGCTCGACCGGCCCCTTGGCGATGGCCACGTCGCCGACCTGCTCGCAGATCGCAACCGCCTCGCCCAGCCGGATCAGCTTGGCCAGGTAGCCGTCGAGCGACACCACCGGCACACCCGCCATCGGGATCGGCTCGCCACCACTGGTGCCGCGCGCGGTCAAGGTGATGTCGAGCAGGCGATTGGCCTTGCGTGCATCGTCGAAAAACAGCTCGTAAAAATCGCCCATGCGATAGAACAAAAGCGTGTCGGGGTGCTCGGCTTTGATGCGCTGGTATTGCGCCATTACCGGCGACAAGGGAGGCGGCGGCGCGGCTGTTGTCGTTCGTGGTGTGCCGAGGCTCATCGTTGTTTTCCTTGCAGGCGAGCAGCTTCCCAAGCATGGGCCGCGGCCAGGTCGGCGGCCAGTGCGGCGGCCTCATCGGCGGCGTCGCGCAGACGCTGATAAAGCTGCGCCGTCTGGTCGTGCGGAGTGATGGTTTCAGTGCGCGCTTCGATCGGCGAATCAGCGGCCACCACCGAATCGGCCGAGCGTTCTAGCGCCGTCGTGATGCGAGCCAAATGCGCGGCAAGCAACGGCGCCGTCTCGCTGTCAGGTGACGCAGCGGGTTGCTCACGCCAGCGGCGCGCACCGCCGAGTTGGGCGAGCAAGCGGTAGCTGCGCAGCTGCACACGCTCGAGCAAATCGAACGGCGGCTGTACCGCGCGCGGCTCGGCGTGCGCACGCTGCGCGGCGAGCGCAATGGCCGCGAGGCTCTCGAGCACTTCGCGGCGTGCAAGGCGCCAGTCGGCATTGCTGCTGCCGAGTTCGGTGCTGCCGAGTGCGACCTGTGCGTGCTGCAGTTGCGCGGTGCGCAGGCGGTTCAAGAGGGCAGGCAGCTGGCGCCGCTCCCAGGCCGGCAGCACGTAGCTGAAGGCCCAGGCAAGCCCGGTGCCGATCAGGGTGTCGGCCAGCCGCTCGAACAGCGCGAACTCGCCGGCCGTGTGCAGCAGGTGACCCTGAATCAACGCAAGC
>JAYUWC010000202.1:0-4935 GCA_043753755.1 Rhizobacter sp.
CGGGCGGCGATACGAGCGGAGATGCGAGCGGCGCCCCGATCGACGGTGCAACACGGGGCGTCGTTTCGCTGCGGACCGGAGCAGCGTGCTCGGGCGCCGCAAGCGAAGCCGCTGGCGCAGGCAAAGTCGCAACGCGCGCATCGGCGACGGCAGGCGTCTTTGCCCGCACCGCACCCGCATCCTTCGGCCGAAACGCGAGCATGCGCAGCAGCACCATGACCAAACCACTGTATTCATCGGGCGCCAGACCCAACTCGGCGCGGCCGTGAAGTGCAATGCTGTAAAGCAATTGGGTTTCGTCGGCTGCAATCGAAGCCGCGAGGCGCGCCGCTTGAGGCGCGTCGGGATCGTCGGCATCGAGTGCGCCCGGCACGGCTTGCAACACGGCCATTTGTTGCAGCAGCGCGGCCAACTCCTCGAGCGTGCCGGCCGCCGACAAGCCCAGCCCGCGCAGCCCGTCGACCGCACCGACCAGCGCTGCACCGTCGGCCGCGGCGATCGCCTCGACGATGCGCACCGCATGACCGCGATCGACCGCGCCGAGCATCTGACGCACGCCCGCTTCGTTCAACGCCCCGGCGCCGAAAGCGATTGCCTGATCGGTGAGCGAAAGCGCATCGCGCATCGAGCCGCGGGCAGCGCGTGCGAGCAGACGCAGCGCGCCTGTCTCGGCTGCGATCTGCTCGCGCTCGAGCACGTCGGCCAAGTGTTCTTGCACCGTTTGCGGTGCCATCGGCCGCAGGTTGAATTGAAGGCATCGCGAGAGCACCGTTGCCGGCACTTTTTGCGGGTCGGTAGTGGCGAGCACGAACTTCAAGTACTCGGGCGGCTCTTCGAGCGTCTTCAGCATTGCGTTGAAGGCGGTCGTCGAGAGCATGTGCACCTCGTCGATCATGTAGACCTTGAAGCGGCCGACCACCGGTTTGTAGACGGCTTGATCGAGCAGCTGCGAGATCTCGTCGACACCGCGGTTGGAAGCCGCGTCGAGCTCGACGTAATCGATGAAGCGGCCGGCGTCGATGTCGCAACAGGCATCGCACACACCGCAAGGCTCGGCCGTGATGCCGCCGCTGCCGTCGGGCCCGGTGCAGTTGAGTGACTTGGCGAAGATTCGCGAAATCGTCGTCTTGCCGACGCCGCGTGTGCCGGTAAAGAGGTAGGCGTGGTGCAGTCGTTTCTGCGTCAGTGCGTTGGCAAGGGCCTGCACAACGTGCTCCTGGCCGACCAGCGCCTTGAAACTGGGCGGCCGGTATTTACGGGCCAGAACGACGTAAGACATCGGGCCGATTCTACGGGGCAGCTTGTTGCCAACCCGCCCGCCCGAACGGTTGTCCGGGCCACGCTCACCGATAATCCTGCCCGCTGCCAGCGCGATCGCCGGGCAGTCCCTGAAGCACCCTCCGCGCCTCGTGCGCTCCGCCCGATGACGACCACGCCCGCTCCCCATATCGCCGTTGCCGGCAACACGCTCAGCTACGAGCAGGCCGGTGTCGACTACGACCTGATCGACCCGCTCAAGGTCAGCGCGCAACGCGCCGCGGCAGCGACCGCGGGCCACTTGGGCGCGCACGGTTTCAGCGAGGTCGCCGCCTCGCGCGGCGAGTCGGCCTATGTGGTCGACGTGGGGCCGTTCTACCTGGCCAGCATCGTCGAATGCCTCGGCTCGAAAGCGCTTGTCGCCGACGAAATGCAGCGCCTTACCGGCAAAAGTTATTACGAAGGCATCGCACAAGACACGATCGCGATGGCGATCAACGACCTGATCACGGTCGGTGCCACGCCTTTGGTGGTGCAGGCTTACTGGGCGGCGGGCGGCTCCGACTGGTTCAGCGACGCCGAGCGCTCGCAAGCGTTGGTGACCGGCTGGAAGCGTGCTTGCGACATCTGCCGCGTGGCCTGGGGCGGCGGCGAGACGCCGGCGCTGGCGGGGATCGTCGAGGCCGGTCGCATCGACCTCGCCGCGGCCTGCACCGGCCTCATCAATCCGAAGACGCGACTCTCGGTCGGCGACCGATTGGCGCCCGGCGACGCGATCGTGCTGCTGGCGTCCAGCGGCATCCACGCCAACGGCCTGAGCCTGGCGCGCAAGCTTGTCGAGCGGCTGCCCGAGGGCTACCTGACCGAGATCTCGCCGGGCCTGACTTATGGCGAGGCGCTGCTGGCGCCCACGCTGCTGTATTCCCCTGTCACCGAGGCATTGTTCGCAGCCGGCATCACGCCGCACTACTGCGCCAACATCACCGGCCACGGCTGGCGCAAGCTACTGCGGCACCCGGCCGAGCACCGTTACCGCGTCCATACCGTGCCCGAGGTCCCGCCGGTACTCAAGTTCATTCAACAGCACGCGCGTCAAGACGACCGCGAGGCCTACAGCACGTTCAACATGGGTGCCGGCTTTGCGATTTTCGTAGCGGCTGCCGATGCGGCGCGCACGGTAGAGGTGGCGCGTGCGCAAGGTGTGCCGGCCATCGTGGCGGGCCGGGTCGAGGCCGGAGCCAAAGAGCTGCTGATCGAGCCGCTGGGTATCCGCTTCGGCACCGACGACCTGCAACTGCGTTGAACCTGAGCCACGCCGTCGCCCGGTGCTTGTGCGTCGTTGCCGGCACTGCGTTCGTGGCGCTGCTCACCGGCTGCGCTGCAGCGTTGCCGCAAGTCATGCGAGTGCCGTCGCTGGCGCGTGTGGCCGCAGCCGAAACTCCACTTGTCGATGCCGCCCGAGCCGCGAACATCGCGCCGGGCGAGTCGGGCGTATGGCCTCTGATGCAAGGCAGATTCGCGCTCGACGCACGGCTCGCGATGATCGAGAACGCGCACGACTCGATCGACCTGCAGTACTACCTGATCGGTAACGACTCGACCGGCCGGCCGACCCTTCGGGCGCTGCGCGACGCAGCTCAGCGCGGCGTGCGTGTGCGCCTGCTGGTCGACGATCTCTACACCGGCGACTTGAGCAACCTGCTCGCCGGCCTGGCCGCCACCGCCAACGTCGAGGTCCGGCTGTTCAACCCGGTGGTCACCGATCGGGCTTCAGCTTCGCGCCGGCTGCTCGCAATGGCGCTCGGTTTCAAGCGGCTCAACCACCGCATGCACAACAAACTGTTCATCGCTGACGGCGCGATGGCCGTCGTCGGCGGGCGCAACCTTGCCGACGAATACTTTTTGCGCGGCACCGACAACAACTTCATCGACTTCGACGTGCTGCTAGCTGGCAACGTGGTGCCCGAATTAAGTCACTGGTTCGATCTCTACTGGAACAGCACCGCGGTCTATCCATTGCAAGACATCGAACGTGCCGCGGCGAGCACGATGCTGCCGTCCGATGCAGCGCGCGCTGCGTTCGACCTCGCAACGCGCAACGACCGCCGCCCCGAGCCGCCGATGGCCCTCGACTTCTTCGGCGCACCGAGCTTCAGCACCGGCCTCGCGCAGCACCAACTGCAATTCATGGGTGCCGAAGTGATGGCCTTCGCCGACTCGCCCAACAAGATAGCTCCCGCCAGCAACAGCATCGCGATCGACGACACGCTGACCCATCGCTACTTGCTGCAGCTGAGCGACGCGCGCCGCGACGCTGTCGTGCTCTCGCCCTACTTCATTCCAGGCCCCGAGGCACTGGCGCGCATTGGCTGCTTGCGCGCTGACGGCGTGGCGGTGCGCGTCGTCACCAACTCGCTTGCGGTCAGCGACGAGCCGCTGGCCAACGTCGGCTTGCAGCGCCATCAACGCGCGTTGCTCGAGATGGGCGTCGATCTTTTGGAGCTGAGCTCCGAGCGCCTCAAGCGAGACCTCACGCTCAAAGGCCTGCTTGGCAGTTCGACGGGCAGGCTGCATGCCAAAGTGACTTTTCTCGATCGCCGCCGCGTGCTGGTCGGCTCGATGAATCTCGACCCGCGCTCGTCGAGCATTAACACCGAGATCGGCGTGCGCATCGACAGCGCGCGCCTCGCCGAACAGGTCCTGGCTGCATTCAAGGTCGACTCGATGACCGGCGTCTACCAGGTCAAGCTCCGTCCGACCGGCGACATCCGCTGGGTCGCGGTCGACGGCGACAGCCCCGAAGAATTCGATGGCGACCCCGACACCAGCCTCTGGCAACGCCTGCGCCCGATGGTGCTCTCGTACTTCGTGCCCGAGAGCCAGCTGTAGGGCTGAACGCAGCGCGCGGCCTTCGCCTCTCGCCTAGAATCTCGCCTGACGGGCCTCCCCGCATGGAAGCGCGGCCAACTGGGTCAGGTCGGGAACGGAGCAGCCCCAACCGTTGCGACCAGTGCCGGGGTCGGGTCCGTCACCCCTCGTATTTCACGCGTCGGCGTGCCGCGACGCAACACCTCACGCGCACTTTGTAGCGCCTCGCCGATATCTCGCGGGCTGAGCGTCAGCACACGGGCGTACCGCTGTGCAATCAGCGTCAAGGCGCTGTTCAGCTGCGGGCCGGTCAACCGGTGCGCCGCATCGACGACCTCGTTGGCGGCGCTGGCGGTGAGCCTCAACACATCGGCGTCGGCGTCGGGCTTGCGCACCGGCGCATCGGCCGGCAGGCGATGCGTCATGTGCATCACCTCGTCGCCCAGACCCCAGTGACGCGCCACCGCTGTGCCCAGCGCATCGATGTCAACCCCGAGCACCGCAAACGCTGCCGCGGCTTCGCTCAGGCCCGGTTGTTCGGGTGTTCCGGATTCGCGCTGCGCTGCGGCGGGTTTCGTCAGCTGCTCGATCTGCTCGGCCTCGTCGGCGAAGTGATAGCGCAGCATCAGGCGACCGAGGTTCTGCAGCGTCGTGATCAGATAAACGACCTGAGCGTCGTAGCCGCGCGGGCGCAGCGCCTGGGCGACATGCCCGGCGAGGCGAACCCGATCGAGCGTGGCCTGCAGGGCCTCAGCCTGCGGTTTGTTGAGCGGGCCTGGCCAGGCCCGCAAGGTGTTGGCGGCGAGCCGC
>JAYUWC010000203.1:0-1526 GCA_043753755.1 Rhizobacter sp.
ACCCGCATCAACAGTTGCTGTTGCTCGGCGATCTGCTCGGGGCCGGGTTGCAGGCAGGCGATCTCGGCGACACCGCCGCCGTCTTCGTCGGAGCCGAAGGCCTGGTCGAGCGAGTCGGTGCCGGCATTGCGGCGTACCGAGTCGACGATCTTGTTCTTCAGCACCGCCGTCAGCCAAGAGCGCAGCGCGGCGCGGCCGGCAAAGACGGCGCGGCCCGAGAGCACCGCCTCGAATACGTCGTGCACCGCGTCTTCGGCCATCAGCGGGTCACGCAACTTGCGCTGTGCAAAGCGAACCAGGTAACTGCGGTGCGAGACCATTTCGGCCCACCCGACACTGAGCGCGAAAGCGAGTGGGTGGTTGGCGTTGGGGGCACTGACGGTGGCGGTCTGCATGGTGGTGTGGCCGGTCGTTGTCGATGACTGAACTTTGAGCGCCGCACCTCGCGCCCACCTCACCGAACATCACAGCCAGATCACAATTGCATTAAACAGCCGTAAGACAGTGCGCGCTGCAGCGACCCCGTTGCATGGTCTCTGACACGATCGCTGCCGCCACCCCGCTCGCTGACGCACCCGCCGCCATGCCGCCTGCCCACATCCTCGTCGCCGAAGACCAGACCGACATCCGCGACCTGCTGGTGATGAACCTGCGCAGCGCCGGCTACGAAGTTTCGACCGCCGGTGACGGTGAGCAGGCCCTGGCCCGCCAGACCGAAGCGCCGGCCGACCTGCTGGTGCTCGACCTGATGATGCCGCGCATGGACGGGCTCGAGGTCTGCAAGGCACTGCGCGCCAAGGGCAGCGCCGCGCCTATCCTGATGCTGACGGCCAAGTCGACCGAACTCGACCGGGTGCTCGGCCTCGAGCTGGGCGCGGATGACTACCTCACCAAACCGTTTTCGCTGGCCGAGTTGCTGGCGCGGGTGAAGGCGCTGCTTCGCCGCGCCGACCTGCTCGCCGCGGCGCAGGCCGGGGCCGCGGGTGGCAAGGCGGCGGCGCTGATCCGCAACGGCGAGCTCGAGATCTCGCCGTCCAAGCGCCAGGTGCGCTGCCGAGGCACGGCGATCGAATTCACCGCACTCGAGTTCGAGCTGCTGCTGCACTTCGCCTCGCACCCCGGGCATGTGTTCTCGCGCTCGCAGCTGCTGAATGCCGTGTGGGGCTACACGCACGACGGCTACGAGCACACCGTCACGACCCACATCAACCGCTTACGCGCCAAGCTCGAGGCCGACCCGCTGCGACCGACGCTGATCCTCACGGCGCGCGGGGCGGGCTACAAGATGCGCGATGCGCCGTAGTCTTCAAAGTGGGGTAGTGCGCCGGGCCGCCGCGCCGGGCCGCCCCAAGCAAGGCCCGACCCTCGCGGAGGGTCGCTTGCCGTATCCGGCAGGCTGGGTGCCTTATCCACCACCATGAGCGTCCGCCTCAAGCTCGGGCTGACGATTTTCGCGACCGGCATCGTCACCACGCTACTGGTCATGGCCGCGGTGATTTGGGGCTTTCAGCGCTTCGAGCGCGAGA
>JAYUWC010000204.1:0-4929 GCA_043753755.1 Rhizobacter sp.
CGCTCGCACGCCTCAGGCGCTGGAACGCGTCGCTGGCGGTGTGGGGCCTGAGCGCGACGCTCGGCAACCTGCCCGAGGCGATGCAGGTGCTGCTCGGCAAAGCTAACGCGTCGGGTCGGCTGGTGCAGGGCCGGGTCGAAAAGACGATCACGATCGACACCTTGCTGCCCGATCACCCCGGTCGCTTCTCGTGGGGCGGTCACCTCGGCCAGCAGATGAAGCTGCCGGTGGTCGCCGAGATCGAGCGCTCGTCGACGACGCTGGTGTTCGTCAACGTGCGCTCGCAAGCCGAGGCCTGGTACCAGATGCTGATCGCCGAGAAGCCCGAATGGGCCGGCGTGGTCGCGCTGCACCACGGCTCGCTCGACAAGGCAGTGCGCGAATGGGTCGAGCTCGGGCTCAAAGAAGGGCGCTTGAAGGCCGTGGTGGCCACGTCGTCACTCGACCTCGGGGTCGACTTCTTGCCGGTCGAGCGGGTGCTGCAGATCGGCTCGGCTAAGGGCGTGGCGCGGCTGCTGCAACGCGCCGGCCGCAGCGGCCACGCGCCGGGCCGCGCGAGCCGCATCACGCTGGTGCCGACCAACACGCTGGAGCTGGTCGAGGCGGTCGCTGCACGCCGTGCGGCGCACGCTGGCCGCATCGAGAAACGCGCCACCCCCGCCAAGCCGCTCGACGTGTTGGTGCAGCACCTTGTCACGGTGGCGCTCGGCGGCGGCTTCAAGGCTGCGGCGATGCTGGCCGAAGTGCGCACGGCGCATGCCTACCGTCACCTCACGAAAGACGAGTTTCAGTGGGCGATCGACTTTGTCGTGCAGGGCGGCACGAGCCTGACGGCGTACCCCGAATACCACCGCGTGAAGCTGGTCGACGGTCGCTACCGCGTGCCCGATCGCGGTATTGCGCGGCGCCACAAGCTCCAGATCGGCACCATCGTCTCCGACTCGGTGATGCAGGTCGCCTACCTCAGCGGCGGGCGCATCGGCGTGGTCGAAGAGGGCTTCGTCGCGCGGCTGCGCGCGGGCGACTGCTTTGTATTTGCCGGGCGCACGCTCGAGTACATCCGCACGCAAGACATGACCGCCTACGTGAAGCGCGCCGACAAGCCCAAGGGCGTGATCACGAGTTGGGCCGGCGCCAAGATGCCGCTTTCGAACGAGCTGGCCGATTCGGTCCTCGAGGTGCTTGCCGGCGCAGCGAAAGGTGCCACGCCCGACACCATCGACACGATGGGCGAGCCCGAGCTCGAGGCCGCGCGGCCGATGCTCGAGACGCAACGCCGACTTTCGAAATTGCCCACGCCCAAGACGCTGCTGATCGAGCGCTACGAATCACGCGAAGGCTGGCACCTGTTCGTCTACCCCTTCGCCGGCCGCAACGCCCACATCGGCCTCGGCAGCTTGCTGGCGTGGCGCCTTGCGCGAGACGCGCCCAACACCTTCAGCATTTCTATCAACGACTACGGATTCGAGTTGCTGAGCGCCGAGCCGGTCGAGGTCGCCACGCTCATCGATCAAACGGCGTTCACCGAACTCGATCTGCTGCACGACGTGTTCGCGAGCCTCAACAGCAGCGAACTCGCCCGCCGGCGTTTTCGCGAGATCGCGCGCGTCGCCGGACTGATCTTCACCGGCTACCCGGGCCAACCCAAGAGCACGCGGCAGCTGCAGGCCTCGAGCAGCCTCTTCTACGAGGTCTTCGCCAAATACGACGCCGGCAACCTGCTGCTGAACCAAGCCCAGACCGAAGTGCTGAGCCAGGAACTCGACATCGCTCGCCTCGGCACTGCACTCGCGCGGATGCGCGCGCAGCGCGTCGACTTCGTCGAGCTCAAGGTGCCGAGCCCATTTGCGCTGCCGCTGATGGTCGAGCGCTATCGCGAGAAGCTATCGACCGAAAAACTGAAAGATCGGATCGAGCGGTTGGTGAAGGACATGGAGCGGGCTGCGGATGCGGTGGGGGCGAGGGTGGGGCGCAGCCGGCGCGGGTAGCGACAAGCGGGACCAATACGCCATGCCTTGTCGTGGCTACTGTGCATGACCGCAATGCTTGTCTGAGCGGCGCGGTTCTCGAGCAGCGGGTGTTGGCTATCGCCGTCTTCGCACCCGCGTGCTCTTGCTGATCGGCGCATTGAAATCTTCTGGCTTGGTTTTCACCCAGGCCACAAAGGCACGTATCTCGGGATGCTGCAGCAAGGCCTCTACGGTCGAATACTGACGTGCCAGCTCGCTTTCAGTGATCAGCGCATGAACCTGGCGGTGACAGATTCGGTGAAAGACCTCCGTCTGTTTCCCGCCCTTGCTTTTGGGCACCAGATGGTGACGGTCGGCTTGCGTCGGCGTGATCACACGGTCGCACAGCGGGCACGTTGCGGCGGCACGTGACGGTAGGCTCACGGTCGGTCGTTTTGCTCGAGCGGGCTGTCATCGGTCGAGGTCGAGCGATCGACCGGCGGCGGGTGAGCCAGGGTGTTGCGAATGAACTGCTTTTCGTAGTGACGGTTGCGGCGGTGCTTCTTGGCAGAAGCTCGCTGGCCTTGGCGTTTGTCAAAGACAAAGTCGCCCAGGCGGCTCAGCTCGCTGAGGTCGGCAATGGTGTTGGGTGAGTTGCGGCGCGGCATGAGGTCGGAGGTGTGCAAATGTCGTTCGAGCAGGGGAGGTGTTGCTGCAGCGGTCAAGCGAGTCGCGAGAGCAGCCATCCCGTGGCGGCGATGTGGCCGAGAGTGATCATCACCGAGAGCCCGTGCAGCCAGTTGAATCGTCGGCGCAGACCGGCGTCGGTGGCGCGATTGATGGCCGGCATCAGCATCTGCCGCACGGGAACGGTGGTGACAGCTACTACAGCCATGACAATGGCAAAGGTGGCGTTACGGGGCCACCACAGTAGGGCTGCCGCTGCTGATGTGGCAATCACGAACGCATAGAACCAGGGAAAGGCGCGACGAAGCGTTTCTCTCGCCGTCTTGGCAGGCAGCGCCTTGAACAAAAAGGCAGCAAAGCCGAACGAGTACAGCGTCATGCCTCCGAACAACAACGACGTGGTCAGGACAGCCAACGACAAAATCATGACATCGCCCGTGCAGTGCAAAAAGGTGGAACAGGCCGTTAAAAAAGGACGGACCGCTTATCGAAGCGTCAGCCAGATCTCGTTGCGGCGCAAAAACCAGGGGGTCATCGGGCTGTTGTAACGCGCCAGGACCGGTTGGCCCTGTGTTGCGACGCCGGCGGTGGCCAGGGCAGCTTGCAGCTTTTGAAGGTGTTCGGCGTAGTTGGCTTGCGACCAAGTGCCCGAGTAACGAATGACAGCGCACAAGCTGCTCGGCACCAGGCGTATTTGCACTCGCGGGTCCAGCGGCTCGGGGGCCGACTCCAGTGGCACCCCTTCGGGCAACACGAACTGCACACGCATGCCCCCCGCCGCTGCGGCCTGTATTACCGGTGCCGTCATCTCCATCTTCACCGGCATGGCCATCTGCGTCACCGGCGCCGTCATCTCGAATTTCTTTTCGCCCTTGTTTTTGCCGAAGATATAGCCGGCCAGGATCGGGAAGGCCTGGCCGCCCGCGGCTTCAGCCGTCGCGTCTAGCACCACCTCGGCCACGACGTAGGCCGAATACTGGCGCACCTCCACGTTGTCGAACTGCCTCACGACCTGGTACTTGGGCTCTTCAATGGCATGGCTGGGCAAGGGCATGACGACAAGCGTAAGCCAAAGTAGAAGACGCCCGAGGGTGCGGGGTGGGTTGCTGCAGCTGTTCATGACTTGACGTTCCCGGCTTTGCGAAAGCTCGCGATGTAGTTGACTGAAAGGCCACGCGTCCACCATGCGCGATGAACGGCGGGCAGGTAGCCCATGCCGCGGCGCGCGCCACGTGTCAGCCCGCAAGCTGCCGCAGCGCCCTCGAGCTCCTCGGGCCGCACGAATTGGCCCCACTGGTGAGTGCCCCGCGGCAGCACCCGAAACACCATCTCGGCGCCGACGATCGCAGTAAGGTAACTGCGCAGCGTGCGATTGATCGTCGATACGAGCAGCAGCCCGCCAGGTGCCAGGTGGGTGACCGCATCGCGCAAGAAGCCTTGCACATCATCGACGTGCTCGACCACTTCGAGCAGCAGCAGCACGTCGAACGATTCACCTCGGTGAAGGGCGGTCTCAGGCTCACCTTGCCGGTAGTCGATCTGCAGCGCCCCGACGTTTGCATGCAGCCGCGCAGCGGCAATGCTGTTCGGTGCAGCATCGATGCCGACGACCGACGCGCCACGGGCCGCCAAGGGTTCTGACAGCAAGCCGGCACCGCAGCCGACGTCGGCAATCCGCAAACCCTGCAGCGCCCCGACGGGGCGTTCGAAGCGCTCGGCGATCTGCTCGAGCACGTAGCCGAGCCGCAGCTCGTTGACGACGTGCAGCGGTTTCATCGGTCCGGTTCGATCCCACCAGGTATTAGCCAGGCGGTTGAAGCGCTCGACTTCGTTTTCTCTGATGGTGCTGGAGGCTGTCATAGGTCTTTCGGCGATGTTGGTGGCTCAGACCCAGCGGCAGATTTTTACGGCGCCACGCGACCCCGCACCCACGGCCCATATCCACAGGCGAAGCAACGCGGACGGCGGGCTGGCCTGCCGGTCGATTCGCGCGGCCGCATCGTCACGGTGTTCGATTTCATCGGCGCGAAACGAGTGCAGCTGCGCTCGCAGCCCCTGCAACACAGGCTGTGCACGGCTCGGGTCCAGATGGTCGATCGATTCGATCTGCTCGGTGTAGTGGTGGTCGACAAAGGTTTCGACAGCCTCGATCGTGGCGAACACCGCGCGTGGCCCGACACACGCCGGAAGCGCACCGGTCAGCCATCCGGCAGCGCGCCATAACGGCAACAGCCGGCTGCGGTCCCGAGGCGCCAGCATCTGCTCGATCGTGGCGAGATGCCCCGCTTCGGTG
>JAYUWC010000205.1:0-4895 GCA_043753755.1 Rhizobacter sp.
TGCCGAGCAGCACCTGCATCGCCTCGGGCAGGTTGCCGAGCGTCGCGCTCAGGCCCCACACCGCCAGCGACGCGTTCCAGCGCCTGAGGCGTGCGAGCGCGAGTTGCACTTGCACACCGCGCTTGTTGCCCATCAACTCGTGCCATTCGTCGACGATGACGGTGTGGATGCCGCCGAGCTCGGCCTCTACCCCCTCGCGGGTCAACATCAGGCTCAGCGACTCGGGAGTGGTGATGAGCACGGTCGGGAAGCGGCGGTCTTGGCGCGCGCGTTCGGCGCTCGGCGTGTCGCCGGTGCGCATGCCGAGGCTCCAGTGCGCGCCGAGCTCGGTGAGTGGCGTCTGCAGTGCGCGGCCGGTGTCGGCGGCGAGCGCGCGCATCGGCGTGAGCCAGAGCACGCCCAGCGGAATGACTGCTCCCCGCTCGCCGGGCACGGCGATCGACCCTCCGAGAGGGTCGGGCCTTGCTTGGGGCGGCCCGGCGCGGCGGCCCGTGGCGCTTGTGCCCTGCAACGGCACACCGAGCGCTTCGGCGCGGGCCAGCGCGCCGAACCACACGGCGTAGGTTTTGCCTGAGCCGGTGCTGGCATGCAGCAGGCCGCTCGCGCCTTCGGCCATTGCGGCCCAGACCTCGCGCTGAAAGGCAAACGGCGTCCAGCCGCGGTGCGCGAACCAGGCTTCGCCGGCAGTGGCGGGCGATTCGCTCACTTCGACTCGGCAATCACTGGCGGCGCCGAGGCACCCCGCGCCGATTGCGTCACGCCGACGCGCGTAATTCGCCCCTCCTGCAATTCGATCACGTTGAAGCGCGCGCCGTGCCACTCGATGCCGTCGCCCGCGGCGGCGTCGCGCGAGAGGTTGTCGGTGAGCCAGTCGCGCAGGGTGTCACCGCCACTCTGCGGCATCGGCAGCTGCAAAAACCCGAACACATCGGCCAGCGGCAGTTCGGCGTCGAGTGCCAACCGACCGTGCACCGCGCGCTTTTCGGGCGGCGGTGTTGCCGGCGGCTCGACGACCCCGAGGCGCCGCGCCACCCAACCGAGCGTCGTGCCCTGCAGCAGCAACGAAGCCAGCACCACCGCGAAGGCGACGTTGAAGAATCGGTAGCTGTCGGGCACCTTTTCGAGCAGCGGAAACAACGCCAGCACGATAGGCACCGCACCGCGCAATCCGACCCAGCCGACAAAGAGCCGCTCGCGCGCGCTGAAGCCCATCGGCCAGAGACAAAACCACACCGCGACCGGCCGCGCGACGAACATCAGCATCAGCGCGATCAGTGTGGTGGCACCGAAGGTTTTGAGCATGTCGTGCGGCGTGACCAAAAGCCCGAGCAACATGAAGAGGCTGGCCTGCGCCGCCCAGGCAAAACCGTCGAGTGCCGACGAGGCCGCATGCGCCGCCACTTCGGCCCGCGCGCGCAGCTGAATGCCGAAAAGATAGATCGCCAGAAAGCCGGAACCCTCGACCAGACCCGAGAGCGCGAACACCACCATGCCGCCCGACACGATCAGCAGCGAAAGCAGGCCGCCGTGCTCGACGTTGAGCGGCAACCGGTCGAGCAACCGCGCCACCGCCCAACCGAGGCCCAGGCCGATGACTGCTCCGAAACCGGCTTGCCGCGCGAGCAGCAGCAGGCCATCTTCAACGCCGGCGTCGTGCTTGATCGAGGCGATCAGCGCCAGCACCAGAAACACTGCCATCGGGTCGTTCAGCCCCGATTCGAGTTCGAGCGTGGCCGAAAGGCGCTCGTTCAGCCGAACACCCCCTTGCCGCAGAACCGAGAACACCGCGGCCGCGTCGGTCGAGCCGACGATCGCGCCGAGCAGGAGGCCGAGCCGCCAATCGATCTTCAACACCAGCATGGCCGCGGCCGCCACGAACGCCGCCGTGAGCCAGACGCCGAAACTCGACAGCACCAGCGCGGGCCGCAGCCCGACGCGGACTGTTTCGATGCGCGTGCTGATGCCGCCTTCGAGCAAGATGACCGCCAACGCCGCGTTGCCGACCCAGGCCGAGAGCTGGGCATCGTTGAAGCGCAGGCCGACCGGCCCATCGACGCCGACGAACATTCCCGCCAATAAAAAGACCAACAAAAACGGCAGGTTGAGGCGCGACGAGGCGACGCCGGCCAGCAAGCTGATGAACACCAGCAGGCTTGTCGCCAGCAGCAGAAAGTTGAACGCGTGCATTGCGATTGACCTTAGCAGAGCAGGCGCGCCGGACGCGTCGGAGAAGGCCGTGCGCGCGGCGGTTTTGCCCGGCGCTGTGGCCGCTTAGACGCTGACGATCCAGCCCTCGAGCGGGTCGATCTCTCGCGGCAGGCCGTGGTCGGGCCGCTGGCTCGCCCAGGCGGCCTGCACGAGGCAGAGAACGGCGTCGAGTCGGTCGCCGCTGGCATCGGCGATCAGGTCGTCGCGTTGCGCATGGGTGAGCTTCAAACGCAGGCCGAGGCGGGTCCGGCCCTGATCGAGCGCATCGACCAGATCGATGCGCGCAATCAAGCGCTCCGGCGTTTGCTTTACCGCGGTGTCGCTCTTGTAAGAACGCGGGCCCAGCACTTCGCGCGCGAGCAGGCCGGGGTAGCCCTCGAGCGCCACGCGGGTCGTGTCGCCGGCGTGCAAACCGGGCAGGTGCACGCCGGCCTCGATCAACAACGGCACACCCGCATGCATCATGAAAGCGACCGGCGGGTTGACCCACTTCATCGAGGGCGACGAGCCGGCCGGGCCATCGGTCGCGCGGTGCGCGAACTTGCCGCCCACGGGCCGCGCATCGCAAAACGCGGCGAAGGCATCGCGTATCTCGCCGCGCGAGAGCGCTGCGTAATGACGCATCAACGGCGCCCACTCGGTGGGCCACTGCAGCGTGGTGACCAACTCGCGCGGCAAACCGAACGGCAGATCGAACACCCCCAGCCACGGCCCCGGCGTTTGCAGCCATGCCGCGAAGCCCGCAAAGTCGGCGTGCGACTCGATGCGCTCGAGCCGAACCACACCGAGCGCTGCGCGGCCGAGCGCCACGGTGATGGGTTTGCGCCGGCTCGGCCGGCTGGTGAAATCGACGCCCGCGAGCGCGTTGAAGTGAGAGGCTGTGGCGGTCATCGTCACAGGTAGAGTCGCAGCAGCTTGTTCATCCCGTCACTCTAACGAGGCTTGGCCCATGACCGCTCCCGACCCCAAGGAACAACCTGCACCCGCGGCACCCGCGGCATCGGCAGCACCGGCCGATCCGCAAGAGCGCCTGGTGGTGACGCACCACAAACTCGCCATCGGCAAGAAGACGCTCGAGTACACCGCCACCTGCGGCACGGTCGTGCTGCGCGACTACATGCCGAGCTACGACTCCAAAGACAGCGCCGACGCTAAACACGCCGCGCCGCCCAAGCCCGACAAAGCGACCGCGAGCTTCTTCTTCACCGCCTACACGCTGAACGACAAAAAGGGCGGCAAGGGCGAGCCGCGGCCGATCACTTTCAGCTTTAACGGCGGGCCGGGTTCGAGCAGCGTGTGGCTGCATCTCGGCATCCTCGGGCCGCAGCGAGTGGCCTGCGACGAGATCGGCAACCCGCCGCCTCCGCCCTACGCACTGGTCGACAACGAGCACACGCTGTTGACCGACAGCGACCTGGTCTTCATCGACCCGGTCGGCACCGGCCACTCGCGCATGGCGGCGGGCGAAAAGCCGAGCGAGTACCACGCCTACCAGCGCGACCTCGACTCGGTCGGCGAATTCATCCGCCTCTACCTGACCCGCTACGGCCGCTGGGGCAGCCCCAAGTATTTGATCGGCGAAAGCTACGGCACCACACGCGCGGCCGGGCTCTCCTTGCATCTGCAAGACAAGCACGACGTGATGCTCAACGGCGTGATGCTGGTGTCGCTCGCGATCGATCTGCAGACCCTCAGCTTCGACCACGGCAACGAGCTGCCGTATGCCCTCTTCGTGCCGACCTACGCCGCGACCGCGTGGTACCACCAGGCGCTGGCGCTCGATCTGCAAAAGCAGACACTCGCCGAAGTGGTGGCTGCCGCCGAGGCCTTTGCGCTCGGCGAGTACACCGCCGCGCTGATGCAGGGCGCAAAGCTCACCGGCAAGCCGCGCGAAAAGATCGCGACGCAGCTTGCGCGCTTCACCGGCCTCTCGCCCGCCTACATCGAGCAGGTCGACCTCCGGCCCGAGACCTTTCGCTATTTCAAGCAGTTGCTGCGCGGGCGCCGCCAGACGGTCGGCCGACTCGACTCGCGCTTTTTGGGCGAAGACCGCGACGATGCCGGCGAGCACCCCGAAGCCGATCCGTTCTTGAACACCGTGCTCGGCGCATACGCCGTCGGCATCAACCGCGTGCTCAAAGAGACACTGAAGTACGAGACCGACGCGCCCTACATCGTGCATGCGCCGATCTGGGACAAATGGAGCTGGAAGGGTTTCGAGAACAAGTACGTCAACGTCGGCGCCAGTTTGCGCAAGGCGATGCAGGCCAACCCGCACATGCGCGTCTACGTCGCCAGCGGCTACTACGACCTCGGCACGCCGCACGCCGCCGGCGACTACACGCTCAACCACCTCGGCCTGCGCGAAGGCGCCCGTAGTCGCGTCAGCGTGAGCTACTTCGAAGCCGGCCACATGATGTACATCCACGGGCCTTCGCTGGCGCGGATGGCGAAGGAGTTGCGTACCTTCGTGCGCGGTTAACCCAACGCCAACCCCGCTACCCCCGCCGCGATACACATCGCTCCCACCACCCGCATCGCTCGATCGCCTTCGCCGAGCAGGCGGCCGCCGATCAGTGCGGCGAAAAGCATCGAGACCTCGCGCGCCGGCGCGACCCGGCTGAGCGGCGCGAGCTGCACGGCATAGAGCACCAGCACATAGGCCGTAGGGCCGAGCACAGCGACGA
>JAYUWC010000206.1:0-4838 GCA_043753755.1 Rhizobacter sp.
GGTACTTGCCGGGCTGCAATTGCGCGAGTCTCAGAATGTGCGGCAAGCCGTCATCGCCGGCGGCGGGTGTGTCGCCGGCCTCTTTGACACGCGGGCCAAGCAGCGCTTCGAGGCCGAGGCCGAGGCCTTTGGGTTTCTTGGTGACCATCGTCGAATTGTCGATCATCAACCGAGCAGTCTTTGCAGCAGCACGCGCCCCTCGGGCCAATCACCGAGCGCCGATTCGCTGTTGATGTGGCCACGCGGGCCGAGGTCGACTGCGACGGCACCCCAATCGCACGCCATGCCCCGCGCCCGTTCGGCAGCGCAATATGGGTTATTGCTGCTGATAACCACCAGGCTGGCAAAGGGCAGTGGCGCGCGCACCATCGAGCGCCAATTGAACAGGTTGGGCGGCATGTCGTTGCGCTCGGTGTCGGGCGGGGCCACGAGCAGCGCGGCGTGTACCCGCGCCGTGTGTCGCGAATGGGCGGCCCAGGCCGCGGCCAAATGGCATCCCAGGCTGTGGGCAATCAATACGACAGGTTGGGCCGACTCGAGCACCACCTCGTCGAGGCGAGCCATCCAGTCGCCTCGCTTGGGCCACTGCCAGTCGTCTTGCTCGACGCGGCGGTCGCCGTACAACACCGCCCAGCGGCTTTGCCAATGCGCCGGGTCGGAGTCGAGCCAGCCCGCGAGCAGCAGCACGCGAACTTCCGCCAAGGGATGCTCTTTCATCACGCTCGTTTATCCTTAGTGTGGTTTTCGATGAAGGGGCAAGTCATGAGCCACACCGTGTTCGTGGATGGTCAAGAGGGCACCACAGGTCTGCGCATTCACGAGTACTTGGCGCAGCGCGCCGATATCGAGGTTTTGCGCATCGATGCCGACAAGCGCAAGGATGCCGCAGAGCGCGCCCGTTTGTTGAACGCCGCCGATGTGGCGTTTCTTTGCCTGCCCGATGCGGCCGCTCGCGAGGCCGCCGCGTGGGTCACCAATCCGCACACTTGCGTGATCGACGCCAGCAGCGCCCACCGCACTGTTGCCGGCTGGGCGTTCGGGATGCCCGAGTTGGCGCCCATGCAGCGCGAGTTGCTGCGCACATCGAAACGCATCTCGAATCCCGGTTGCCATGCATCGGCCTTCATCCTGCTGCTTCGGCCACTGGTCGACGCCGGGCTGGTGCCGGCCTCTCGGGCGATTTCTGCCAGCTCGATCACCGGGTACTCGGGTGGCGGCAAGAAGATGATCGAGCAATACCAATTGGGCGGCGACGCTCATCTGATGGCACCGCGGCCCTATGCATTGGGCCTGGCCCACAAGCATGTTCCCGAGATGGCGCGCCACACCGGCCTCGAAACTCCGCCGATCTTTATGCCCATCGTCGGCAATTTTTATAAGGGCTTGAGCGTAAGCGTGCCCTTACATCTGTCTGACCTTAGCTCCGGCACGTCAGCCGATTCGCTGCATGAGGCGTTTGTAAAACGCTATTCGGGCGAGCGCTTCATTCGCGTCATGCCGCTGCGTGACGCCGCCACATTGGCCTCCGGATTCTTCGACGTTCAGGCTTGCAACGACACCAACCGGGTCGACATCTTCGTCTTTGCGAACGACACCCAGGTGATCGTGATGGCCCGTCTCGACAACCTGGGCAAGGGCGCGAGTGGCGCGGCGGTGCAGTCGATGAACGTGCACCTCGGCGTCGACGAAGGACTCGGCCTTTGATCCAAGGTTGCGTCAGCTACGCGGCCCGAGGGTCGCAAGCTCGGTAGTGATAGGCGTAGGCGTCGATGAAGCCGGCGTGACGATAGACGGCACGCGCCGCAAGGTTGTCGGCCTCGACCTGCAGGTAGGCATGCCGCGCACCCCGCAAACGCGCGTCAGCCAGCATGTGGCCGCACAAGGCACGAGCGAGGCCCCGACCTCGCTCCGCCTCGGCGGTGAATACGTCATAGAGGCCGACCAGATCACCCTCGATGGCAATCTGCCCGCAGGCAACGACTTCGGCGTCGGCGCGCAACTCGAAGGCCCGAAACGGCACCGGTGAGTTCAGCAGGCGCTCGGCATGGGCCTGGCGCTGCGCCAGCGGCGAGCGCCGAAAGCCGCCCACGCGCTGTGCGAATGCCTCGAGGCCGATCGCGTCGATGGACACACCCGCGTGGGCAGGCGCTTCGTGGGCCGGCAACTCCGACAGCACCATCACCCGCGTGTCGTCGAAACGCTCCAGACCCTGCTGCGCCAACATCGTGTCGAGGGCGGCCGGCTCGGTGAACGGCGTGATGCGCACGATCACCGGGAGCTGCAAGGCATGGAAGATCTGAGCACACGCTGCCAATTTGTCTTTCACCGAGGTTCTTCCTTCGGCGACCGCGTTGATGCAACGGGCTCTTTTTGCCTTGCCGGGCGAAAAGCGCACCAGCCAGCCATCGAGCCAGCGTTGCTGTGGTGGCGCGCTGGCGTTGAGCCCGGCATCTTCGATGCGCGACAACAGAGCCGGCTCGAACGCGGGGTTCAAACCCTCCAGCATCACGCCAGCGCCGTGGTCATGTGACCCTGCGTTTGGCCAAGGCGCTCCGACATCTCGCGCGCAAACTCGACAAAAGCGATCGCACCCTTGGATGCCGGGTCGAACACCACCCCCGGCAGGCCGTAGCTGGGCGCTTCGGCCAAGCGCACGTTGCGAGGGATCACCGTGTTGAATACCTTGTCGCCGAAATGCGATTTGAGCTGCTCGCTGACCTGATGCTGCAAAGTGATCCGCGGGTCGAACATCACCCGAAGCAAGCCAATAATTTCCAGCGCGGGGTTCAGGTTGGCGTGAACCTGCTTGATCGTGTTGACCAGATCGCTCAAGCCCTCTAGGGCGAAGTATTCACATTGCATCGGCACGACGACGCCGTGCGCGCTGCACAGGCCATTGAGCGTCAGCAGACTGAGCGACGGCGGGCAGTCGATGAGGACGAAGTCGTATTCACCGTCGACCTGCAACAACGCGCCCTTCAGGCGCTTTTCACGCCGCTCGAGTTCGACCAGCTCGACCTCGGCGCCGGCGAGTTCTCGATTGGCACCGACCACGTCATAGCCCACTTTGTCGTTGCGCTGGCGGGCCTCGGCCACCGACGCGTTTTCGAGCAAAACGTCATAGACCGTCAGCTCCAGTGCGCGCTTGTCGATGCCCGAGCCCATGGTCGCGTTGCCCTGCGGGTCGAGGTCGACCACCAACACGCGCTGACCGATTTTTGCCAGGCCAGCGGCCAGATTCACCGTGGTCGTGGTCTTACCGACGCCGCCCTTCTGGTTGGCAATGCAGAAAATTCTGGCCATGAGTGCAGAGGTCGAAAAGTAAGCTGAATCGGCGCCGAAAAGCCCGATCCGAAGTTGCGAATTATAGGGATCGGGAATTTGACGCTTGCAGCGGGCGCTTGTCTCGGTCTAGGTCGCGGGACGCATCCAAACCAGGCAACGTTCAGCATCCAGCCCTGGAACGGTAAGTTGTTCCACGTGAAACACATCGACATCTGCTTGCAGTTGCACGATTTCATCGGCCGGATTTTTGGCTTTCATCGCCACCCAGACGCCCCGATCCGCCAAGAGCGGCCGGGTGAGCGTGGTGAAGTCGCGCAGCGAGGCGAAGGCACGGCAGGTGACCGCGTCGTAGGTTTGTCCAATGAGCTGCTCCGCACGCGCGTGGCGAGCGTGCAGGTTTCGCAGCGCCAGTTCGCCACCAACCTGCTGAACAAAGGCGGCCTTCTTACCAACCGCATCGACACAGATGACATCCACATCGGGCATCAACAAAGCGATCACAACACCCGGCAAACCACCTCCGCTGCCCACGTCAAGCACACGAAACGGCGTCGCGCCGAACCGTCGACGAAGCGGCTCGATGACCGCCAGGCAATCTGCGAGGTGCTGGGTCAGCATTGCCGCGGGATCTCGCACCGCCGTAAGGTTGTAGTGGGCGTTCCAGCGTTGCAACAGCGTCAGATACGCCAGAAGCCGGTCGAGTTTCACGTCGTCAGGTTCGAGTCGCAGTTCACACAGAACACCCCGCAGCGCAGGTCTCAGCGCCTCGATGGCAGTGGCCATCGTCAAAGCAAATTCGTCAGCGTGGCATCGACAGCCGACCCATTAATCGTCGATGCCACGGCAGGCCGACGCTTCTTGAGATGCACCAGCAGCAGCGATATCGTGGCGGGTGTGATGCCCGACATGCGCGAGGCTTGGCCCAGTGTTGCCGGGCGATGCTTCGCAAGCTTCTGCCTCGCCTCGATCGATAAAGCCATCACCTCGGCGTAGTTGAACGTCTCCGGCAGGCACAGTTCTTCAAACGATGCCGCCCGCTCGACGTCGCGAATCTGCTTGTCGATGTAGCCCGCGTACTTGATGCTTATTTGAGCTTGGTCGATGACGGCGTCGGCCAAGTCGCGGCCCAGCTCAGCGCGCAAGGTTTCACGTGAAACACCGAATTCAGGCGCGGCCACCGCTGCAATCTCGGTGACTGCATCGAAGTCGACATCCGGTCGCTTGAGCAACTCGGCCAAGCTGTATTCATGCTCGATTGCCGCGCCCAGCAACCGCTCGGCATGGGCCGATGCCAAGGTGGCCGGACGCACCCAGGTCGCTCTCAAACGCACCAGTTCGCGCGCCACGGCGTCTCGCTTGCGGTTGAAGGCTCCCCAACGCGCGTCGTCCACCAAACCCATCGCGCGCCCGACTTCGGTCAAGCGCATGTCGGCGTTGTCTTCGCGGAGCTGCAGCCGAAACTCGGCGCGACTGGTGAACATGCGGTACGGCTCAGTCACGCCCTGAGTAATGAGGTCGTCGACCAGCACGCCTAAATAGGCCTGGTCGCGGCG
>JAYUWC010000207.1:0-14574 GCA_043753755.1 Rhizobacter sp.
AGCCTGGGCGAACGCACACCGCTGGCCGCACTCGATGCTCCCGCGTCGGGCCGCATGGCGGTCGGCGAGGCGATCACCAACCTGCTGGCGGCGCCGATCGAGCTCTCGCGCGTCAAGCTGAGCTGCAACTGGATGGCCGCTTGCGGCGAGCCCGGTGAAGACGCTGCGCTCTACGACACGGTCGCCGCGATCGGCATGCAGCTCTGCCCTGCGCTCGGCATCGGCGTGCCGGTCGGCAAGGATTCGCTTTCGATGCGCACGCGCTGGTCAGAGGACGGAGAGACCAAGCAGGTGACCGCGCCGGTCAGCCTGATCGTTACCGCATTTGCAACCGTGGCTGACGTGCGCTCCGCGCTGACGCCGCAACTCCAGCCCGGCGACACCACGTTGGTCCTGATCGATCTCGGCGCGGGCAAGCGCCGCATGGCCGGCTCGATGCTCGCGCAGGTGCTCGGCCAGTTCGGCTCACGCACCGACGACGGTGTGCCCGACCTCGACGACCCTGCCATGCTCAAGGCGCTGGTCGCTGCGGTCAACCGTTTGCGCGCGCAAGGCCGCGTGTTGGCTTATCACGACCGCAGCGACGGTGGCGTTTGGGCAGCCGCCTGCGAGATGGCCTTCGCTGGCCACATGGGCCTGAGCCTCAACGTCGACATGCTGGTCACCGATGGAGACGGCATCAGCGACAGCCGGGCCGATTTCGGTGACTCGAAAAACTGGGCCACCCAAGTCAGCGCAAGGCGCGAAGAGCTGACCCTTCGCGCGCTCTTCAACGAAGAACTCGGTGTGCTTATCCAGGTCAAGACCGAGGTGCGCAATGAGGTGATGCAGACCCTGCGCGAGTTCGGCCTGAGCCGCCACAGTCACTTCATCGGCAAACCCAACACCCGCGGCGTGATCGAGGTCTGGCGCGATGCCAAGGCGGTGTTCAGCGCACCGCTGCGCGAGCTGCACCAGACCTGGGACGAGGTGAGTTGGCGTGTCTCGAAGCTGCGCGACAACCCGTCGTGTGCCGATGCCGAACACGAGGCCGCCGGTCGGCTCGACGATGCAGGACTAAGCATCCAACCGACCTTCGATGTCGCGCTGAATGTCGCCGCGCCTTTCATCGGCAAAGCCCGCCCCAAGCTCGCCATCTTGCGCGAGCAGGGCGTCAACAGTCACCTCGAAACCAGCTTCGCCTTCGACCGCGCCGGCTTCGAGACCTTCGACCTGCACATGAGCGACCTGCAAACCGGCCGAGCGCGTCTCGACCAATTTCAGGGCTTCGTCGCATGTGGCGGATTCAGCTACGGCGACACGCTGGGCGCCGGCGAAGGCTGGGCACGCTCGGTGATGTTCAACCCGGCGCTTGCCGACCAGTTCGCGGCGTTCTTCAACCGCACCGACACCTTCGCGCTCGGCGTCTGCAACGGCTGCCAGATGATGGCGGCACTCGCGCCGCTCATCCCGGGCGCTGCGGCCTGGCCGAAATTTACGCGCAACAAGAGCGAGCAATTCGAGGCACGGCTGAGCCTGGTCGAGGTGCTCGACAGCCCGTCGATCTTCTTCACCGGCATGGCTGGCAGCCGGTTGCCAGTGGCAGTGGCCCACGGCGAAGGCTTCGCCGACTTCTCGCAGCGCGGCGATGCGGCCGCGGTGCACCGCGCGATGCGTTTCGTCGATCACGCCGGTGCTGCGACCGAGGCTTACCCGTTCAACCCCAACGGCAGCGCCGAGGGCCTCACGGCGGTGACCACTGCCGACGGCCGTTTCACCGCCCTGATGCCCCACGCCGAGCGGGTCGTCCGCAACCTGCAGATGAGCTGGACCGACGGCGACCGCAGCGAGAGCAGCCCCTGGACGCGCATGTTCGCGAACGCGCGGGTTTGGGTCGGGTAGGGCGGCAAGTTAAACTATGGTTAACCATCTAGAAATCGAGGTTGACCATGAAAGAAGTTGCCGTCTTCGAAGCCAAAACCCGCCTGTCGGAGTTGCTGATCGAGGTCGAGCAAGGCGAGCAGGTGACCATCACCCGGCGCGGCGTGCCGGTCGCCCGCTTGGTCGCCGCCGTCGGAGCGCGACGCGGGGCAGTAAGCCAGCAGCGGCAGCAGGTCGGTGCGACGATTGCGGCGCTGCGCGAGGAACGCAAGGGCGTGGTGCTCGAAGGCCAGGTGCGTGACCTGATCGCCGACGGCCGCGATTGACCGCTGTGCCATTCGTCCTCGACAACTCGGTGGTCTGTGGCTGGTTTCTCGACAACCAGGCGACAGACTATTCCGAAGCCATCATCACGCGGTTGCAAGTTGATCGAGCGCTTGTGCCCGCACTTTGGGAACTGGAACTTGCCAATGTGCTGCGCACGGCATGCACACGCCAGCGCATGACCGCCGAGAGTGCCCAGCGTGTCGTCACGCGTCTCATGTCCTTGCCGATCGATGTCGACCGGAGACCGGTGGCTGTCAGCGAAGTTCTTGGCCTTGCTTTGCGATTCGGACTCAGCAGCTACGACGCGGCCTACCTCGAATTGGCACTGCGGCTTCAGCTGCCGATCGCAACGACCGACGGCCCGCTGCGCGACGCTGCGCTGGCAGCGGGTGTGGGCGTGGCGGCCGCGATCGCGGCGTGATCTGCAGTGCCAGTACGCGCCTGGGCCGGGTGATCGTGACGGCGACAGCGCAGCGGCGAGCCAAACGATGGCCCCGCACAGCGCCTGCGCTATCGTCGGCGCGTGAATGAGTCGAACGCCCCTGAGCGAGTTGCCAGCACCCGCTTCGACCGCCTCGACGCGCTGCGTGCAGTTGCGGTCGTCTGGATGGCGATCTTTCACTTTTGCTACGACTTGAACTATTTCAGGTTCATTCGTCAAAACTTTTACACCGACCCGATCTGGACCTGGCAACGCACCTGCATCGTCAGCCTCTTCTTGTTTTGCGCCGGTCTCGGCCAGTCGATCGCGATTGAACAAGGCCAGTCGTGGCAACGATTCTGGAAGCGATGGGCGCAGGTGGCCGGTTGCGCGCTGCTGGTGAGCATCGCCTCGGCGTGGCAGTTTCCGCGCAGCTTCATCAGCTTCGGTGTCTTGCACTGCATCGCGGTGGCTTTGATCGTGATGCGAGTGAGCGCCGGCCTGGGGCCGTGGCTGTGGTGGCTGGGCTTGGCGGCCATCCTCTTGCCGCAGTGGGTGCAACACCCCTTCTTCGACAGCCGGTGGACCAACCCGATCGGCCTTGTAACCCGCAAGCCGATCACCGAAGATTACGTGCCGCTGCTGCCGTGGCTGGGCGTGATGTGGTGGGGTCTGGCCGCCGGGCAATGGGTGCTCCAAAGGCGGCGCAGCTGGATCGCCGGCCGCTTGCCGACCGGCCTAGCGCCGCTCGCCGTGCTCGGCCGCTGGAGCCTGAGCTTCTACATGCTGCACCAGCCGGTGCTCTTCGGCCTGCTGGGTGCGCTCGCTGCGCTGAATCGCTAAAAGGCCCTAAGCACGCAGGCGAGCGGCTGCAGCGTCGATCGCGGCCTTGAGTTCGGCGTAGCTGCGGGTCACCGGGAACTGCGGAAACTGCGCCACTATGGGCTCGGGCGGGTGGATGAAAAAGCCGGCGTGCGCTGCGCCCAGCATGCCGGTGTCGTTGTACGAATCACCCGCCGCAATGACCTGAAAGTTAAGGCCGCGCAAGGCATCGACCGCATGTCGCTTTTGATCGGGCTGGCGCAGCACGTGGCGGGTGACGAAGCCTTGGTCATCGACCTCGAGCTTGTGGCAAAGCAGTGTCGGCCAGCCGAGTTGTTGCATCAGCGGCTGCGCGAATTCATAGAAGGTGTCGGACAAAATCAGCACCTGATAGCGGCTGCGCAGGTCGTCGAGAAACGCCTTGGCGCCCTGCATCGGGCCCATGCCGGCGATCACCTGCTGGATGTCGGCCAACTTGAGCCGGTGCTGGGCGAGCAGGCCGATGCGAAAGTTCATCAGCTTGTCGTAGTCGGGCTCGTCGCGCGTGGTGCGTGCCAACTCGGCGATGCCGGTTCGCTTCGAAAACTCGATCCAGATTTCGGGGACGAGCACACCCTCGAGGTCGAGGCAGATGATTTGCATGGATGAGTCTCCGGCGTGGGTGTCGAGGGCGGCGCGGATCGTACCCGACGATGCGGACGAAACCGCTCAACCCTCCGCGGGCCGCCAGCCGTCCGGTTACCCGCCCAATCGATGTCGATCTGCTGTGCCGGCCGGGCAGAATGCTCCTCTCTGTAACGCACCGGGAGGTGACCTTGAAAGCTCTGTTCGGCGTGGTGTCCTTGCTAGTCGCCCTGGTGATCGTCGGCCTGATTGCGGTCAAGCAATTGAAGGCGGTCGGGCAGGTCGGTCGTGCCGGCGCGGCGAGCGAAGCGGTCGGCGTTGCGGTGCCGCAGATGTCGGGCAGCGGCACCGTGCGCGAACAGGCGCGGCAATTACAAAACAAGGTCGCTAACGACGCCGTAAACGCCATGAACCAGGGCGCTGCCGCGCGCAAAGAAGAGTCCGAAAAACCATGAGCAATGTTGCTGGTGGGGCTGATGAGGGCGTGATGCGACTCGCGCTCGACCAGGCGCGCAACGCCTGGCTGATTGGGGAGGTGCCCGTCGGCGCGGTAATCGTGCGGCGCTCTGCCGAAGGCATACAGGTGGTCGCCACCGGCTACAACCGGCCGATCACCGAGCACGACCCGACTGCGCACGCCGAGATCGTCGCGTTGCGTCACGCCGCGCAATTGATGGCCAACTACCGCCTGCCTGAATGTGAGCTCTACGTGACGCTCGAGCCCTGCGCCATGTGCGCGATGGCGTTGATGCACGCGCGCTTCAAGCGAGTGGTGTTCGGTGCGCGCGACCCCAAGACCGGCGCGGCCGGCTCTGTGGTCGATCTCTTCGGTGAACCACGGCTCAACCACCACACCCGTATCGAGGCAGGCGTGCTGGCCGACGAATGCGGCGGCGTGCTGCGCGACTTTTTCGCCGAGCGGCGCGAGCAGTACCGGCAGCGCCGCGCGTTGACCGGCGCGCCCAGCGGCAGAGCTCCGCTCTACGAGTTCGAGCCGGCCGCCGACGGTGAGATCCCTGCCGGCGAGGCGACCGAGATGCTCGCCGAGCCCCCATCCCCCTAAGCGCCATGAGCGCCATGAGCCATCCGATGACCTTGTTGACCCTGTTCTCGCCCGCCGGCGTGCTCGTCGAGAGCGCGCCGATCAAACTCGCCGCCAAGCGACTCAAGGCACTCGGCTTCGAAGTTCAGATCGACCCCGACACCACCGCGCGCCACCAGCGCTTCGCCGGAGACGACGACACCCGGTTGGCCGCGCTGCACCGCGTCGCCGCCGAGACGCCCAGCATCGCGATGGCCTCGCGCGGCGGCTACGGTCTGACGCGCTTGTTGCCTCGCATCGACTGGAAGCGCATCGCCCGGAGCATCGAGCACGGCACGCGCTGGGTCGGCCACAGCGACATGACCACATTGCAGCTCGGCCTGCTGGCGCAACCCAAACTGGGCAAAGCGCTGGTGACCTGGGCCGGCCCGCTGGCGGCCGACGACTTCGGCCGCGCGAACGACGCCGGCGGCGTCGACGAGATCACCCGCGACTGCTTTCTCGAGGCGATGAGCGGTGCACTCGAGGCGGTGGGCTTTCGCACCGAGCCCGGCTTCGACGGGCTGGAGGCTCGCGGCACGCTTTGGGGCGGCAACCTCTGCATGGTCAATTCGCTGTTGGGCACGCCCTACTTCCCGCGCATCAAGGGTGGCGTGCTGTTTCTCGAAGACGTGAACGAGCACCCGTACCGCGTCGAGCGCAACCTGCTGCAGCTGCATCAGGCCGGTGTTCTCGATGCACAAAAGGCCATCGTGCTTGGCGAGTTCACCGGCTGGCGCAAGGCGCCGTACGACCGCGGCTTCTCGATGAAGACCGTGGTGCAGCACCTGCGCAGCTTGACGAAGACACCCATCGTCACCGGCTTGCCGTTCGGGCATGTGCCGACCAAAGTGACGATGCCGGTCGGCGCTCGCGTTACGCTGCTGGTGAACGAGCGCGATGTGCTGATCGGCTGGGAGCACGACCACCACGCCCACGGACACGTGGGCGCACACAGGCACGCACACGGCCATTTGCACGAGTAAGCCGCGGCGCGCGCCGACCGCACCGTAAAATTTTCAATCTGTCGCCTCGGTCGGCCACGAGCTCGGCCCGAACGCGGTGCGTTGTTTTGAGGGCGTGGGGCGAAAAACTGCGCCGCGCCGGCGAACCTCGGGGATGAAGCGGTATGCGCGTTTCGTGGGTTTCGACTGCCTGGCTGCTGTGTGCGGCAACTTTTCTCGCCGGCTGCAACAACAGCCCCAACCCCACGGGCAGCGATTCGACCAACACGCTCTTCGTCGCGTTTCAAGAGCGCTCGCCCCGCCACCTCGACCCGACCGCCTCGTATGCGGTCAACGAGGTGCCGTACATGTATGCGGTCTACGAGCCGCCTTACGCGTACCACTACCTCAAGCGTCCGTATGCGTTGGTGCCCAAATCGGCGACCGAACTCGCCACGCCACGCTACCTCGACAAAAACGGCCAAACGCTGCCCGCCGACGCCCCGGGCGAACTCGTGGCCGAAAGCGTGTACGACATCCACATCAAGCCCGGCGTGCTCTTCGCGCCGCACCCCGCTTTCGCGAAAGACGAACACGGTGAATACCTCCATCACGCGCTCACGGCAGAGCAGACACGCGACAAGCACTCGCCGCTCGACTTCAAGACAAACGGCACGCGCGAGTTGGTAGCCGACGACTTTGTCTACGCGCTCAAGCGCCACGCCACGCCGCGAATAGAAGCGCCGATCTACGCGATCTTTTCCGAATACGTGATCGGTCTGAAGGACTATGGCAAGACGATTCGCGATGCCGACAACAAGTTGCGTGAGGGGCAAGACCGTGCCGCACTCGACAAGCCGTTTCTTGACTTCAGAAAGTACCCACTCGCCGGCGCCGTAGCGCTCGACAAATACACCGTTCGCGTCCGCATCAAAGGCAAGTACCCGCAGTGGAAGTATTGGATGACGCTCACCTTCACCGCGCCGGTGCCCTGGGAGGCCGACAAGTTCTACGCCCAACCCGGCATGGCCAAGAACAGCCTGACGCTCGACGTCTGGCCGGTTGGAACCGGGCCCTTCATGGCGGTCGAGTACGACCCCGACCGGCGGCATGTGCTGGCTCGCAATCCCAACTACCACGGCTCCACCTACCCCTGCGAAGGCATGCCCGGCGACAAAGAAGCGGGCCTGCTCGAAGACTGCGGCAAGAAGCTGCCCTTCATCGACAAACTCGTCTTCACGACCGAGAAGGACAAGACGCCGCTGCGCGCCAAGTTCAACCAGGGCTTCCTCGACGTGCCCGAGATCGAGCGGCCCGACTGGGGCCCCGACTTTCTCGCCGATGCCAACGACTCCGACGAAGTGCGCAAGCGCTTCGAAGAACGTGGCATGCGCTTCCCGAAAAGCATCGAGCCGAACAATTGGTACGTGGGTTTCAACTGGCTCGATCCGGTCGTCGGCAAGGGCGACACGCCCGAGCAGCAGTCGAAGAACCGCAAGTTGCGCCAAGCCCTCTCGATCGCCATCGACTGGGAGGAGGGCTACGGCCGGGTCTTCACACAAAAAGCCGGTGAGGCCGCGATGGGGCCGCTGCCGGGCGGCATGTTCGGCTCGCGCCACGGCACCGTGGCGGGCATGAACCCGGTCACGCACAAGCTGGTCAGCGGCAAGGTGGTGCGCCGCTCGCTCGACGAAGCGAAGACGCTGCTCGCCGAGGCCGGTTACCCCGACGGCCGAGACGCCAAGAGCGGCAAGCCGTTGGTGTTGAACTACGACTACCAGCGCGTGCCGACACCCGAATACCGTGCCGAACTCGACTGGATGGTCAAGCAGTTTGCCAAGGTCGGCGTTCAGCTCGAGATACGTGCGACCGACTACAACCAGTTCCAGGAAAAGATGCTTAAAGGCAAACAGCAAATTTTCTGGTGGGGCTGGAACGCCGACTACCCCGACGCCGAGAACTTTTTGTTTTTGCTCTACGGCCCCAACTCGAAAGCCAAATTCGAAGGCGACAACACCGCCAACTACGAAAACCAAGAATTCGACCGTCGCTACAAGCAGCTCGCTTTGTTGGACGACGGCCCGGCCAAGCAGAAGCTGATCGACGAGATGGTCGACATCTTGCGCAAAGACTCACCCTGGGCCTGGGGCTATTTCCCGTACGCCGCCGGGGCCTACCAGCAGTGGGTGCGTAACGCGAAATACGGCCTCTTCACCAACGACCGCGCGCTTTACTACAAGATCGACGCGCCGCTGCGCACCCGCCTGCAGGCCGAATGGAACCGACCCAAGGTCTGGCCCCTGTTTTTGATTGCCATCGCAGCGCTGGGGTTCGCGTGGATTGCCCGGCGCGCGTTCAAGGCGCGTGAGCGCATGACTGCACTGGCCGCGAGCGAGCCGGCCCCCTAGCGATGCTGAACTACCTCGTTCGACGCAGCTTTTACGGCCTGTTGGTGTTGGTCGGCGTGAACCTCGTCACCTTCATGCTTTTCTTCACCGTCAACACGCCCGATGACATGGCGCGGCTCAACATCGGTGGCAAGCGGGTCACGCAAGAGCAGATCGACAAGTGGAAGGTCGAGCGCGGCTACGACAAGCCGCTTTACTGGAGCAGCGCTGCTGCGGGCCTGCACCGCGTGACCGACACCGTGTTCTGGGATCGCTCGGTTTCGCTGATGGCGCTTGACTTCGGCCGCTCCGACTCGAAAAGCGCCACTGACATCGGTCACGAGATCAAGAACCGCATGTTGATCAGCCTGCAGCTTGCGGTGCCGCTTTTCGTGTTGCAGGTGATTGCCAGCGTGGCGTTCGCGCTGCTGCTGGTGTTCTTCAGAAATTCGGCGATCGATTTCTGGGGCGTTGTGGCGTGCGTTCTGATGTTGTCGATCAGCGCGCTCTTCTACATCATCGTCGGCCAGTTTCTGTTCTCGCGCGTCTTCCACCTCGTGCCGATTTCAGGCTTCGAGTCGGGCTGGAATGCGGCGCGCTTTCTGGTGCTGCCGGTGCTGCTCTCGTTGCTCTCGCGGTTGGGCACCGAGGGGCGGCTCTACCGCGCCATGTTTCTGGAAGAGTTGGGTCGCGACTACGTGCGCACTGCACGTGCCAAGGGGCTCGCCGAGCAGAGGGTGTTGTTCAAGCATGTGCTGCGCAACGCGATGATCCCGATCCTCACCAGCGCCGGCAGCTATCTGCCGTTCGTGTTTCTCGGCAGCCTGGTGTTCGAGAGCTTCTTCGGCATCCCCGGGCTCGGCTCGTATGTGATCGAGGCGATCACGGGCCAAGACTTCGCGATCGTGCGGTCGATGGTTTTCGTTGGCTCGCTGATTTACATCTTGAGCTACATCGTGATCGATGTCGCCTACACCTTGGTGGACCCGCGGGTTCGCCTCGCCTGAACGAGAGTCGCCGTGCCCAAAATCGTCATCCTGTGGTCCGATGTGGTGGTGTTTGCAAGTGTGGTGCTGCTGGTCCTTTACGGCCTTCGCATTCGTTCCAGCGCCAACTTGCGGGCGACCTGGCTGAAGGTGTTGCGCGACCGCGCGGCGATCTGCTCTGGGGTGGTGCTGGTGTTGTTTTTCGCGGTCGCGGTGGTCGACAGCTTTCACTTTCGGCGCGCGCTCGATCAGGCCGCAGGCGCCGGTGCGGCGCAGCTCCAAGCTTACGGTACGCGCACCGAATCGCTGCTCGACGTGACACTCGCCCGCCTGGTGGCCGGCCGTGAAACCTCGTACTCGGCACCGCTCGCGATCCGCGCCTTCACCAAAGACTCGGTCGAGATCGATGGGCAAATCGTGCGCACCCACCCACGGCTCGCACACGGCGGCGAGCGGCTCGCCGACGAGTCGCAGTGGGCGTCCGATGTGCTGCAGCGCTCGGCCCTCGGTGTCGCCTTCGGCGTGCTGGCCGCGGCTGTGGCGTCGCTTGGTGTCGCGGCCAGCGTGGCGCGAGTTCACGCCGAGCCGTTCGCGGTAGCTTGGCAACGCGTGGTGAAAGGCCGCACCGACCTGCCGTGGCGTGCCGCACTCATCGCAGTGCTGCTGCTCGGGTTGGTGTTCGGCCCGCTGATCGCGTTGGCCCAGCACTTCCACGTGTTCGGCACCGACCGCACCGGCAACGATGTGTTCTACCAAGCGCTAAAGAGCATCCGCACCGCTTTCGTCATCGGCACGCTCTCGACCATCGCCACGCTCCCGCTCGCCGTTGGCCTCGGCATCATCGCCGGCTACCTGCGCGGATGGGTCGACGAGGTGGTGCAGTACCTCTATACGTTGTTGTCGTCCATACCCAATGTGCTGCTGATCGCCGCATGCGTGTTGATGATGCAGGTCTTCATCGACACCCACCCCGATTTCTTCGAGACTGGCGCCGAGCGTGCCGACGTGCGGCTTTTCATGCTTTGTGTAATTTTGGGCCTGACCGGCTGGGCCACGCTCTGCCGCCTGTTGCGTGCTGAGACGATGAAGCTCGCTCAACTCGAATACGTGCAAGCCGCCACCGCGTTCGGCGTGCGCCCACTGCGCATCATGGCCAGGCACATCTTCCCGAATGTGGTGCATCTCATCATCATCACCACGGTGCTCGATTTTTCAGCACTGATCTTGTACGAGGCGGTGCTGTCGTACGTGGGGGTCGGTGTCGACCCCTCGATGAACAGCTTCGGCGGCATGATTAACCTCGCCCGCACCGAGATGAGCCGCGATCCGCTGGTGTGGTGGTCGTTTGCGGCGGCGTTCGGGTTCATGGTGGTCTTGGTTCTGGCTGCAAATTTGTTTGCCGACGGCGTGCGGGACGCATTCGACCCACGAGCTCGCAACTTCAGGCCGAAGTGGCGCAAGGCGGTGGCGCTATGAGGCGCGTGCGATGCTGAACGTTCACAACCTCAAAGTCGCGCTCGACGCCGAGGTCGGCTTGGTCAAGGCAATCGACGGCTTGTCGCTCTCGATCCAACGCGGCGAAACGTTTGCTCTCGTCGGCGAATCAGGCTGCGGGAAAAGCATGACCGCGTTGGCGTTGATGCGCCTGTTGCCCGAAAACGGCTCGGTCACGCAGGGCCGCATCGAGCTCGAAGGCGCCGACTTGCTGGCGCTGCCCGAGTCGGGCATGCGCGCCGTGCGCGGGGGGCGCATCGGCATGATTTTTCAAGAGCCCTCGACCAGTCTGAACCCGGTGATGCGCATTGGCGAGCAGGTCGTCGAGGCGATTCAAGCGCACACCGCGCTGCGCGGCACAGCGGCGCGCACGAGGGCGATCGAGTGGCTGGGCCGGGTCGGCATCACCGAGCCGGAATCGCGATTCGACGAGTACCCGTTTCGGCTGTCGGGCGGACAAAAGCAGCGCGTGATGATCGCGATGACCTTGGCTGCGGAACCCGACTTTCTGGTTGCCGACGAGCCGACCACCGCGCTCGATGTCACCATCCAGGCGCAGATCCTCGAGCTGCTCAGGCAACTGCAAAAAGAGCAGGGCATGGGCCTGCTGCTGATCACGCACGATCTCGCCGTGGTGGCTGGCATGGCACATCGGGTCGCGTTGATGTATGCCGGGCAGATCATCGAAGTCGCTGAAGCCGCTGAGTTTTTCAAGGCACCGCGCCACCCTTATGCGCGGCTGCTGCTGCGTGCGCTGCCTGACACCGCTAAACGAGGTGAGATGCTGGCGGCGATTCCCGGAACGGTGCCGCCGCTTTGGCAGTCGTTCGAAGGTTGCCGCTTCGCGCCGCGTTGCGACCGCGCTTTCAACGCCTGCAGCAGCACCCCACCCGAGTTGACCGCCAGCGGCGAGAGCCAGGTGCGCTGCCTGCTCTATGCCGACGGAGAGGTACCCGAAACCGCGCCTGGCGCCCCGGCGAGCGCGCCGCTGCGCTTCGCGGCAGCGCGTGTGGCACCCACCGTATTGCCGCCATTGCTCGACGTTCGCGGGCTCAGCGTGCGCTTCCCGATCCGCCGCGGCTTGCTGCAGCGATCGGTCGGGGCCTTCGTGGCCGTCGACGACGTTTCTTTTTCTATCGGCCCGGGCCAGACGCTCGCGCTGGTGGGCGAATCGGGTTGCGGCAAGACCACCACGGGCAAAGCGATCGTCCAACTTCTGCGCGGGCAAGCCCAAGTGAGCGGGACCGCAATTTTTGGTGGCGATGATCTTTTTACCCTGCAAGGCGAGCGGCTCCGGGCCGCGCGGCGTCAAGTACAGATCATTTTTCAAGATCCCTTTGCCTCGCTCAACCCGCGCATGCGCGTACTCGACATCCTCGAAGAGGGCGTGCAGGCCCTGCGGCCCGACCTGCCGGCCGCCTCGAGGCGCACCACCCTCGAGCGCCTGGTCGATCAGGTGGGCCTGCGCCGCGATGCGCTGCAGCGCTACCCGCACGAGTTTTCGGGCGGGCAACGGCAGCGCATCGCGATCGCCCGCGCGCTGGCAGTGCAGCCCAAACTGATCGTCTGCGACGAGCCCACGTCGGCGCTCGACGTGTCGGTACAGGCGCAAATACTCAACTTGCTGCGACAACTGCAGCGGGAGCTGGGGATGTCGTACTTGTTCATCACGCACAACATCGGCGTGGTCGAGTACATCGCCGATCACGTGGCGGTAATGAATGGCGGGCGGATCGAGGAGGCAGGTGAGGCGCGGCGGGTGCTGGAGCAGCCCAGGTGCGACTACACGAAGGCGCTCTTGGCGGCCGTCCCTCGAATTGAAGTCGGGACGGAAGATTGATCTGCTAAGAGACCGCTGCAGTTGTTGCGAGGTCCCAACGAGGAAGGTAAATCATCGGCTCCCGCTCAGTTCGCGCGGCTACTTTTTGGGGCAAGTGACGAGTGCGCGTTCGATGGCTAAGTGCTCGGGAAGCCCCTAGAACAAAGGCTCTCAGGCTGTGGACCAACCGCATCTTCCCGCCGGATTGACCTCACACGTTGGTCGGCTCAGGAATACCCTATGGACATTCGAGTAGATGTGTCTGTGACAATTCTTTTACACGTCTTCGTAGACAAGTTATGCCCGATTTACAAAGTTGGTATGTGACTTGCTCGAAAACTTGGTCTCTCTATCAACCTTCCTATTCAGGAGTTTCCGATGCACAAGAGAACCATGCTGGCCAAGAGCCTGCTGATAGCATTCAGCGGCGGTGCCGTACTCACCGGTGTCAGCGCACTGGCTCAGCAGTCTACGCAAGAGCTTCAACGCGTGACAGTGACCGGGTCGAACATCAAGCGAACTGACGCCGAAACGGCGTCGCCAGTACAGACGATCACTCGACAGGACATCGAAAAGTCTGGCAAGACTACAGTTGCAGATGTAATTCTTGGTCTCAATGCCTCCAACAATGGTTCCGTACCGTTGTCTTTTGGAAATGGATTTGCAGCGGGTGCATCGGGCGTTTCACTTCGCGGTTTGGGACCTAACTCGACATTGGTTCTTTTGAACGGCAGGCGCATGGCGCCGTACGGTCTCGCCGATGATGGTCAGCGAACTTTTGTCGATTTAAGTACGATTCCGCTTGAGGCTGTCGAGAGAATTGACGTTCTGAAAGACGGCGCTTCGGCAATTTATGGATCCGACGCGATCGGTGGTGTCGTCAACATCATCACCCGCTCCGACTTCAAAGGCGTCATCGCCAACATTTCTTACGGCCAAACTCGATACGGTGACAACAAGAACCCTAAGGGATCGATCACTGGCGGATTTGGCGAGCTGGCTAAAGACAAATACAACGTCTTTTTCACGCTCGAAGCTCAGAAGATCGGAGAGGTTCGCAAGAGCGACAGAGCCGACCGCGGCGACATTGGGAATCCGGACGTTCGTGGTCAAGGGTATGGGTATGAAGCCGGCGATTTGCGTGGATATGGGCGTCCCCGGGTCGGAGGACCTCGGAGTGTCAGCGGCAGTCCCGTAGGCTGGGCTCGCGCTGTGACCGGCCCGGACAGTCAGACGCCTGTCGCTGGATCGATTTACAAGCAGCTGGCATTGCCGTTAGGGGGATGCCCAACGAACCTGCCCCTAGCAGATGGCTACAGCGGGTGCCTTTGGGACATCGGGACCTATCAACAGCTGCAACCGAAGGAAGAGAAAGTCAATTTCCTGAGTCGCGGGACGGTTGAATTAAGCCCCACGTTGTCTGCCTTCGCGGAAATCGGTGTGTTCAAGTCCAAGGTTTCGACAACGTATACCCCCGCTTCAGTCAGCAGCGTGTGGCCCGACGCACTCGGGAACGCAACCAAAGACAACACGTACATCACGATGGGCCCAAACCATCCAGACAATCCAAATCCGGGGAGCTATTCGCGGTTGCGCTATACGACGGCCGACCTGGGTGGTCGCGATTCGGTCTACGACACACAGGTGACTAGAGCGCTCGCCGGCCTGAAGGGCACCGGGTTCGGCTGGGATTGGGAGGCGGCCGGGCTGTACACCGAAAGCAAGACTGACAGAACGCAAACCGGCTATGTCCGCAACAGTGTGTTGCGCGACTTCTTGAATGCGACCAATAGCACCGGCCTGAATCCA
>JAYUWC010000208.1:0-4822 GCA_043753755.1 Rhizobacter sp.
AGGCCGTCGGAGTCGTGAATCTCTGCGCGCCAGTCGTTGCCCTTGCGACGGTCGTTTTCGCCGGTCTGAAACATGCTCGTGCAGGGCGCAATGCCGAGACGCTCGATCTCTTTGCGCGGGTAGAGCGCGCTGTCGACTTCCATTAACGTGGTGTCGCCCGGCGTGATCGCGAAGCGGTAGGCGCCGGTCAGGCTGGCGGAGTCGAGCAGCGCATAGACGACCAGCGTGTTCGACTCGGGCGCCGCCCGCTCGAACCAGAAGCTGGTGAACTCGGGAAACTCCTCCGGCTTGGCCATGCCGGTATCGATCGCCAGCGCGCGGGCCGAAAGGCCGTATTGACGCGTGCCGCTGGTCGCGCGAAAGTAGCTCGCGCCCAAAAAAGCCGCGATGTCGAATTCAGGCGCAAGGTGAAACTTGAACCGAAAGCCCGCGAAGCCCAGATCGGCCGGTTGTTTGTTGCCGTCGAGCCCGCTCTTGCCGTAGTCGAACATGGTGGGGTCATAGGCCAGCTGCTGCGCCTGGCCGCCGACCAACTCGTACATGCGAACCGGCCGCTTGAAGAAGAGGCCGAGGTGAAATAGCTCGACCTTGAAGCGCTGTTTGGTGTCGGCCCAGAGTGCGTGTTCGGGCCGAAAGCGGATCGCCTGGTATTGGTCCCAGGTAAGGGCGGCAATGTCGGCGGGAAGTTTGTTGGTCGGCGCTTTGTAAGGCACTGCCGCGAGCGCGCGGGCCTGGCCCTTGAGCCAAGCGAGATCGAAGCGTTGCGGCTTGCCCAGCGGCAGCATGGTCACCGCGTGGGCGGCGCGCCCGGCGAGGCCGGTGGCGACTAGCGCCGCGGCGAAAGTGAGAAGGGATCGTCTTTGCATGGCTCTGATTCTTGCGTCGTTTTAGCGGGGTCGGTGTCTGACCGTGTTCGAGGCTGCCGCTAGACTCGACCGCTCACTGCCCTGCCACCACCCATGACCGCTCTCACCGAGGCCGCGCTACTCGCTGCGCTACAAGCCGTTGTCGACCCCAACACCGGTGCCGATTTCGTCACCACGCGGCAGCTGAAAAACCTGCGCATCGAAGGCGGTGACGTGACCTTCGATGTCGAGCTCGGCTACCCGGCGAAAAGCCAGATCGCCGCATTGCGCCAGGCCTTGATCGCCGCGGCGCGCACGGTGCCCGGCGTCGAAAACGTCAGCGTCGATATCGCGTCTAAGGTGACGCCGCATGCGGTCCAGCGCGGCGTGCAGCTGCTGCCGAAGGTGAAAAACATCATTGCCGTGGCGTCGGGCAAGGGCGGGGTCGGCAAGAGCACGACGGCCGTCAACCTGGCGCTGGCGCTGGCGGCCGAAGGGGCAATGGTCGGCATTCTCGATGCCGACATTTACGGCCCAAGCCAGCCGATGATGATGGGCATCAGCGGGCGTCCCGAGAGCGAAGACGGCAAGACGATGGAGCCGATGGAAAATTACGGCGTGCAGGTCATGTCGATCGGTTTTCTGGTCGAGCAAGACAACCCGATGATCTGGCGCGGCCCGATGGCGACCCAGGCGCTCGAGCAGTTGCTGCGGCAAACGAACTGGGGCGAGCTCGACTACCTAATCGTCGACATGCCGCCCGGCACCGGCGACATTCAGCTCACGCTCAGTCAGCGCGTGCCGCTGACCGGCGCAGTGATCGTGACCACACCGCAAGACATCGCGCTGCTCGACGCCAAGAAGGGCATCAAGATGTTCGAAAAGGTCGGCGTGCCGATTCTCGGCATCGTCGAAAACATGGCGGTGCATGTGTGCTCGAACTGCGGGCATGTCGAGCATGTGTTCGGTGAAGACGGTGGAAAGCGGCTGGCCACTGAGTACAAGATGGACTACCTCGGCGCGTTGCCGCTGAATCTGTCGATTCGGGTACAGGCCGACAACGGCCGGCCAAGCGTGGTGAGCGAGCCCGACGGCGAGATTGCGGGGCTCTACAAATCGGTCGCGCGCAAGGTGGCGGTGAAGGTCGCACAGCGAGCCAAAGACTTCTCGTCGAAGTTTCCGACGATTTCGATTTCGAAAGACACGTGATGGCGATAGTCGCGAGATTAGGCGGGCGGCGCGCTCTGCTGCGTTCGTGTCCTCCGTCACCGGCCTGCGGCCGGCGCCTCCTCCTTGACCTCACTCCGCAGAACGCACCGCCCGCCTGATCCTGAACCACCGTGGCGGGCTGGCGTTGGTGCCACGGTTTGTCGGTATTGCTCCGGGCGTCGGGTGCCTGGCGAGCGCCCGGGGCTCTGCCACCGGGCATGAGCGGAGTCGGCCGCCCGATGGACGGAGCACGTGCTGAGCGATGAGCGAGCAACAAAGAGGGCCCACTCCATGAACCTGCTCGACGCCATGCGCTACCTCGTCGCCCTCGAGCAGCACAAGCACTTCGGCCGCGCGGCGAGCGCTTGTCACATCACCCAGCCGGCGCTCTCGAATGCGCTGCGTTCGCTCGAGGCTGAACTGAAGGTCTCGATCGTGCGCCGTGGCCGCCAGTACGAGGGCCTCACGCCCGAGGGCGAGCGCGTGCTCGCGAGTGCCAACCGCCTGCTGCGCGAACAAGAATTGCTGCAGCAAGACCTGCACAGCGGCATCGGCATGCCGCGCGGCACGCTGCTGATCGGCGCGGTGCCGACGACACTGCCGGTCGCGGCGCGCTTCGTTGCGCTGCTGCAGGCGCGGCACGCCGGCATCCGGCCGGTGCTGCGCTCGCTGAGTTCGCCCGAAATCGAGACCGGACTCGAAAATCTGTCGCTCGACATCGGCCTCGGCTACACCGAGCGCGGGACCAAGTTTACTGCGCTGCCGCAGTACGTGGAGCGCTACTTCTTGTTGCGGCGGGCTGCCGTCGGCGCGGGCGAGCCTCTGAAAATCGGCGCGCCGTTGCCGTGGCGCGAGGCCGCGGCGATGCGCCTCTGCCTGATGACACCCGAGATGCACAACCGCACGCTGATCGATGCGGCGTTTCGGCAGGCCGGCTGCGAGCTGCAGTCGGCGATCGAAACCAACTCGATCGTCGCGATGGTGCTCGCGGTGCTGCACGGCGAGGTCGCCACCGTGTTGCCCGGTGCGCTGCTGACCTTGGCGCGCGGCCACGCCGGGCTCGAGGCGCTGCCGCTGTGCGAGCCCAACGTGTCGACCCCTATCGGTTTCATGGTGGCGCAGGGCGGTCGCCAGTCGCGTTCGCTGGAGGCGGCCTTGGCGCTGGCGCGAGAGGGCACCTGGCTGCGCGAGTCGGCCACCCAGGGCGAACCTTGGAAATCGTGACCGCGATGTGTGTCGCTTGCGCGGAAGCGACATCAGGGTTTTGGTGCCCATCGATTCGTTGTGCAAATCGTACTGTTTGCTAAATTGATTGGACGCCGCCGGGGGCGCCGTCGGATAGTCGCGCGTCCCACAAGAAACGCCCTAAAGGCGCCGGGGTTCCATCCGAAAAAGACAACCACGTTGGAGTGTTCATGGCCTCAAGCTTTTTAGACAAAGAACGAATCGTCGCCGGCCCCGGCTTCAATCGCTGGCTGGTCCCGCCGGCGGCGCTGGCGATCCATCTCTGCATCGGCATGGCCTACGGCTTCTCGGTGTTCTGGCTGCCGCTCTCGAAGGCGCTCGGTGTCAAAGAGGCGATCAAATGCGGCCCCGAGGTCGGGTTCTTTCAAGAGTTGTTCACCACCACCTGCGACTGGAAGATCGCCACCCTGGGCTGGATGTACACCTTGTTCTTCGTCTTTCTCGGTGGCTCTGCGGCCATCTGGGGCGGCTGGCTCGAACGCTCCGGCCCGCGCAAGGCCGGCGTCGTCTCGGCAGTCTGCTGGTGTGGCGGCATGCTGTTGTCAGCGTTAGGCGTCTACCTGCATCAGTTCTGGCTGATGTTGCTGGGGTCGGGCGTTATCGGCGGCATCGGCCTCGGCCTGGGCTACATCAGCCCGGTCTCGACGCTGATCAAGTGGTTCCCCGACCGGCGCGGCATGGCCACCGGCATGGCGATCATGGGCTTCGGCGGCGGCGCGATGATCGGCTCGCCGTTGGCCGCCGAGCTGATGAAAAAGTTCGCTACACCGACCGATGTCGGCGTGATGTCGACCTTCATCGTGATGGCCGCGGTCTACTTCGTCTTCATGATGGCCGGCGCGCTCGGCTACCGCATCCCGGCTACCGGCTGGAAGCCCGCCGGCTGGACCCCGCCGCCGCCCTCGGCCAACGCGATGATCACGCAGCGCCACGTACACGTGAAAAAGGTCTGGGGTATTCCGCAGTTCTGGCTGGTCTGGATGGTGCTGTGCATGAACGTCTCGGCCGGCATCGGCGTGATTGGCATGGCCAGCCCGATGCTGCAAGAAGTCTTCGGCGGCAACCTGATCGGCGTGGCCAAAAAGTTCGGTGAGCTCGACAAGGGGCAACTGACTGCCATCGCGGCCGTAGCGGCGGGCTTCACTGCGCTGTTGAGCCTGTTCAACATCGGTGGGCGCTTCTTTTGGGCGAGCCTCTCTGACAAGTTCGGTCGCAAGATGACCTACGTGGTTTTCTTCGTGCTCGGTGGGCTGATGTATGCGAGCGTGCCCGGCAGCGCCGGTGCGGGCAGCAAGCTGCTGTTCGTCGCCGCCTTTTGCGTCATCTTGAGCATGTACGGCGGCGGCTTCGCCACCGTGCCGGCTTATCTGGCCGACCTGTTCGGCACGCAGATGGTCGGTGCCATTCACGGCCGGCTGCTGACAGCCTGGGCCACGGCCGGCATCCTCGGGCCGCTGGTCGTGAACTACATGCGCGAGTACCAACTCGGCCTGGGTATCCCGCGCGAGCAGGTCTACAACCAG
>JAYUWC010000209.1:0-4792 GCA_043753755.1 Rhizobacter sp.
ATGCGGGCTTGCTGCTTTTCGAGGCGGTTGGTCTCACGCGGGGTCAGTTGGCCCGATGCGGCGCCCTGGGCGATGCGGCCTTGCTGATTGGCCTCGCGCTGGTCGACGCGCGGGGTGGCCGGGGTCTGCGCGAACGCGCCGACAGCGGCGATGGCGAGCGCGGTACCGATGAGCGTGGTCTTGAGCTTGAGCATGGGGAATCTCCGTGGGGTTTTGAGGGCGCCGGTGAGCGGATGCGCCGGCCCTATTTCAACGAAGGCGCGCTGCGCCGCGACGACGCGGCAGGGGTAAAGATGCGTGAACAGGGTCGCGGCAGGGTGGACTCCTACAATCTCTCGACTTTCTTTCAGGACGCCGCCCATGATCTCTCGCGAACCCACGATCGAACGCCTTGCCGTAGCGCGCTCGCTGTTGCTCGAGCCCTTCGGCCTGACCGATGCGACGCTCTCGAAGGCGCTCGCCACGATCGCGACGCACCGGATCGACGACGCCGATCTCTACTTTCAGTACACGCGCAGCGAGGGCTGGACCCTGGAAGAAGGCATCGTCAAGAGTGGCAGCTTCGGCATCGACCAGGGCGTGGGCGTGCGCGCCGTGGCTGGCGAAAAGACGGCGTTCGCCTACTCCGACGACATCACCGAAGCCGCGCTGATGGATGCCGCGACCACCGTGCGCACGATCGCCGCGGCGGGGCAGAGCCGCAAGGTCAAGGTCGGCACGAAACAGAAGGTCGCGACCAGCCGCGTGCTTTATGCGCCGATGGACCCGATCGCCACGCTCGACAGCACACAGAAGGTGGCCCTGCTCGAGAAGGTCGAGAAGCTGGCGCGATCGAAAGACCCGCGCGTGAAGCAAGTGATCGCGGGCCTGGCCGGCGAGTACGACGTGGTCATGATCGCGCGCGCCGACGGCACGCTGGCCGCCGACGTGCGGCCGCTGGTGCGATTGAGCGTCACCGTGATCGCCGAACAAACCGTTGCCGGCGAGGTGCGCCGCGAGGTCGGCTCGGGCGGCGGCGGCGGCCGCTTCGGCTTCGGCTACTTTCAAGACGACGTGATCGAAAGCTACGTGCAAGACGCGGTCAACGCGGCGCTGACCAACCTCGAGTCGCGCCCCGCCAAGGCCGGCGAGATGAGCGTGGTCCTCGGGCCGGGCTGGCCCGGTGTGCTTCTGCACGAAGCGATCGGCCACGGCCTCGAAGGCGATTTCAACCGCAAGGGCTCGAGTGCCTTCAGCGGCAAGATCGGCCAACGGGTCGCGGCGAAGGGCGTGACCGTGCTCGACGACGGCACGATTCCCGACCGGCGCGGCTCGCTCAACGTCGACGACGAAGGCAACGCCTCGCAACGCAACGTGCTGATTGAAGACGGCATCCTGAAGGGCTACATCCAGGACTCGCTCAACGCCCGCCTCAGCGGCGTGCCGACCACCGGCAATGGCCGGCGCGAGAGCTATGCGTCGATCCCGATGCCGCGCATGACCAACACCTACATGCTGGCTGGCAACAAGACGAAGGAAGAGATCGTCGCCGGGCTGAAGCGCGGCCTCTACGCCACCAATTTCGGTGGCGGCCAGGTCGACATCACCAGCGGCAAGTTCGTGTTCTCGGCGAGCGAAGCGTTCTGGGTCGAGAACGGCAAGATCCAGTACCCGGTGAAAGGCGCAACCATTATCGGCAACGGGCCCGATGCCTTGACCCGCGTCAGCATGATCGGCAACGACTTGAAGCTCGACTCGGGCGTCGGCGTGTGCGGCAAAGAGGGGCAAAGCGTGCCGGTCGGCGTGGGCCAACCCACGCTGCGAATCGACCGGTTGACCGTCGGCGGCACGGCCTGATGGCGCGCTTGCGGGCGGCCTCGGCAGAGCCGGCTGCACCTAGGCTGCGTGCTACATTCCCGCCCATGCTTTTTCGCCCTGCATATTTTTTTGCGTACTTCTGGTTCCCGCACCGCCCAGCGGCCGGAGAGGCCAGCGCATACGCCAAGTAAAGCGCAAAACGAATCTCCGAAAACCGCCGGGCTCACCCCCGGCGGTTTTTTTTCGCTTCTCCATTTTTCACCCACTTCCGCATTCACTTTGCGAGACACGCCATGACGACGCCAACGAACCCCAAAGCCACCGAAGGCTGGTATGCGCACACCGAACGCACCAGTCAGACCGATGACCAGCGGATCGAAGACGTGACGCCGTTGCCGCCGCCGGAGCACTTGATTCGCTTCTTTCCGATCGCCGGCACGCCGGTCGAAGCGCTGATCGGCAGCACCCGCCAGGCGATCCGCAACATCATGCAAAAGCGCGACGACCGGCTGCTGGTCGTGATGGGGCCGTGCTCGATCCATGACCCGGTGGCAGCGCTCGAGTACGCACGCAAGCTGCTGGTGCAGCGCGAGACATACAAAGACACGCTCGAGATCGTGATGCGGGTCTATTTCGAGAAGCCGCGCACCACCGTCGGCTGGAAGGGGCTGATCAACGACCCCTACCTTGACGAGAGCTTTCGCATCGACGAGGGCCTGCGCATCGCACGCCAGCTGCTGCTCGAGATCAACCGCGCCGGCATGCCGGCGGGCAGTGAGTTTCTCGACGTGATCTCGCCGCAATACATCGGCGACCTGATCTCGTGGGGTGCGATCGGCGCGCGCACGACCGAGAGCCAGGTGCACCGCGAGCTCGCCTCGGGCCTGAGCGCACCGATCGGCTTCAAGAACGGAACCGACGGCAACATTCGAATTGCGATCGATGCGATCCAGGCGGCGGCGCGGCCGCACCACTTTTTGTCGGTGCACAAGAACGGCCAGGTCGCGATCGTCGAGACCCGCGGCAACCCCGACTGCCATGTGATCCTGCGTGGCGGCAAGACGCCGAACTACGACGCTGCGCACGTGGCCGCCGCCTGCACCGAAATCGAAGCGGCAAAGCTCGACTGCACGCTGATGGTCGACTGCAGCCACGCCAACAGCAGCAAGCAGCACGAGCGGCAAGTAGACGTGGCGCGAGACGTGGCCGCGCAGCTCGGCGCCGGCAGCGACTGCATCTTCGGCGTGATGGTCGAGAGCCACTTGAACGCCGGTGCACAAAAATTCAGCGCTGGCCGCGATGACCCGGCCCAGCTCGAATACGCCAAGAGCATCACCGACGCCTGCATCGGCTGGCCCCATTCGCTCGAAGTGCTGGAGGTGCTGAGCGGCGCCGTGATCGCACGTCGTGCCGCACGCAACACTGTCAAGTAACCGGCGTAAGGGAGCGCAAGCGAGCCGATCACACGCGAGTACCGGGTTTAGATTCGCAGCGTGATCAGCCACGAAAAATCGATGTTCAAGTCGCCCGCCCATTTGCGCCACTGGGTCGGGGCCGCCGTGTTCAGCGTGGGCCTGATTGCGCTGCTGCCGACGGCCATGGCACAACAGTCGGCCGTTGACCGCGAGGCGATCGAAGCCGCATTTGCGCGCGCCGACACCAATGGCGACGGCAAGCTCTCACGTGATGAGGCGCAGCGCTTTCCCGAGATCGCAGCGCGTTTCGATGAGCTCGACCTCGACCGCGACGGCTTCTTGTCGTTCGCTGAATTCGCAGCGGGGGCAAAAGCGCCGGTCAGGTCGTAGCGCGGCGTTTTCAGTCGGCGTCGCGCGCGAGGCGCTCGCTTTGCCAGTACACGTCGTCACCGCCCAGCCCGTCGAGGTTGGCGCGGTTGAGCACGCGGGCGAGCACGAACAGCAGATCACTCAACCGGTTGAGGTAGTGGCGCGGCTCGGCGCGCACCGCTTCAGTGGCCGTCAGCGCCACCACCGCGCGCTCGGCACGCCGCGCGATGGTGCGGCTCACGTGCGCAAGCGCTGCGCTGCGGGTACCGGCCGGCAGGATGAATTCCTTCAGCTTCGGCAAGGCCGCGTTGTAATGCGCGAGTGCTTCGTCGAGCCGCAGCACCGCCTCGGCCTTGAGCAATGCGTAGCCCGGGATCGACAGCTCGCCGCCGAGGTTGAACAGCTCGTGCTGAATCACCACGAGCAGCTCACGCACGTCGTCGGGCAAGGGTTCGCAGAGCAGCACGCCGAGCATGGAATTGAGCTCGTCGACATCGCCCATCGCGTGAACGCGCAGGTGGTCTTTGGGCACGCGCGCACCATCGCCGAGGCCGGTGGTGCCGTCGTCGCCGGTGCGGGTGGCGATCTGTGTGAGTCGGTTCGACATGCGCGCTTTCAAACGGCCGCAAGGGCCTGGTCGATGTCGGCAATCAGGTCGTCGACGTGTTCGATGCCGACCGACAGCCGCACCATGTCCACACTCACGCCGGCTTTGGCCATCTCGTCGGGCCCGAGCTGGCGGTGCGTCGTCGATGCCGGATGGCAGGCCAGCGACTTCGAGTCGCCGATGTTGACGAGCCGCGTGAACAGCTTCAATGCATCCTGGAAGCGCGCGCCGCCAGCCTGGCCGTCTTGCACGCCGAAGCACAGGATGCCCGAGGCTTTGCCGCCGAGATACTTCTGCACCAGCGCGTGGTCTTCGTGATCGGGCAGGCCGGCGTAGTTGACCCAACCGACCTTGGCGTGACCTTGCAGATGCTTCGCAATCGTCAGCGCGTTGGCGCAGATGCGGTCCATGCGCAGTGCCAGCGTCTCGATGCCCTGCAGGATCAGAAACGCGTTCATCGGCGCCAGCGCGGCGCCCATGTTTCGCAGCGGCACCACGCGCGCGCGGCCGATGTACGCCGCCGGGCCCAGCGCTTCGGTGTAGATCACGCCGTGGTACGACACGTCAGGCTCATTGAGCCTTTTGAAACGTGCCTTGTGCTGCG
>JAYUWC010000210.1:0-4785 GCA_043753755.1 Rhizobacter sp.
GGGCTGTTCGACCTCGCGGTGCTGGTCGCGACGCTCGACCAGACCCAGGCCGGCGTGCAGGGCCGCTTCGATGCGCAGGGTCTGAGCTTTGCCAACGCGCAGAAGCTCGCGAAGCATTACCTGGAGGCCTACGCATGGGCGCGCTAGAAGGCGCCATCCCCGCGGCCGACGGGTACGCCGGCAGCTCCCCAGAAGCGACGGCGCCCCGCTCAGGGCGGCCCCGCACGCTGGCGCTGCTCGAGGTGCTCGACCGCGACGGCCAGCCGCGACAGTCGCTCCTGGTGCACGCCTGGCCGGTGCGCATCGGGAGGGCGCTCGACAACGATCTGGTGCTCAGCGATGCGCACGTCGCCGCGCACCATTTCGAAATCGCGGCGGGCGCGCACGGCCTAACACTCACGCTGGCCGAGACGAGCAACGGCGCGCTCCTCGGCCACCATCGATTGCGCCACGGCGATGTGGCGCCGCTCGCCGCCACCGGCGAGCCGGTCGAGATCATGGTGGGCAGAACGCATTTGCGGCTGCGCCTGCCCGGTCACGTGCTAGCGGCCGAATTGCCGATGGCCGTGGCCGGCTCGTCGTTGCACCGCGCATTGTTGATTGCGTTCAGCGCACTCCTGCTGATCGCCGGCACCGTGTTCACCACCTATCTCGACACCGACCCCGACGGCCTGACCCGTGCCATCGGCAACATGCTGCTGACCACCTTCGTCGTCGCGGTCGGGTGGTGTGCGATCTGGGCCTTGCTCTCGAAGACCTTCACGCGGCAGGCGCAGTTCGGCTGGCACTTGCGGGTCTTCTTGTTCGCCAGCCTGGCGCTGCTCGCGCTCTCGGTGTTGCCGGCACTGCTCGGCTTCGCGTTCTCGTGGCCGTGGGTGACCGACTTCGCTTTCGTCGCGACCATCGCGGTCGCCGCCGTCACGCTGTACTTTCACCTGCTCGCGGTCGAGCCGGCAAGGCAGCGCTGGCTCAAGTGGGCGGCGGTGAGCTGCGCCGCTGTCGGCGTGGTGCTCACGCTCTGGTTCAACCTGCAGCGCAACGACCAGCTCGGCGACGAGCTCTACATGAACCACCTGTTCCCGCCGGCCCTTCGCATCGCAAAACCGGTGCCGCTCGACGGCTTTATCGACGGCCTCGCGAGCCTCAAGCCCAAGCTCGACAAGAAGGCCCGTGAACCGGGGCGCGGTGAAGAAGGCGGGCGAAGCGATGACGAATGAGCCCACGCTGCTGTCGCCGGTCGCACCCGCCGAGCCGTTGGCCGACGTTGCGACCCCGCCCACCGAAGACCAGACCGTTGCCCAGGAAGCCCCCATGAGCCCCGACCTCACCATCCTGCAGCGCACCGTGCTCGTCACCGGCGGTGGCCGCGGCATCGGCGCCGCCACCAGCTGGCTCGCGGCGCAGCAGGGCTGGGCGGTGGCCGTCAACTACGCGAGCGGCCAGGCCGCGGCCGAAGCGATGGTCGCGCGCATCCACGAGATCGGCGGCAGAGCGATGGCACTGCAGGCCGATGTGTCCGACGAGGCCCAGGTGCTCGCGATGTTCGCCGCGATCGACGCCGGCCTGCCGCCGCTGGGCGCGCTGGTCAACAACGCCGGCGTGGTCGATTTGCAGGCCAGAGTCGATGTCATCACGCTGCAACGCTTGCAGCGCATGTTCGCGATCAACGTGTTCGGCAGCTTCATTTGCGCCCGCGAGGCGATCACCCGAATGTCAACGAAACAAGGCGGCACTGGCGGCGCCATCGTCAACCTCTCGTCGGCCGCGGCGCGGCTGGGCGCGCCGGGCTCGTATGTGGACTACGCGGCAGCCAAGGGCGCGATCGATGTGTTCACGGTCGGCCTGGCCAAAGAAGTGGCGGCCGAGGGCATTCGCGTCAACGCGGTGCGGCCCGGCATCATCGAGACCGACATTCATGCGTCGGGCGGCACGCCCGACCGTGCTGCGCAGATGGCCCCGCAGGTGCCGATGCAGCGCGCCGGCAGCGCTGCCGAAGTCGCCGAGGCGATCTTGTGGTTGATGTCGGAGCAATCGAGCTACACGACCGGCGCGGTGATCGACGTGACGGGCGGCCGCTGAGCGGCCGGGTCTCGGGAACGTCTGGTCAAAGTTTGGCAACAGCGATGAAGCGGGTCGACCGCCCCCAGACCCTTGGCGAAGAGATTGCCAACGGCATCAGCCACGGCATCGGCTTTTTGCTGGCGATCGCTTCGCTGCCGGTGCTGCTGGCGTTCACGCCCGGGCACATCACGGCCATCAACATCGTCGCGGCCTGCGTGTTCTCGGCCACGATGATGCTGCTCTACGGCGTCTCGACGCTGTATCACCTGTCGCCCGCAGGGCGTTTCAAGACCTGGCTCAACCGCTGCGACCACGCTGCGATCTACCTCTTCATCGCCGGCAGCTACACGCCCTTCGTGCTGGGCGTGCTGCGCGGCGGTTGGGGGTGGTCGTTGTTCGGCGTGGTCTGGGCCATGGCGGTGCTGGGCTTCACCGCCAAGCTGCTCGACCGGCTCAAGCACCCGCTCTGGTCGACCGGGCTCTATGTGGCGATGGGTTGGCTGGCGGTCGTTGCCGCAGCACCGCTGGTGGCCCGCATGCCCGGCGCCGGCCTCGCGTGGTTGATTGCGGGCGGGCTCGCCTACACGGCCGGGGCGGTGGTGTTTTTGTTCGACTCGAAGGTGCGCTTCGCGCACTTCGTCTGGCACCTGTTCGTGCTCGGCGGCAGTGCGTGTCACTTCGTGGCGGTGTTGCGCTACGCGCAGTGAGGCCGGCACGTAGCGATGTCTAACGTTTGACTTAAGTGGGATGCGGTAGGGGTATTCGCATTGGCCAACAAGAACGCGCGCAACTTGTTGGCGGTGATGACCAAGGGTGAGGCGTTCGATGCCAATCATCTAGGCGTCAAACCGACCGGGGTGGCGGTCGTGGCCTAAAGGCGCCGACACCGACATCGAACGCAAATCGACGAACAACCCACTTCCCCGCAAGACGTGAAATCGAAGATGTGTTGAACAGGTCAGACCGGCGATGGGCAAGCTCGACTAACCCTTAATGGCGCTCAATTGGCAACGACCACGTGATGGGAATGTGACCCGACTAGCGGTTCGCATCTGGGTCCGCATCGTTCAGCGCTCACGCGCTCGGTGCAACAAGGCCGTCTGTAGAGTGGCAGTCTGTTCTCTGTATCGGGTGAACTTCGATCAGCTTCAGTCGGTGAAGAAAAACCAAATTCGGCTCGGCATTGGGAAAAACACAAAACCGTTGACTACGATGGAAGTCCCTGTAAAGCGTTAGGCGTTTCCATGCTTGGATACTGGCGAAAAGCCTAGTGTGAGAGAGATGACGAGGCAGGCTTTGCTGCTGAACAGGCCGCCAGCAGCTTCTCTGCGAACTCCGTTGCTTGCTCTTGCGTAAGGCGAAGATTTACCGGAATGTCTTGCAAAAGAAGCCTGGCGGCAACGTTCCCATCTGAGAGTTTCTGTGCATCGGATGCGCCCAGGATCATGAGATTCTGTAGCTCGGGCATGACAGCTCCGAGCGGTGTCTTGGATGTTCGATTCTTCGCCGCGACTTGACCAGCGGTGAGGACGGCAGTTAGCAAGCGACTCATCTTCGAGTAGTGCAACGTGTACTCGTGCTCGGTGCCTGAACGCTCAGTTAAACCCAGGACAAGGTTCTCGCCATCTTCCGTGGCGCCAAGGTATGCGATTGAATCAATTTCCATGAAGCACTTTCCTGTCTTGGTTTGGTTCGAACTCTGCATTAGGCCGAGCGGACTTGAAACGCCTAACGTTTGAGGTAAGCGGCTTGCCGAAGGCAAGGCGGCTTGACCGAGGTGTTAGGCGTCACGCTAGGCACCGAGCTCCGTAAGGAATTGGTGCAGCCTTGTAGAGCGCCCACTGATGGCATTCTTGTAGTTAGACTTCTTTGAACCGTCGCCATAGAAGGTCATGCCGCTAAAGTTTCCGAGGCGAGCGGCGTACGAAGCATCCAGATTTTCTCTCAAATACTCCTCAACTCTTGAAATCCAATTCTCGTGACTCTCTGTGGGCAGTGGATCTTCATTGCTTCGAGCGAGTAGGCCCTCAGCCTCTTTCATAAACGCAGCTAGAGACTCGCGGTGAGTTTTGAGTCGAGTTGTCCGATCGTTTACTCGGTGCAACTGAACAGCCACAAGAGTTAGCAGCGCTGCGCCAGCTAGTGAGAACGTTGCCGATAGATGGTCGTCTCGCGAGAGGAAGTACCAAAGAGCACCAGTTCCGTAAACGCCCGCGAGAAACCAGACAAGCTGAACAAGCCAATCGGGAACAATGTGCTTCATATAGTGACGCCTAACGTTAGATATCAGCGGCGCTTGGAGGCCATAGGCCGGAGAGCGGTCCCTCGATGGGAATGCGAAGGGACTTCCCCCCATCGGGCAACGGCGACGATGCGCCAAGATTGGTGGTGTTCGAAGTCATCAATCTGCAGCCTGTAAAAAAGGGAAAGTCCCATGGACAAGGTTATCCGAGAAGGCGCCGTGCGGGTAGGGGTCGATCTGGCCAAGCAAGTGATTCAAGTTCATGCCGTGGACGCCGTCGGCCGCGTGCTCACGAGCCGAGCGTTGCCGCGCGCCAAGTTCGTCGAGTGGTTCGTACAGCTGCCCGCCGTGTGCATCGTTGCGATGGAGGCCAGTTCCAGCGCGCACCACTGGTCGCGCAAGCTCATCGGCTTCGGCCTGGACGCGCGAATCATCTCGGCCCAGCTCGTGAGCCCTTACCGCAGCCAGGGCGCCAGCGGCAA
>JAYUWC010000211.1:0-4760 GCA_043753755.1 Rhizobacter sp.
CCGGGACGAAATCATCAAAGAATTGGCCGCTGCCGAAGCCGAGTTTCACGCAGCGCTGCGAGGGCGCGTCGAATTCGTCGAATGGCGCTCCGCGAAAACGTACGTCAATCTTGCCGACTACATCGCCAACGAAGCGCGATGCGCCGATCTCGTGCTGACCGGTGTCGCAACGGGTGACTTTCTCGACGCGTCGTGGGCGGTCAACACCGGTGAGCTCATCATGCAGACCGGCCGGCCGGTGCTGCTCGTGCCGACCAACACTAGCACTTTGAAGCTGGACCACGCACTGATCGGCTGGAAGGACACGCGCGAGACGCGCCATGCCGTCTCAGATGCCTTGCCGATGTTGAAACAGACGAGCCGGGTCAGCGTCGTCGAGATCGCGGTGATGGACGACATGCCCGCTGCCGTCAAGCGCACCCAGGACGTCGTGGCATGGCTGGGCCGTCACGCGATCAAGGCCGAAGGCTCGGCGCTGCTGTCGACCGGCGACGACGCGACCGCGCTCTACGCGGTCGGCCAGGACAAGGGCGCGGATGTGGTCGTCGCGGGTGCCTATGGTCACAGCCGCCTGCGCGAATGGGTACTCGGCGGCGTCACGCGCGATCTTCTTCTGAGCGCGAATCGCTGTTCGCTCGTGTCCCATTGAGTGCTGCGCGACTGAACCAGAAACATCGAAAGACGAGCGAGCTGGGCCAGCCGGTGCGACACGCATCGGCCGCTATGCAACCGCGCCGAACAGCTTGCCCACGCCTGCGGTAACCGCCATCGCCAGAGTGCCCCAGAGCGTGACCCGCCACGCGCCGACCGCGAGGCTCGCGCCGCCGGCTTGTGCCGACACAGCGCCCAGCACGGCGAGAAAGAGGGTCGCGGTTACCGCCACCCAGGCGATCAGCCCGTCACCCGGCACCAGTGCGGTCACGACCAGCGGCAACGCAGCGCCGACGGCAAAACTCGCGGCCGACGCCATCGCCGCCTGAGTAGGCCGCGCGCCCAGCGTTGCCAAAATGCCGAGTTCGTCGCGGGCGTGAGCGCCGAGCGCATCCCGCGCCATCAGCTGCTCGGCGACCTCGTGCGCGAGCGCTGGGGTCAAGCCCCGGGCGACATAGATCGCCGCGAGCTCGCGATGTTCCGACGCCGGGTCGTTCTGCAACTCGCCGCGTTCGCGCCCTAGGTCGGCCTGCTCGGTATCGGCCTGCGAATGCACCGAGACGTACTCGCCGGCGGCCATTGACATCGCGCCCGCGACGAGCCCCGCCATGCCGGTCACGAGAAGATTGGCGTGCGTCGCACCCGCGGCTGCCACGCCTACGAGCAGGCTCGCCGTCGACACGATGCCGTCGTTGGCGCCGAGCACCGCCGCACGCAACCAGCCGATGCGGTCGCTTCGATGGTGTTCGCTGTGGCGGCGTGACATGGTCGCAGCTTAGGCGAGAAAGCGCGTCGCGTGATGTTCGCGAGCGAACAGACGCAGCGTGCGTTCGCGCTTCACGTGAGCGCTGAACTCAGGCTTGCGCGCCTTGTTCGACCCGGTCTGTGCGACCGCGCGAAATGACCGGTCACGCTCAGTCGCTTTGTCTTTCCAGACAGACAGCTCGACACGGTCAGCAACATCCAGCGCGGCATGGAACGCGCGGGTGTCGAGATTGCAGATGTCGAGGCACTTCGGCTGCTGCGTGGGTCGGGCAAGCCGGCATGACGGCATCTGTTGAGGCTGGGTGCGACAGCGCACAGACGCCCGAGTCACAGGGCGGCATTCTCGAATGAGGAGTATTCAAATGATCCCCCTTCAATTTTCGAAATCGTATTCAAGGTCGGCCGCATGAGCGCCGTGCTGACCCGCCCACGTTCGATCGCTTCGAACGAAAGCGAACGCACCGCGGGAGAGGCTCGCACCTCGCAGCCGGCCCCCGCGATCGACGGGCGACCATGCAGCGCGGGTTTCGCCGCGCTGCTCGGTGCCTACCGAAGCAGCGGAGGCAGCACGCGCGGCGACGACTTGGCCCGACTGCTCAAGGATCGCCAACGAAGCGACGGTGTGAGCCTTGCGCGGCTGATCGAAGGCGGCGCGGCGTTCGGCTTCGAGTGGCGTGAGGCTCTGTGGATTCCCATGTTTCAGTTCGACTCGCGTGATTTGGCCGTCAAGTCGGGCGTGCGCCAGGCCCTCGTCGAGCTGAGAGCAGATTTCGATGGCTGGGAGTTGGCCGCGTGGTTCGCCAGCGGCAACACCTGGCTGGGCGGCCACAGGCCGGTCGACCTGATGGAGCGCGACCTGCCCGCGGTACTCGGTGCGGCCCGGGCCGATCGCTTCATTGCTGCAGGCTGAGCCGGGCAAACCCAACAGCCGCAAGACAAGGAGCGCCGCCATGCCGCACATGAAAAGAACGTACGTCGCCGAAGGCGGTCTCGGCCAGATCACGGGCCTGCTGGCAGCGGACCACATCGCGGGCTCGGCACACGCCGAACTGCTGTTGCTGGAGTACGGCGACTACGAATGCCCATCGTGCGTCGAGGCCGAGCCGGTGACCCTGCACCTCATCGAGACGTTTGGCAAGCGCATGAAGTTCGTGTTCCGGCACTTTCCGCTCGTCGAAGTGCACCCGCACGCCGAACTTGCTGCAGAAGCCGCCGAAGCCGCGGCCGCGCAGGGCAAGTTCTGGCCGATGCACCACCTCTTGTTTACTCGACTGCACAACTTGAAGCGCGGGGCGCTGGATCAGTTTGCCCAAATGATCGACCTCGATCTGTTGCGTTTCAGGGCCGAGATGGCTGACCGCATCTACACGCAGCGGGTGCACGAACATCGGCGCAGCGGCGAGTCGATCGGGCTGCGCGGATCGCCTTCTTTCTTCCTGAACGGCGAAGTGGTCGACGTCTCGTTCGGGATCGAGCATCTCGAACTCGCGGTTCGTGCCGCGCTGGGCGAACCCTGATTGCGGTTGACACGACACCCTGCCGAACCCGGGCCGAATGACCTGGCTGCTGTACCCGGCTGTGATCGCCGGCTCGCTGCTGTTGGCCGCCGCATCGTTGCGGCTGATCGGCATGAAGCAGTGGGCAGATGTGATGTGCGCATTCACTCGTCGGCTCGAAGCGGCCCGTGTTGATGGCGCGAGCCGGCCGTCAATGGCGCGCTATGACGCAGGCGAACTGCAAGGCCTGCCGGCGCCGGTGCAGCGCTACTTTCGCGCGGTGCTGACGGACGGACAACCGGTCATTGCCGCCGCCACGATCGAGATGGCCGGCACGATCAACATGTCGGCAACGTCTGAGAACTGGAAGCCATTCACATCGCGGCAGCGCGTCGTCACAAAACGCCCCGGCTTCTTGTGGGATGCCAAGGTGAGCATGTTCCCCGGCCTGCCCGTCCGCGTTGTCGACAGCTACATCGCAGGCCAGGGCCGGTTGATCGCCAAGCTGCTCGGCTTGTTCACGGTTGCCGACGCCTGCGACGACGGTGAACTGGCCCGCGGCGAGCTCATGCGCTACTTTGCCGAAGCGGCGTGGTACCCGACCGCACTCTTGCCCAGCCAGGGCGTGCGGTGGGAGGCAGTCGACGATGCTTCAGCCAACGCAAACCTCGTCGACGGCCAGCTTTCGTTGACCTTGCTGTTCAGGTTCGGCGAAGGTGACACGATCGCTTCGGTGCACGCCGAGTCGCGCGGCGCAGGCGTGGGAAGAGACATGGTGATGCGGCCCTGGGACTGCAGCTTGTCCAACTATCAGCCGCGTGACCGCATGTCGATCCCGATGGTCGGTGAAGCCGCGTGGGTGGAGCCCGGCGGGCGCAAGGCTTACTTCGTCGGCAAGGTGAGCGCGCTGAGCTATGAGTTCGTGCCGTGAAGCGGCCGACCGCCGTTGTCGGCATCGTGGCTTTGGCGGTCACGTCGGCGGTACCGGGGGTCTGGTGGCGTTTCGACGCCGACATCACGATTCATCCGGCCATGACTTGCGTGGGCTGACGAACAGAAGAGCCTCACGAACTGCGTAAACATCGTCCACATGGCACTCATCACACACAGGGCACGAATTACCGGACCCGTGGCCTACTTGGCCGTCACCGGCAAGCAGGCGACTATTCCGCTCGGTCCGTGTCTGGTCGAGCAGGGAGACGGCGAGTCTGTCGACATCATCTGGGGCAGCAAAGGCCAAAACTCGGCTGCGTTGCCAGTACAAGAACTCGAAAGCGCCGAGAACTCGGGGCACCTGCTGCTGCTCGACTGACACCGGGCCCGGTTGCCGCGCCCCGGCAGCACCGGTGAAATGCGGCTGGTGCGTAGATCGACATCAGCCAGCTCGAGTCTTTGAAGGTCACCAGCCTGCCGGTGTTGGCCTCGCTGCCGCTGAACCGACTACTTAGCAATCAGAACTGCCGCGGCAGAACCAGCGAGTGGTACCGGTTGAAGACAGTGCGCTTGACGCCGGCCAGCGTTTCGATGCGCCACATTGTTCTCGTTACCTATACTTGTTTCGGACGGCCCCGGCGGCGCTGTTCAGGCCTGTTTCGGCAACCCGAGTCGCCCTGCACCTTCCATGATGGCTGCTTGTTCAGATCAAAAAAAGAATCACCTGCTCGCTTCGTTGCCGAGCGACGAATGGGCGCGTTGGGCACCTCAGCTCGAACTCGTGTCCATGCCGCTCGGTGAGGTGCTCTACGAGTCCGGGGCCACGCTCAGCCACGTCTACTTTCCAACGACATCGATCGTTTCGTTGCTCTACGTGATGGAGAGCGGCGCCTCGGCCGAGATCGCCGTGGTCGG
>JAYUWC010000212.1:0-4747 GCA_043753755.1 Rhizobacter sp.
GGCTACTACAGCTACAAATGGGCCGAGGTGCTGTCGGCCGACGCGTGGAGCGCGTTCGAAGAAGCGCCCGACGTGCTCGACGTGGCGACCGGTCGGCGTTACCGCCAAGCCGTGCTCGAGACCGGCGGCAGCCGCAGCACGCTCGAGAGCTTCAGGGCGTTTCGTGGGCGTGAGCCGCGCATCGATGCGCTGCTGCGACACCAGGGCCTCGCTGACGAGGCGACCGCTGCGTGAACTGCGGCTTACGGCACGAGCCGGGGCCCGACGCGCCGGAACCTGACCCGCGCTTAAGGTAGATTCCGCGCTTGTTCGCGACCCCTCGGAGCCGATTTATGAAGCTTGACCCTGTGTTGATCCAGCGGCGTCTCGGTCTGTGTGCAGCGGCGGCTTGCGCGTTGTTCACCGCGCTGCCGGCGCAAGCTCAGTACAAGGTGATCGGCGCCGACGGCAAGGTGACCTACACCGATCGCGCGCCGGCCCCGAGCGCTGCCAAAGTCACGTCTCTGGGCGCGCGCGGCGTGGTCGGCGGCCCGGTCGATGCGGCGCTACCGCTCGAGCTGCGCCAGCCCGCGGCCAAGTACCCGGTCACGCTCTACACGATGGCCGGCTCCTGCGAGCCGTGCGAGTCAGCCCGCCAGCTGTTACGCCAGCGAGGCATTCCGTTTGTCGAAAAGCAAGTGCAGACCCCCGAGGACAGCGAGGCACTCGAGCGCATTTCGGGTGGTCGTGATGCGCCCACGCTCGCCATCGGCACGCAGATGATGCGCGGTCTGGCCCCCGAGGTCTGGGGCTCTTACCTCGATGCGGCCGGCTACCCGCGCGAGTCGCGCTTGGCGCCCGGTTATCAGTACCCGGCTGCTACGCCGATCACCGAGCGTCGTGAAGCCAGCGTGGCCAAGGCACCGGCCGGTCGTGCATCGCAACCCGATGCCGGCCCCACGGCACCGGCAGCCGCGAGCCCCTCCGGCATCAAGTTCTGATCGGCGCTTCGGGCACGGCCGGCGCCGCCGGCGGCGCGCTGCCGATGCGCCGTGCCTGAGTGCTGCCCACGGCCACCAGCGCGCCCATCACCCAAAAGAGAGACGCCGCACCGATCGCGGCGCCGACCATGCCGAACACCAGCGGCATCACCGCGCTCGAGAAGTTGATCGTCATCGAGCGCAGGGCGATCGCCTCGCCGTGGCGATCATGCGGTGTGAGCTGATGCAACGTGGCCATGATCATCGGTTGCACCGACCCCAGCGCAAAGCCGAGCAAGATCGCGCAGCCGCCCACCATCAAGGCCGTATGCACCAGCGGGTAGACGGCAAAGACCGCGCCCGTGCAGAGCATCGCGCCGAACAGCACCTGCGGTTCACGCAGCCGGTGCGCGAGCGTTGGGATCGCCAGCCGCACCAGCGCCACCGACGCCGCGAACACGCCGAGCACCAAACCAATTGCCGAAGCACTGAAGCCACGTTCGTGGCCGAGGATCGGGATCACGAAGGTGTGCAGGTCCCAACTCGCCGAAAGCAGCCAGTTGACAACGAGCAGGCGCCGCAGGCCGGGGGTGCGCAACAGGCCCCAGGAACTGCGTGAACCTGCGCTGGTGGGCCGCGGTGGCGGCAGCTCGACCGGCACGCGCCGCGCCCACCAGAGGCCGAGCAGCGGCAGCGCCGTCAACGCCGCGAACGCCACCCGAAACCCGGCCGCGTCGATCAACACGCCGGCCAGCACCGGCCCGGCCACATTCGATAGCGCCGGCGCCAGGCCGAGCCAGCTGAACACGCGTTTGAGCTCGGTTGCATCGCGTGCACTGCGTCCGGCCGTGCGCTGAATTGCGATCAGGCCGAAGTTGGCGCCGGCGCCGGTGAACGTTGCCGCCAGGCACAGCAGCGCGAAGTCCCATGGCCGCGTCAGCGTTGTGGCCAGCAACGCGAGCCCGCCGCCGAACACGGTGAGCCCCACCGCGATGTAGAGCGGCCGGTGGTAGCCGTGGCGATCGGCAAGGCGGCCGGCGAGCAGCGCCAACGCGATAGGTGCGGCGGCAAAGAGACCCATCAACACGCCCACCGCCCACTCGGCGTGGCTGGCCCGCAGCACCCAGAGCGGCGCGGCCATGCGGATGCCCGCCATGGTCGAGTGCAGGCAGATCTGGCCGACGATGAGCGCGACCAGCACGGTCGCGAGCGGCCCTGCGGCTGCGCTGCGAGGGCCAGACGCCGCGTGGGGTGCGGGGTCAACCACCGTCGTCGTCGTCGGCCAGGTCGGGATCGGCACCCGGCAACAGCAATTGCGAGCGTTCGTCGGTGAGCGCCTCGACCGAGCGCAGCTTGCGCGTCATCTGGTTGGTGCGGGTCTGGGCCTGGTCGATGGTGTTGCTTGCCTCGTCGAGCTTCTTTTTGGTCTTGGCGAGCACTTCACCGAACTTGCCGAACTCGGTCTTCACCGCGCCCAGCACCTCCCACACTTCGGCGCTGCGCTTTTCGAGCGCAAGGGTGCGAAAGCCCATCTGCAGGCTGTTGAGTGTGGCGAGCAAGGTGGTCGGCCCGGCCAGCATGATCTTGTGATCGCGCTGCAGCGCCTCGACCAAGCCCGGCCGGCGCAAAGCCTCGGCATACAAGCCTTCGGTCGGCACGAACAAGATGCCGAAGTCGGCGGTATGCGGCGCGGCAATGTATTTGTCGCGAATGCTTTTGGCTTCGGCACGCAACCGCAGCTCGATCGCCTTGGCTGCGATCTCGGCGGCGACCGGGTCGGCGCGCTCTTGTGCGTCGAGCAAGCGCTCGTAGTCTTCGCGCGGAAATTTGGCATCGATCGGCAACCAGAGCGGCGCGCCGTCGTCGCGCCGGCCCGGCAGGCGCAATGCAAAGTCGACCCGCGCATTGCTGCCCGGAACGGTCTCGACGTTGCGACCGAATTGCTCGGTGGTGAACACCTCTTCGAGTAGCGACCCGAGCTGCACCTCGCCAAAGTTGCCGCGCGTCTTGACGTTGCTCAGCACGCGGCTGAGCGAGCCGACGTCTTTGGCCAGGCCCTGCATTTCGCCGAGGCCGCGGTGGACCTGTTCCAGCCGGTCGGCGACCTGCTTGAAGCTCTCTCCGAGCCGTTGCTCGAGTGTGGCGTGCAGCTTCTCGTCGACCGTCATGCGCATCTGCTCGAGCTTTTTTTCGTTGTCGAGCTGGATCGCAGTCAAGCGCTGCTCGACCGTTGTTCGCACCTCGGCCATGCGTTGGTCGTTCGATTGCGAGAGCGCGCGCAGCTGCTCGATCAGCGTCTCTGAGAAGCGCTGCAACGCGACCGCCTGCTGCTCGCCCGCGCGGCCCAGCGTGTCGGCCTGGTGCTGCTGGGTGGCGGCGAGCTGGGTGCGAAAGCTGTCGATTTGCTCGTTCTGCGTGCGCGCGACGTCGCCCTGCTGCGCGAGCAAAATTTGTTGAAAGGTTGCAAGCGTCTGCGCGAGTTCGGTGCGGGTGCCAGCGGCGCTGCGGGCGACTTCGTCGCGCAGAGCACGTTCGAGTTGCTGCACGTCGGCATGCACCGCGTCTTGCAATTCGTCGCGCAGGGCCTTCATCGGCGCCGGGTCGACGCGGCGAAATGCCAGCCACGAGGTCAGAAACAGGAGGACAACGAGCAGCGCCAAAAGCGCGAGGGGAATCCAGTCGAGAGTCATCGCTCGATTGTCGCCGCTGCCATGCGAGAGCCGCGCGCACGGCCGGCTCTCAGGCCGGCTTCAAACCCCGCTCCAGGCGCCGCTTCAAGCCTTTCGCCCGCGCACCAGCCGCCGCTCGATCAGGTCGAATGCCGCCTGCACTGCGAGTGCCAGCACGGCTGCCGGCAACGCGCCGGCCAGCATCGCGCTGGTGTCGTTGATGGCCAGGCCGGCGACGATGCGCTCGCCGAATCCGCCGGCACCGATGAACGCCGCCATCGTCGCAGTGCCGACGTTGATGACCGCCGCGGTTTTCACGCCGGCCATCAGCGTCGGCAATGCCAGCGGTAATTGCACCATTCGCAGGCCCTGCGCGGGTGTCAAGCCGAGCGAGAGCGCAGCCTGCGCCAGGCCAGCGGGCACACCCTGCAGACCAGCATGCGTGTTGCGCACGATCGGCAGCAGCGCATAAAGAAACAGCGCGATCAGCGCCGGCACCAGCCCGATGCGGCCGAACGCTGCGATCAGGAACGCCAGCAACGCCAGCGACGGCACGGTCTGCAACACCGCCACCGCGCCAAGCACGCCGTTGGCGCTTTTCGGCCAACGCCATGCAGCAATACCCAGCGGCACACCGACGAGCAATGCCAACGCAAGCGAGCCGAACACGAGCAGCACATGCTGCCCCGCCAGCCGCGTGAAGTCGGGCGCGAAAAGTCGCTGCCAAAAACTTCGCGGCGTGCGGCTGCTTGCTGCGGGAGTACCGTCGACGAACCGCTTCGCGACCTCGGCAAAGCTCTGCCCGTCGAGTTCGACCTCGGCGTTCATCGCGACCATCGCGCGCGCATCGATGCGGCCTTCGAGGCTGGCGAGCGGACGCGTGTCGACCGCAGCGCGCATCAAAAGTACCGCGTCGTACTTCGGGAAAAAACCGATGTCGTCCTGCAGCACGCGCAGCCCGTAGCGGCCCACCTTGGCATCGGTCGAGTAGATATCAATCAAGTCGACCGTGCCGCCGCGCACCGCCTCGAACGCCAAACCGTGATCGAGCCCGCTGCCGCCCGCCAGCGGCAGACGGTAGGCCGCTTTCAATGCGGGCCAGCCATCACCACGCTCGAG
>JAYUWC010000213.1:0-4722 GCA_043753755.1 Rhizobacter sp.
TGCCGCGGTCGCGCGAGCGCACGATGCCGCCGGCCACGATCACCTCGCAGTCGGGGTTGCCCGAAAGAATCGCCGCGACGTTCAGGTTGTTGGTAATCACGCGCAGCCCGCGGTGGCGCAGCAACGCACGAGCGATGGCCTCGGTGGTGGTGCCGATGTTGATCAGCAGCGAGCTGCCGGCCGGCACTTGCGCGGCCACCGTGCGCGCGATGCGTTGCTTGGCGGCCTCGTTGAGCAATTGGCGCTGCAGGTACTCGATGTTTTCGGTGGTCGAGCTCGGCACCCGCACGCCGCCATGAAATCGCGCGAGCAGGCCGGCGTCACTGAGCAATTTGACGTCTCGGCGCACGGTCTGCAGGGTCACGTCGAGCTTCTCGGCGAGCGCTTCGACAGACATCGAGCTGCGGCTGCGCACTTCGTCGAGCAGCAGCGATTGGCGCGGGTTCGGGGTCATCGGCGCGGAGGCTAACGGCAGCTTCGCGCCACGCCCATCGCGGTTAACGCTCTTGCGCTTCGTGAACTGCTTTGCTACAAACCGAACCCAGAAAGACATTAACCGAACTCAAACGAACATTGATTCGTTGGCTTGACCGCCTGAACAGCGTCTTTGGAGACTTGTTGGACTCGATCAGCCCCACCGCCGCCAGCGCTCGTGTGCACGACGTTTCAATCGATGCCCCGTTGCAATGCGACGCGTTCGACGTGCTGGTGGTTGGCGGCGGCATCAACGGCGCCGGCATCGCACGCGATCTGGCCGGGCGCGGCCATCGGGTGCTGCTGTGCGAGAAAGACGACCTGGCGGCGCACACCTCGTCGTCGAGCACCAAGCTGATTCACGGCGGGCTGCGCTACCTCGAATACTACGAATTTGCGCTGGTGCGCAAGGCGCTGGCCGAGCGCGAGGTGCTGCTCAAGAGCGCCCCGCACATCATGTGGCCGCTGCGCTTCGTGATGCCGCACGACCCGACCGACCGTTCGCTGCGGCCGGTCTGGATGATCCGCATCGGGCTGTTTCTCTACGACCATCTGGCCCGGCGCGAGGTGCTCCCGGCGTCGAAAACCGTCGACCTCCGCAGCCACCCTGCCGGGCAGCCGCTGAAGCCCACGTTTTGCAAAGGCTTCGTTTACTCCGACGGCTGGGTCGACGATGCGCGCCTGGTCGTGCTCAATGCGATCGATGCCGCCGAGCGCGGCGCGACGGTGTTGACGCGGTGGCGCTGCGTCGAGGCGCGGCGCGAAGCAGCGCTCTGGCATGTGCGGCTGGTGAGCGCACACGGCGAGCAGCGCGAGGTGACCGCTCGCGCGCTCGTCAACGCGGCCGGGCCGTGGGCAGCACAGTTTCTCGGCCAGCACGCGCACGTGCCGCAAGCCAAGACGCTGCGGCTGGTCAAGGGCAGCCACATCGTCGTGCGCAAACTCTTCGACCACGACCACGCCTACATTTTTCAGAACCCCGACAAGCGGATCATTTTTGCGATTCCGTACGAACGCGATTTCACCTTGATCGGCACCACCGATGTCGAGCACCACGGCACCCTCGACGAGGTGCGCACCGAAGCCGCCGAGACGAATTATTTGTGCGAGCAGGCGAGCCGATATTTCGCCCAGCCGGTGACCCCGGCCGACGTGGTCTGGCACTACGCCGGCGTGCGCCCGCTGCTCGACGACGAATCAGGCGACCCCTCTGCCGTCACCCGCGACTATTCGCTCGAGCTCGACCTGACGATGGCCGCCGAGGCCACGGTCGTCGGGGCCACGGCCGCCGAGCCGCACGAAGGCCGCAACGAGCCCCCCCGGGGGGCGGGCGCGAAGCGACCGGGGGCTCCATTGCTCACGGTCTGGGGCGGCAAGATCACGACCTTTCGCAAGCTCGCCGAAGAAGCGGCCGAGCTGCTGGTGGCGCCACTCGGCGGCTCACCGACGCGCGGTGCCTGGACCCGCGGCGCCCTCCTGCCCGGCGGCGACCTCACGGCCTGGATCGGCCCGGCACAGCGCCCCGACACCGATTTCACCCGCTTTGCACACGCCGCATCCATCCGCTACCCGCAGCTCGCGTCCGCCACCTGCCACCGCCTCGCGCGGGCCTACGGTGCCCGCATCGAGCGCGTACTGGCGAGCGACGACCTCGGTGCCGAGGTCGCGCCCGGTCTGTTCGAGATCGAGCTGCGCTATCTGCACGACTTCGAATGGGCGCGCAGCGCCGACGACGTGCTGTGGCGCCGCAGCAAGCTCGGCCTGCACTACAGCGATGTGCAGCGCGCGGCCGTGGCGGCCTGGTGCGTCAAGCACTGGTCTAACGAGACCACGGCCACTGCGGCTCCGCCGACCACGGCCCACAACACCTGACCCGATCCATGCAACTCCAACTCGAACGCATCGAGCAACGCGTGGGCGCCATCGCCCACCTGTACCCGCTTGACCTGACGCTGGTGCCGCGCGCCGTGACCGTGCTGCTTGGCGCCACCCAGGCCGGCAAGACCACACTGATGCGCGTGATGGCCGGGCTCGATGCGCCTACAAAAGGCCGGGAGCTCGCCGACGGCACCGATGTGACTGGCCGACCGGTGCGCGAGCGCGAAGTCGCGATGGTTTATCAGCAGTTCATCAACTACCCCTCGATGAGCGTCGCCGACAACATCGCCTCGCCGCTGAAGCTGCGCAAACAGACGATGGACAAGCGCGCGATCGCCGCACGCGTCGACGAGCTCGCCGCCAAGCTGCACATCGAACCGTTTTTGAAGCGCTTGCCGGCCGAACTCTCGGGCGGCCAGCAGCAGCGCGTGGCGCTCGCCCGCGCGCTCGCCAAAGACGCGCCGCTGATGCTGCTCGACGAGCCGCTGGTGAACCTCGACTACAAGCTGCGCGAAGAGCTGCGTGATGAACTCACCCAGCTCTTCAAGGCCGGCCGCTCGACCGTCGTCTACGCCACCACCGAGCCGACCGAAGCTTTGCTGCTGGGCGGCTACACCGCCGTGCTCGATGCGGGCGAGCTGCTGCAGTACGGGCCCACAGCCGAGGTGTTTCACAAACCGCGCTCGATTCGGGTGGCGCGCGCGTTCAGCGACCCGCCGATGAACCTGATCGAAGGAAGGGCGCACGCCGCCGGCGTGGACTGGCCGGGCAGTCTGCAAGTCACGCGCAGCCTGCCCGCAACGGCTGGTGCCGCGACTGGTGCGGCGGTCACGGTCGGCATGCGTGCCGGGGCGCTGCGGGTCGGCGCGCAGACCGGCGACCTCGCGTTGCCGGGGCGGGTCGAGCTGGCTGAGATCTCGGGATCCGACACCTTCGTGCACGTCGAAACTGGCACCGGCGAGATCGTCGCGCAGCTCACCGGTGTGCATCAGTTCTCGCTCGGCGAGTCGCTCACGCTTTACCTCGACCCGCGGCAAACCTATGTGTTCGGCGCCGACGGCAACCTGCTCGCCGGCCCTGAAGGAATCTGACGTGGCCCGCATCGATCTCGACCTGGCGCACGCCTACAAAGCCGATCCGAAGCGCGATGAAGACTACGCGCTGCTGCCGCTCAAAATGAGCTTCGACGACGGCGGCGCCTACGCGCTGCTCGGGCCCTCGGGCTGCGGCAAGACGACGCTGCTCAACATCGTCTCTGGCCTGGTCAAGCCGTCGCAGGGCAGCGTCAAGTTCGACGGCGTCGACGTGACCGCACGCACGCCGCAGCAACGCAACATCGCGCAGGTGTTTCAGTTCCCGGTCATCTACGACACGATGACTGTCGCCGAGAACCTGGCCTTTCCTTTACGCAACCGCGGCGCGAGTGCGGCCAAGATCAAAGAGCGCGTCGGCCGCATCGCCGAGATGCTCGAGATGAGTGCGCAGCTCGACATGCGCGCTGCCGGCCTGGCCGCCGATGCCAAGCAAAAAATCTCGCTCGGCCGCGGGCTGGTGCGCGAAGACGTGAGCGCGGTGCTGTTCGACGAACCGTTGACCGTGATCGACCCGCACCTCAAGTGGCAGCTGCGTCGCAAGCTGAAGCAGATTCACCACGAGCTCAAGTTGACGCTGGTCTACGTGACCCACGATCAGGTCGAGGCGTTGACCTTCGCCGATCAAGTGGTGGTGATGACGCGCGGCCGCGCGGTGCAGATCGGCTCGGCCTCCGAGTTGTTCGAGCGGCCGCAGCACACCTTCGTCGGTCACTTCATCGGCTCGCCGGGCATGAACTTCCTGCCTGCCGCACTTTTGCCCAACGCCCCCGCGGGTGCCACGCAGCTCGGCGTGCGCCCCGAGTACGTGACGCTCGCGACAGCCCATGCGCCCGGCGCGCTGCAGGCCAGCGTGACCCAGGCGCAAGACATCGGCACCTATTGGCTGCTGACCGCCACCATCGCCGGCGGCGCCGTGGTGCGCGCGCGTTTGAGCCCCACGCAGGCTCCGCCCGAGGTTGGTGCGACGGTGTGGCTCACGGTCGTCGGCGCCCACACCTGCTATTACCGCGACGAAACCTTGGTGCCTGCTGCATGAAACCCGTCAACCAAAAAGCCTGGTTTTTGATCTTGCCGGTCGTGCTGTGCGTGGCCTTCTCGGCGGTGCTGCCGCTGATGACGGTCGTGAACTATTCGGTGCAGGACATCATCTCGCCCGAGCGCCGCGTGTTCGTCGGCCTCGACTGGTTCAAGTCGGTGATGCGCGACGACGAATTGCTCGATGCGCTGGTCCGGCAGATCGTGTTTTCGCTGTCGGTGCTGCTGGTCGAGATCCCGC
>JAYUWC010000214.1:0-4678 GCA_043753755.1 Rhizobacter sp.
GCGCGGTGCAGGTGCAGGATCATGTCGTTGGCCCGGCACCAGTGGCTCATGCTCTGGATCGCGGTGTAGCCGATCACCAGGTCGATCATCACGATCACGCTGCCGAGGCTCTTCGCGAACTCGGCCCGCGCGTACATCTCTTCCATCGTGCCGGCGGTCACGTTCAGGTAGTGGCCCTTGACCTCGCCGCTGGCAGCGCTCGCCTTGTTGACGGCTTCCATGCAATAGAGAAAACGGTCGCGCCAGTGCATGAAGGGCTGCGAGTTGATGTTCTCGTCGTCCTTCATGAAATCGAGCCCGCCCTTGAGCCCTTCGTAGACGACGCGGCCGTAGTTGTGGCCCGAAAGACCTAGCTTCGGTTTGGTGGTCGCGCCGAGCAGCGGGCGGCCGAATTTGTCGAGCCGCTCGCGCTCGACGACCACGCCTGTCGCCGGGCCTTGAAACGTCTTGAGGTGGGCGACCGGGATGCGCATGTCTTCGAGCCGCAGCGCCTTCACCGCCTTGAAGCCGAACACGTTGCCGATGATCGATGCCGTCAGGTTGGCGATCGAGCCGCCTTCGAATAAATCGATGTCATAGGCGATGTAGGCGAAGTACTGCGCATCGGTCTTTGTGCCGGGGCCGGTGTTCGGCACGGCATCGACCCGGTAGGCCTTGGCGCGGTACATCTCGCAGGCGGTGAGCCGGTCGGTCCAGACAACAGTCCAGGTTGCGGTAGACGGACTCGCCCGCAACAGCCGCCGCCGCTTCTTCCTCGTCGACGCCTTCTTGCGGTGTGATGCGAAACATCGCGATCAGGTCGGTGTCTTTCGGCACGTAGTCGGGCTGCCAGTAGCCCATCTGTTTGTACTTCAGCACACCCGCGCTGTAGCGCTTTTTGCTGTCGGTGATTTGCTTCGATTCGTCCATGTTGCCCATGTCCGTCTCCTGTCGAAATTGGAAATCAGTAATCGAAATGTAGGCAGTGAAACAGATTTATATAAGTTAAATATTTTGACATTGACATCAGGTATTTCTAATATTGCGCCATGCCTTTGACCCGCAGTGCTTCGTTCCGCCAGCTGGCCACCTTTCACACGGTGGCGCGGCTCGGCAGCGTGTCGGCGGCGGCCGAAGAGATGCACCTGACCCAACCGGCGGTGTCGATCCAGATCGGCATTCTCGAAGCTTCGGCGCGCACCCCGTTGCTGCAGCGCAGCGGCCGCGGTATCCGGCTCACCGAGGCGGGCGAATTGCTGGCCGGCTACGCTGGCCGCATCCTCGAACTGTGGCGCGAGGCGGGCGAAGAGATGGCGACGCTGCAGGGCGTTTTTGCGGGCACCTTGCGGGTCGGCGCGGTCACCACCGCCGAGTACCTGCTGCCGCCGCTGTTGGTGACCTTTGCCAACGAGAACCCCCAAGTCAAAGTCAAGCTGCAAGTGGGCAACCGGGACGAAATCGTCCGCATGCTTGCGGGCCAAGAGATCGATGTCGCCATCATGGGCCGCCCACCGTCGGAGCTGAAGACCACGGCGAGCGAATTCGCCAAGCACCCGATGGCGTTCGTGGCCTCACCGAATCACCCGGTTCTGCGTGAGCCCTCGCTCGGCATCGCCACGCTCTCGATGGCGAATCTGCTCGTGCGTGAGCGGGGCTCGGGCACGCGCTCGACCGTCGAGCTCATCTACAAGAAGGCGCGTGTGCCGCTGCGCATCGGGGCCGAGTTGTCGAGCAACGAAGCGATCAAGCAGATGTGCGCCGCGGGCTTCGGCGTGGCCTTCTTGTCGCTGCACACCTGCGTGCTCGAGCTCGCGGCCGGTGTGCTGCAGGTTTTGCCGCTGCCCGACAACCCGATCGAACGCGACTGGTTCGTCATGCACCTCGCATCACGCGAGCTGCCGCAGGTGGCGGTGGCGTTCGAAAAGTTTTTGCGCGAGCACGGGCAGGCGCAGGTCGATCGCTCACTTGGGCGGGTCGGGCGGCTCGGGCTCGCGAGCAAGAAGGCAGCGCCAACGCGCAGACCCAAGCGACCCTCTTAGCCGCTTACGCCGCCTTCTTCGCGTAGGCGCTGCACCAGCCCTTGCCGGCGACCTGCTTGCCGGCGAAGAGCTGGCACGGGGCCATCGCATCGGTCGGCTTGCCCTGATAGAAGCTGCAGCCGCTGCACATCTGGCTCGCGGCGTGTTGCGGGAATTTGGCTTTATCGACCTTGGTGTTGTCGGCCTTGTAGCCCAGCGCCAGGGCCTGCGGATCGGCTTCGGTCAACACCGGCGCCGCGCTGGCGGCCTGTGCCGAAGCGCGCGTGGCGGCCAGCGCGGCACCGCTGGCCGCCAGCGTCAGCATGAATTTTCTGCGGGTGGTTCTACTGATGCTTTGCGTCATGACGAATCCTTGATCGGATCACCGCGACCCGTCAAAATAGTCTGACACAGCGCCTGAGTTGTCAGATTTACATCGAGTAATTCAGCGTGAACACATCAGGCTTGGGAGTCCGCTTTGGTTTTTCCGTTTTCGGCGATCGTCGGTCAGGACGAAATGAAATTGGCCATCCTGATCGCTGCGATCGACCCGCGAATCGGCGGTGTTCTGGTCTTCGGTGATCGCGGCACCGGCAAGTCGACCGCCGTGCGCGCGCTCGCCGCGCTGCTGCCCGCGATGCGCGCGGTCGTCGGCTGCCGCTACCGCTGCGATCCGGCGCTCAAGGTCGGCTGCGAAGAGTGCGAGGCGCGCAAGCTCAAGGCTGCGCTCAAGAGCCACACGGTGCCGGTGCCGGTGGTCGACCTGCCGCTGGGCGCCACCGAAGACCGGGTCGTCGGCGCGCTCGACCTCGAACGTGCGCTGGCGCAAGGCGTCAAGGCGTTCGAGCCCGGCCTGCTGGCGCGTGCCCACCGCGGCTTTCTCTACATCGATGAAGTCAACCTGCTCGAGGACCATCTGGTCGATCTGTTGATCGACGTGGCGGCCTCGGGCGAAAACGTCGTCGAACGTGAAGGTTTGAGCGTGCGGCACCCGGCGCGCTTCGTGCTCGTCGGCAGTGGCAACCCCGAAGAAGGCGAGCTGCGCCCGCAATTGCTCGACCGCTTCGGCCTCTCGGTCGAGGTGCGCACGCCGACCGATCTGGCGTCTCGTGTCGAGGTCGTGAAGCGGCGCGATGCGTTCGAGCGCGATGCCGACGCCTTCACCCAGGTATGGGCGAAAGAAGAAGCCCGGGTGCGCCGCCAGATCGTGGCCGGCCGCGCGCGCATCGCCGACGTCGACGTGCCCGACGCGGCCCTCGAGCGCGCCGCACAACTCTGCATGGCGCTCGGCACCGACGGCCTGCGCGGCGAGTTGACCTTGATTCGCGCGGCGCGTGCCTTCGCGGCGCTGCAAGGCGACGCGGTGGTGGCCGATGCGCACCTGAAGCGCGTCGCGCCGCCTGCGCTGCGCCACCGGCTGCGCCGCAACCCGCTCGACGATGCGGGCTCGAGCGTGCGCGTCGACCGTGCGGTCGCGGAGTTGTTCGGCGCGTGAGCAACGAGGTGTCTCGGTGAGCGCCAACGCGAGCGCCGGGCTGGTTGCGGCGTTGTTTGCGGTCGACCCGGTCGGTTTCGGCGGCGTGGCGCTGCACAGTCCGGCCGGCGACGACCGTGATGCCTGGCTGGCCCACCTGAAGTCGTTGCTGCCTGCACAAACACCGTGGCGGCGCGTGCCGCTGCACATCAACGACGACCGGCTGCTCGGCGGGCTCGATCTGGCCGCCACATTGCAGGCCGGGCGCCCGATCGCACAACGCGGCCTGCTCGCCGAGGCCGACGGCGGCATCGTGCTGCTGGCGATGGCCGAGCGCATCGCCGCATCGACCGCGGCGAGCGTGGCCGCCGTGCTCGACGCGCGCGCGGTCGCTGTCGAACGGCACGGCATCGGCGCCCGCAGCGCGAGCCGCATCGGTGTCGTGGCACTCGACGAAGGGCTGGCCGACGAGCCACTGGCCGAGCGCTTGAGAGAGCGTCTCGCATTCCACCTCGACCTAGATGCCGAACCGACCAGGCATGACAAGGAGGTCGAGGGCTACTCGCCCGTCGACGTGGCCGCCGCCCGTTCGCACTTGCCCGCCGTGCACCTGACCGATGACGTCATCGAAGCCCTTTGCGCCGCATCGATCGCACTCGGCATCGACTCGGTGCGCGCGCCGCTGTTCGCTTGCAAGGCGGCGCGCGCGGCGGCGGCGCTCGAAGGCGCAGAGACCACGACGGCGGCGCATGCGTCGTTGGCCGCGGCCTTGGTGCTCGCGCCGCGAGCAACGCGGGTGCCCGCAGCGGCTGCGCCTGAATCCGAACCCGACTCGACCGAGCATCGAACCGAACCCGAACCCGAGTCGAACGAGAGCGAAGCAGCACTGCCGCCGGAGAGCAAATCTGAGACCGACCCGGCCGACACCGACACCGACGACATGCCAGCGCCGCCAGCCGGCGCGGTCGACGATCTGGTGCTCGAAGCTGCGCTCGCCGCGATCCCGCCCGGGCTGCTCGCCTTGCTTTCGTTGGCGTCGCAAAAGCTGCGCCGTGGCGCGGCGGCGGGCCGGGCCGGCGCCGCGCAAATCGGCCAATCGCGCGGCCGACCGACCGGTGTGCGCCGCGGTGAGCCGCAGGGCGGAGCGCGCCTCAACCTGATCGAAACCCTGCGCGCTGCCGCCCCATGGCAGGCGTTACGTCGACGC
>JAYUWC010000215.1:0-4676 GCA_043753755.1 Rhizobacter sp.
GGGGATCGATCGATGTACTCATCGAGCGAGGGGCTGTCATGACACCTTTCCTCGAGGTCAGCGACCTCCACGGCTGGTACGGCGAATCGCATGTGCTGCACGGCGTCAACTTCTCGGTCAACGAAGGCGAAGTGGTCACGCTGCTCGGTCGAAATGGCGCCGGGCGAACCAGCACCATGCGTTCGATCATGGGATTGATCGGCATCCGCAAGGGCTCGATCAAGGTGCGAGGCACCGAGACCATCGGCATGGCCACGCACAACATCGCGCGGCTCGGTCTCGGCTACTGCCCCGAAGAGCGCGGCATCTTCTCGTCGCTCTCAGCCGAAGAAAACCTGATGCTGCCGCCGCAGTTGGCGCCGGGCGGCATGAGCGTCGAGCAAATTTATGCGATGTTCCCGAACCTGAAAGAGCGCGCCTCGAGTCAGGGCACGCGGCTCTCGGGCGGTGAGCAGCAAATGCTCGCGGTCGCGCGCATCTTGCGCACCGGCGCCAAGCTGCTGCTGCTCGACGAAATCTCGGAAGGCTTGGCCCCGGTCATCGTGCAAAAGCTCGCCGAGATGGTGATCGCACTGCGTGCGCAGGGCTACACCGTGCTGATGGTCGAACAGAATTTTCGGTTCGCCGCACCGCTCGCCGATCGCTTCATGGTGATGGAGCACGGCCAGGTGATCCAGGAATTCACACAAGCCGAATTGCCGTCGCGCCTGGAGCGGCTCCATGTTTACCTGGGCGTCTGAAACGCGCCGTTCTCTTTTCAAGCCACAACACATTTCCCCAAGGAACTTTCGATGAAACTCAAGACGACCTACACCGCCTGCGCGCTCGCCGCGACCACCCTGTTCGCGGCCTCGGCCCACGCGCAGTTCTCGGGCGATACGATCAAGATCGGCTTCATCACCGACCTGTCGGGTCTCTACGCCGACATCGACGGCCCAGCCGGCGCCGAGGCGATCAAGATGGCGGTGGCCGACCTCGGCAGTGCGGTCGCCGGCAAGAAGATCGAGGTGTTGGTCGCCGACCACCAGAACAAGGCCGACGTGGCCGCCTCGAAGGCACGCGAGTGGTTCGACCAGCAAGGCGTCGACCTGCTGATCGGCGGCACCAACTCCGGCACCAGCCTCGCGATGGCCAAGGTCGCCGCCGAGAAGAAGAAGCCCTTCATCGCGATCGGCGCGGGCAGCTCGGCACTCACCAACGACCAGTGCTCGCCCTACACGATTCATTACGCCTACGACACGGTGGCGCTGGCCAAGGGCACCGGCCCGGCGGTGGTCAAAGCTGGAGGCAAGAGCTGGTTCTTTTTGACTGCCGACTACGCCTTCGGCACCGCGCTGCAGGCCGACGCGACCAATGCCGTCAAGGCGGCCGGCGGCACGGCGGTGGGCTCGGTGCGGCACCCGCTCTCGGCCAGCGACTTCTCGTCGTTTCTGCTGCAGGCGCAGGCTAGCAAGGCCGAGATCTTGGGTCTGGCCAACGCCGGCGGCGACACGATCAACGCCATCAAGGCGGCGAACGAGTTCGGCGTGACCAAAACGATGAAGCTCGCAGGACTCCTGATGTTCATCAACGACGTCCACTCGCTGGGCTTGAAGGCAACGCAGGGCATGTACCTGACCGACAGTTGGTACTGGAACCAGTCGAACGAGTCGCGTGCCTGGGCCAAGCGCTTCTTCGAGAAGTTCAAGCGCATGCCTTCGTCGTTGCAGGCCGCCGACTACTCGGCCACGCAGTTCTACCTGGCGGCCGTGAAGGCTGCAGCCACCGACGACGGCGACAAGGTGATGGCGCAGATGCGCAAGGACAAGGTCAACGACATGTACACCAAGGGCGGCTATGTGCGCGGCGACGGCACGATGGTGCACGACATGTACCTGATGCAGGTCAAGACGCCGGCCCAGTCGACCACGCCGTGGGACTATTACAACGTGGTCGCCACGACCAAGGGCGAGCAGGCGTTCCTGACCAAGGAAGAGTCGAAGTGCACTTTGTGGAAATGACGGCCCCCCAAGCTCGGCGTACCGAGCTTGACGCCCCGAGGCGATCGAGCCCGCCACGGGCCACGCGGAGCCCTATCGCGGCCCTTGGCGGCCCGGCGCCGGGCTCGTCACGCTAACAACCGCACAGGCAATCGACGATGGAGATCTTCGGAATCCCGATCCAGGCCTTTCTCGGCCAACTGCTGCTCGGCCTGGTCAACGGCTCGTTCTACGCGATGCTGAGCCTGGGCCTGGCGGTGATCTTCGGGCTGCTGGGGATCGTCAACTTCGCGCACGGTGCGCTCTACATGATCGGGGCCTACGTCGCCTTCATCGCGCTCGACAAGTTCGGCATCAACTACTGGTTCGCCTTGTTGCTCTCGCCGCTGGTTGTCGGTGCGCTCGGGGTCGTGGTCGAGCGCACGCTGCTCAAGCGGCTCTACAAGATCGATCCGATCTACGGACTCTTGCTGACCTTCGGCCTCGCGCTGATCGCCGAGGGGCTGTTTCGCTACTGGTTCGATGTGTCGGGGCAGTCGTACCCGGTGCCTGAATTACTGCAGGGCGCCACCAATCTCGGCTTCATGGTGTTGCCGAACTACCGCGCCTGGGTGGTCGTCGCTTCACTCACGGTGTGCCTGGGCACCTGGTACCTGATCGAGCGCACCCGGCTCGGTGCCTATCTGCGCGCCGGCACCGAGAACCCGGCGCTGGTGCAAGCGTTCGGCATCAACGTGCCGGTGATGGTGATGCTGACCTATGGCGGCGGCTGCGCGTTGGCTGCGTTCGCCGGCGTGCTCGCCGCGCCGGTGATTCAGGTCACGCCGCTGATGGGCAGCAACCTGATCATCATCGTGTTCGCCGTGGTCGTGATCGGCGGCATGGGCTCGATCCTCGGCTCGATCTTGACCGGCCTCGGCCTCGGCATCATCGAAGGCCTGACCAAGGTCTTCTACCCCGAGGCCTCGAGCATCGTCGTGTTCGTCATCATGGCGATCGTGTTGATGATTCGGCCCGCCGGCCTGTTCGGGAAAGAGAAGTGATGAGCGCCGTACCCGAACCTGCAGCCGAACCCTCCAACACCATGCCGGCGTCGACACCGGTCGATGCGATCGCGCGCCGCGGCCGCATCGCGCTCTGGGCCGGCCTCGTGTTGCTGGTCGCTGCGCCCTTTATCGGGCTCTACCCGGTCTTCATGATGAAGGCGCTGTGCTACGCGATCTTCGCGTGCGCCTTCAACCTCTTGCTCGGCTACACCGGGCTGTTGTCGTTCGGCCATGCGGCCTATTTGGGGGCCGCGGCCTATGCGACCGGCTGGCTGGTCAAGTCGGCCCACCTCACACCCGAACTCGGCGTGCTCGCGGGCACCGGTGTGGCGGCGTTTTGCGGTCTGGTGATCGGGCTGATCGCGATCCGGCGACAAGGCATCTACTTCGCGATGGTCACGCTCGCGATGGCTCAGATGCTCTACTTTCTTTACTTGCAGGCGCCGTTCACGGGGGGTGAAGACGGTTTGCAGGGCGTGCCTCGCGGCAAGCTGTTCGGCCTCTTTTCGCTGGCCGACGACCGGGTGCTTTACTACGTGGTGCTCACTGTTTTCGTCGCCGTGTTTCTGTTCATCATCCGCATCGTGCATTCGCCGTATGGCCAGGTGCTGAAAGCGATTCGCGAGAACGAGCCGCGTGCTGTTTCGCTGGGTTACGACGTCGACCGCTACAAGCTGCTCGCCTTCGTCCTCTCGACGGCGATCGCCGGCCTCGCCGGTTCGATGAAGACGCTGGTGCTCGGGTTTGCCAGCCTCACCGACGCCCACTGGTCGCTTTCGGGTGAGGTCGTGTTGATGACGCTGCTCGGCGGCATGGGCACCTTTGCCGGGCCGGTGATCGGTGCCTTCACGATCATCGGCCTGCAAGACTTTTTGTCGGACCGGGTCGGCTCCTGGATCAACGTCATCATCGGCGTGATCTTCGTCGTTTGCGTGGTCGCGTTTCGCAGGGGCTTCGTCGGTGAGCTGCTCGCCTGGCAGCAGCGCCGCAAGGGCGGTTGAAGGGTCGCGCTTCTCGTGAGTGGATCAGCGTCGGTGGATCAGTGTCGGTAAATCGACGTCGGTAAATCGACGTCGGTAAATCAGCGTCGGTAAATCGGCGTCAGTGAGTCAGCGTCAGTAAATCAGCGTCAGTAAATCAGCGTCAGTAAATCAGCGTCAGTGAATCAGCAGTGCCGCCCGCGCCGGCAGCGGCGCCGCGACCGGCGGCAGCCCCTGGCGCTTGCGGGCCAGCAGCAGCTCGATGCCGATGGCAGTCAGCGGCTGTGACAGATAGAAGCCCTGTCCACTCTCGCATCCCATCTCGCGCAGCTGCGCGAACTGCAACGCGGTCTCGATGCCCTCGGCGATCACACGCTTGCCGAGCGAGTTGCCGAGGTGCACGATCGATCGCACGATGGTCGCTTCTTTCGAGTGCGGTCTGAGGCCGCGCACGAATGATCGGTCGACCTTGAGGCTGTCGATCGGCAGCGTCGAAAGGTGGGCGAGCGAGGAGTAACCGGTGCCGAAGTCGTCGACGCTCAGGCCGATGCCCAGCTCGCGCAATTCGTCGAGCGTGGGCAGCGCGGTCTCGAGCCGCTCCATCAGGATGTTTTCGGTGAGCTCCAACGTGAGCGACTCCGAGGCCAGGCCCGATTCGACCAACGCGTGCG
>JAYUWC010000216.1:0-4670 GCA_043753755.1 Rhizobacter sp.
CCTGCTCGGCTACACGACGACACGCGGCGTTGCGCAAGCGTTGCCCTTCGCGGCGACGCTGGGCCACGTCGTCAACCACGCCACCCACCACCGCGGGCAGATCACCGCGGCCATCACTGCGATGGGCCACGCCTGCCCCGAGATCGACTGGGTCCATCTGCTGCAGGCCGAAAGCGCCTCGGCGCGCAAAGCCGGTACGCTGCAATGACCACCACGCTCGAATTTCACCGCCCCTCGCGCTTCGTTGCCGAGGTCTGGCTCAACCGGCCCGAGGTGCGCAACGCTTTCAACGACGAAGTGATCACCGAGTTGCACGCCGCATTCACCGGATTCGCCGCCGAGCCCGAGTTGCGGGTCGTCGTGCTCGGTGGTCGCGGCAAGGCCTTTTGCGCCGGGGCCGATCTGGCGTGGATGCGCGCGATGGCCGGCTACGACTGGGCGCGCAACCGCGCCGATGCACAGGCGCTGGCCGACATGCTCTGGGCGATTTATCGCTGCCCGGTGCCGGTGGTCGCCAGGGTGCAGGGCGATTGCTATGCCGGTGGTGTCGGCCTCGCATCCGTGTGCGACGTCCTGGTCGCCGCCGAGGGCGTCGACTTCTGCCTCAGCGAAGCGCGGCTCGGTTTGTTGCCGGCGACCATCGCCCCCTATGTGATTCGCGCGATGGGTGAGCAAGCCGCGCGCCGCTACTTCGTCACGGCCGAGCGCTTCAGCGCGATGCAGGCGCACGCAATGGGCTTTGTGCACGAGGTCTGCACCATTGATGCGCTCGACGCGAAGGTGGGTGAGATCGTGGCCGCATTGGTCGCCAACGGTCCGCGGGCCACGCGGGCGTGCAAGCAGCTGATTCGAGACCTGGCCGGCGTGCCGATCACCGACGACTTGCGCGCTGAGACGGCCCGCCGCATCGCCGACATCCGCGCCAGCGACGAAGGCCGTGAAGGCGTGCAGAGTTTTCTGAACAAGCGCCCGCCCGCGTGGCGGGCCGATCCTGAATGAACCACCTGCCGATCGACACCGCCGGCCTGCTCGCGATCGCGGCCGCACTCGGCTGGGCCAGCGGCCTGCGGCTCTATGCGGTCGTGTTTCTGACCGGCCTGGCGGGCCGCCTCGCGTGGGTCGAGTTGCCGACGGGCCTCGCGCTTTTGCAGTCGCCGGTGATGCTGGGCGCCAGCGGCGTCATGCTGTTCGTCGAGTTTTTCGCCGACAAGATTCCCGGCCTCGACACACTCTGGGACATGGTGCATACGGTCGTTCGCATCCCCGCCGGTGCGGTGCTGGCTGCTGCGGTGTTCGGCGCCGATCAGTCGAGCTGGGCGATGGCCGCAGCGCTGATGGGCGGCACGCTGGCCGCCACCAGCCATGTCGCCAAGGCCACCACACGTGCGGCGCTCAACACCTCGCCCGAGCCGTTCTCGAACATCGCGATGTCGCTGGTCGGTGACAGCGTGGTGCCGGCGATCCTGTGGTTGTCGTGGTCGCACCCGATCGCCTTCTTCATGGTGCTCGCGGTCGCGCTCGTCGTGATGCTGCTGCTGATTTGGGTGTTCGCGAAATTCTTGCGTCGGCTGACACGGCGCGTTTCGGGGTGGTTCGGTGCGGCTCAGCCGTCGCCGTGAAGGAGGGTCGATGTTCAAGAAAATCCTGATCGCCAACCGCGGCGAGATCGCCTGCCGCGTCGCCATGACCGCCCGCAAGATGGGCGTGCGCACTGTCGCCGTCTACTCCGACGCCGACGCCGATGCCAAGCACGTGCACGCCTGCGACGAAGCGGTGCACATCGGCAGCGCGGCGCCGCGCGAAAGTTATTTACGCGGCGAGCGCGTGATCGCCGCGGCGCTGGCGACCGGTGCCGAAGCGGTGCACCCGGGCTACGGTTTTTTGAGCGAGAACGAGGCGTTCGCGCAGGCCTGTGCCGACGCCGGTCTGGTCTTTATCGGCCCACCGCCGGCGGCGATCCGGGCGATGGGGTTGAAGGCCGAATCGAAGCGCCTGATGGAAGCTGCCGGCGTGCCACTGGTGCCCGGCTACCACGGTGCGGCGCAAGACGCGGCGCTGCTCCAGCGCGAAGCCGATCGCATCGGCTACCCGGTGCTCATCAAGGCGAGCGCCGGCGGCGGCGGCAAGGGCATGCGCATCGTGAATGCGGCGGCCGATTTCGAGGCCGCGCTCGCGTCGTGCCAGCGCGAGGCCGCGAGCAGCTTCGGCAGCGATGCGGTGCTGATCGAGCGCTACGTGACCCGGCCGCGCCACATCGAAATTCAGGTGTTCGGCGATACGCACGGCCACTGCGTCTATCTGTTCGAGCGCGACTGCTCGGTGCAGCGGCGCCATCAAAAAGTGCTCGAAGAGGCGCCCGCGCCCGGCATGAGCGAGGCGCGCCGCGCCGAGATGGGCGCGGCGGCGGTGGCCGCGGCCCAGGCGGTCGGCTACGTCGGTGCGGGCACGGTCGAGTTCATCGCCGAGCCGAGCGCCGATGGCGACCTCAAGTTCTTCTTCATGGAGATGAACACCCGCCTGCAGGTCGAGCACCCGGTCACCGAGGCGATCACCGGGCTCGATCTGGTCGAGTGGCAGCTGCGCGTGGCCGCGGGCGAGCCGTTGCCGCTGCAGCAGCACGAGCTGCGCAGGCACGGTCACGCGATCGAGGCGCGCATCTGCGCCGAAAATCCCGATGCGAATTTCCTACCCGCCACCGGCCGGCTCGAGGTCTATCGCACGCCGGCCGGCGCGGTGAGCTTCGAGCGCGGCACGGGCCATGAAGGCGGCGTGGCCGGCGCGGCGGTGCGCGTCGACGCCGGCGTGCGCGAAGGCGATGCGGTGCTGCCGTTCTACGACTCGATGATCGCCAAGCTGATCGTCTGGGGCGCCGATCGCGCGCAGGCGTTGGCCCGGCTCGATGCAGCGCTGGCAGCGACCCACATCGTCGGGCTGCAAACCAACGTCGCGTTCTTGCGGCGGGTGGTGCAAAGCCGATCGTTCGGCACGCCCGATCTCGACACCGCGTTGATCGAACGCGAGCGCGCCGTGCTGTTCGATGCACCACCGCTGCCGATCGAAGTGGCGGCGGCTGGCGTGGTCGCCCATACGCTCGCCGCCGAACGCGCGCTAGCGACTCCCGACCCGTGGTCGCGCCGCGATGGTTGGCGGCTGCACGGCCGCACCACCCGCCGTTTCGACATCGCCTCGCACGGCATTCACCACGCCTTCACGTTCGAGCGCGGTGCCGGCCCGCCGACGTTAGTGATGGGCGCACAGCGCTGGCCAGTCACGACCTCAGCGCGCAGCGCCGACACCTTCGACATCACACTGGGCGCGGCGCGAGTGACGCTGACGGTCTATGCGACCGGCGAGCGCTTCAGCATCTTCTCGGCCGACGGCACGGCGGTGGTCGACGAGTTCGACCCGGTTGCACACGCGGCCGATGCCGGCCACGCATCGGGCGGCCTCGCGGCGCCGATGCCGGGCAAGGTGATCGCGTTTCTCGCGAAGGCCGGTGACCTCGTCAAGCAGGGCCAGCCGCTCGCGGTGATGGAGGCGATGAAGATGGAGCACACGATCGCCGCGCCACGCGACGGCCGTGTTGCCGAGCTGCTCTACGCCGTGGGCGATCAGGTCAGCGAAGGCGGCGAGTTGCTGCGGCTGGCGCCGGCGGCATGATGCGCGCGGCGGTGTCGCGATCAGCGGCCCGGGCCGCTCAACCAGCGGCCGATCGCCCAGCCGCGCGTCTTGGGATTCGGCACGCTCTCGGCCAGTGGTGGCCGCGTGATGCCAAAGCCCGAGGTGTCGTGCCCCCAGGGCAGGTCTTGCGGCGTGGCGCCTCGCGCGGCCATTGCCGGCAACGAATTCGGCGTCGTCCTGAAGGTCTTTGCCAACTGCATCAGGTCGGCCTGGCCCGAGGCGTCGCAAACCCAGAGCGCCTCGCGCGCCTCGGCCCCGTCGGCGATGAGAGTGCTCACCGGCACGTCTTCGCCGCAATGGCGCAGCAACGCAAAATGAATGCGGATGGCGAGGCTGAGGCGGGTGTGAGAGTCCAAGGCGGCGTCTTTTCAAAAAGGTCTCGCCGCATCTTCGGTGCGCCGGCCGAACCGTCCTATCCCCGGAGCCTGGGGGGTCGCGACCCGACCCGCTGCAGCATGAAACTCTTGCCATGATCCCAAGCCATGTGACGCTGGTCGAAGTGGGCCCTCGCGACGGTCTGCAAAACGAGAAGCAGCCGGTCGATGCCGCGACCAAGATCGAGCTGGTGCAGCGCCTGCAAGCAGCGGGCCTGCGCGAGATCGAGGTCACCAGCTACGTCAGCCCGAAGTGGGTGCCGCAAATGGCCGACAACGCGCAGGTGATGGCCGCGTTGAAGCGGGAAGAGGGCGTGCGCTACTCGGTGCTCACGCCCAACCTCAAGGGCTTCGAGGCCGCAACCGCCGACCCTTCGATCCGCCCCGACGAGATCGTCGTGTTCGGCGCTGCAAGCGAGGCGTTCAGCCAGCGCAACATCAACTGCGGCATCGAAGAAAGCATCGAGCGCTTCCGGCCGGTGGTCGAGGCTGCGCATGCGCAATCGATCAAGGTGCGCTGTGCGATTTCGGTCGCGCTCGGTTGCCCGTATCAAGGCGAGGTCACGCCCGACGAGGTTGAACGCGTGGTGCGTTTGATGAAGGCGATCGGGGTCG
>JAYUWC010000217.1:0-13994 GCA_043753755.1 Rhizobacter sp.
CACTCGAGAGCTTGTCGAAGGTCAGCTTTCCGTCGGGCTTGGGGTAGGTGATCTGCGGGCACTCGGCCGCGGGCCTCAAGCGCAAGTAATCGGGCTCGGTGCGGTGAATCGTCCACGGCGGTGAACGCACACCCATCAAAGGCAAGAGCCAGTGTTCGATACCGGTCATGAAGGAGCCGACGTAAACGCCCTTCTTGAACCACTGCTTGAAGTTGCGCGATTGGTCGAGCTCGGCCTTCAGCCAGCTCGAATCAAACGCCGCCGGATAGGCGTTCAGCACGTCGTGCTGCCGGCCGGCCACGATGGCCTCGAAAGCTGCTTCGGCCGCCAGCATCCCGGTCTTGATCGCGGCATGGCTGCCCTTGATGCGCGCGGCGTTCAACGTGCCGGCTTCGCAGCCGATCAACGCGCCGCCTGGAAACACCAACTTCGGCAGGCTCAACAAGCCGCCGGCGGTGATCGCGCGCGCGCCGTAGCCGATGCGCTTGCCGCCTTCGAGAAACGCCTTGATCCGCGGGTGGGTCTTCCAGCGCTGCATTTCTTCGAACGGGCTGAGCCAAGGGTTGGTGTAGTCGAGCCCGACGACGAGGCCGAGCGCGACGCGGTTGCCTTCTAGGTGGTAGAGAAACCCGCCGCCATAGGTCATCGGGTCCATCGGCCAACCGGCGGTGTGCACCACCAGACCCGGTTGATGGCGGGCGGGCTCGATCTCCCAGAGTTCTTTGACACCGATCGCATACGACTGCGGGTCTCTGCCGGCATCGAGCTTGAAGCGATCGATCAGCTGCCGGCCGAGCTGCCCACGGGCGCCTTCGGCGAACACGGTGTATTTGGCGTGCAACTCCATGCCCAGTTGGAATTCGCTGGTGAGCGTGCCGTCTTTGGCGACGCCCATATTGCCGGTGGCAATGCCCTTGACCGATGGCGCACCTGCAACATCGTCTGCGTAAATAACCTCGGTAGCCGCAAAGCCGGGAAAGATTTCAACACCTGCTGCCTCGGCCTGCTGCGCCATCCAGCGCACCAGGTTTCCCAGGCTGATGACGTAGTTGCCCTCGTTGTGAAAGCACTCGGGGATCATCACCTTCGGCGTGTCGAAGGCACCGGTCTCGCTGAGAAACAAGACTTGGTCTGCCGTGACCGGCTGCGAAAGCGGCGCGCCGAGCTCCTTCCAGTTCGGGATCAACTCGGTCAGCGCTTTCGGGTCTATCACCGCGCCGCTGAGGATGTGCGCGCCGGGCTCGGAGCCCTTCTCGAGCACCACCACCGAAATCTCTCGACCCTTCTCGAGCGCGAGTTGCTTGAGGCGGATCGCAGTGGCCAGGCCGCCCGGGCCGCCGCCGACCACGACCACGTCGTATTCCATCGCTTCGCGCGGGCCGTGTTGGGCGAGGATTTCTGCGGGCGTCATGCGGTCGTTCCAGGGGCTGTCGGTGCCCTGCGATTCTACGTTCGAGAGGGCAAGAACGAACGATCGTTCGCAGGGCCTGGAAAGGCATCTCCGATGGTGCTGCGTGCTATCGTTATCGCGAAATTTTTCTGCTTTCGTTGGGAGACGAGCATGAGCTACGACATCGATCTTTCGGGGCGCGTCGCCCTCGTCACCGGGGCGTCGAGCGGGCTTGGCACGCAGTTCGCCAAGGTGCTTGCCAAGGCCGGTGCCGGCGTCGTGCTCGCGAGCCGGCGGATCGAGCGTTTGAAGGCGCTGCGCGCCGAGATCGAAGCCGACGGCGGTGACGCTCACGTGGTCACGCTCGACGTGACCGACCGCGACAGCATCAAGGCCGCAGTGGCCCATGCCGAAACCGAGATGGGCACCATCGACATCTTGGTCAACAACTCCGGCGTCGGCTCCACGCAGTTGCTGACCGAGGTCGGCGAAGACGACTTCGACTTCGTCTTCGACACCAACACCCGCGGCGCTTTTTTCGTGGCGCAGGAGGTCGGCAAGCGGATGATCGCGCGCTCCAAAGGCGCGGCGCCGGGCACCTTCACCGGCGGGCGCATCGTCAACATCGCGTCGATGGCGGGCCTGAAGGCGGTAAGCCGCATCGGGGTCTATGCGATGAGCAAGGCCGCGGTGGTGCACATGACCCGCGCGATGGCGCTCGAGTGGGGGCGATACGGCATCAATGTCAATGCGATCTGCCCCGGCTACATCGACACCGAAATTAACCATCACCAATGGGAGACCGAGCAGGGCCAGAAGCTGATCGCGATGCTGCCGCGCAAGCGCGTCGGCCAGCCGCGAGACCTCGATGCGGTGCTGATGATGTTGTGCGCCAACGAGAGCCACTTCGTCAACGGCGCGGTCATCGCGGCCGACGACGGCTTCGGCATCTGAACGTCGACATGCGGGCGCTTTCGATTCTGGAGGCACGCGTGCTCGGCGTGCTGATCGAGAAGGCCTCGACCGTGCCCGACAGCTGCCCGCTTTCGCTCAACACGCTCACGTTGGGCTGCAACCAGAAAACCGCGCGCGACCCGGTGTTGAACGCGACCGAGGCCGAAGTGCAAGACGCGGTGTTGGCACTGAAGGCGCTGCACCTCGTGCTCGAGGCGAGCGGCTCGCGGGTGACCCGTTTCGAGCACAACGCGGGGCGCGTGCTGGCCTTGCCCTCACAGTCGGTGGCGTTGCTCGCCACGCTGGTGCTGCGCGGGCCGCAAACCGTGTCTGAGCTTCGCAGCGCGAGCGAGCGACTGCATCGGTTCGCCGACCTGTCGTCGGTCGAAGGTTTTCTCGACGAGCTGGCGGCACGGGCCGATGACAAGGGCGGCGCGCTGGTTGTCAGGCTGCCGCGTGCGCCGGGTGCGCGAGAGCCCCGGTGGGCACATCTGTTTTGTGGCGCGATCGACGTCAGCGCGTTGCCGATTGCGAGCGACTCGGACGACTTCATCGCCGCCAGCGAAATCGCCGCGATCAAAGCCGGGCAAGCCGCGATGCAGACGAGCATCGACGACCTGCGCGGCCTGGTCGAACGGCTCTATGCCGAGCTCGGTGTGGCACGAGGCTGAGCCTCGGCGGAGTCGCTGGCGAGTTCGTCCGTACCAAGAATGCGCCGGTGACTTTTTATTGGAGATTCGAGATGAACAAGGTGTTTCCCAGTGCTGCTGCAGCGCTCCAAGGCGTGGTGACGGATGGTCAGCTGTTGGCAGTCGGCGGCTTCGGTCTTTGCGGCATTCCCGAAGCGCTGATCGGCGCGCTGCGCGACTCGGGCGTGAAGGCACTGACAGTGATCTCGAACAATGCCGGTGTCGACGGCTTCGGCCTCGGCTTGTTGCTCGAAACGCGGCAGATCAAGCGGATGATTTCGAGCTACGTCGGCGAGAACAAGGAGTTCGAGCGGCAGTACCTTGCCGGTGAACTCGAACTCGAGTTCACGCCGCAAGGCACCCTCGCCGAAAAGCTGCGTGCCGGCGGCGCGGGCATCCCGGCGTTCTTCACTAAAACCGGTGTCGGTACGCTGGTGGCAGAGGGCAAGGAAACGCGCGAGTTCGACGGTCAGGTCTACGTCATGGAGCGGGCGCTACTGCCTGAAGTCGCGCTCGTAAAAGCGTGGAAGGCCGACAAGAGCGGCAACCTGATTTTTCGGCGTACTGCGCGCAACTTCAACCCGGCCTGCGCGATGGCCGGCAAGACCACCATCGTCGAAGTCGAAGAGATCGTCGAGACCGGCACCTTCGACCCCGATGCTGTTCACCTGCCGGGCATCTACGTGCACCGCATCGTGCTGAACGCGCACCCCGAAAAGCGCATCGAGAAACGAACGATCACCGAGAAAGCGGGGGCCTGATCATGGCTTGGACACACGATCAAATGGCGGCTCGCGCCGCGCGAGAGTTGCAAGACGGCTTCTACGTCAACCTCGGCATCGGTTTGCCGACCCTGGTGGCCAACTTTGTCTCGCCCGACATCGAGGTCTGGCTGCAGAGTGAAAACGGCATGCTCGGCATCGGCCCGTTTCCGACCGAAGATCAGGTCGACGCCGACCTCGTCAACGCGGGCAAGCAGACCGTGACCACGTTGCCGGGGTCGTCGATCTTCGGCTCGCACGACAGCTTCGCGATGATCCGCGGCGGCAAGATCAACCTGTCGATCCTGGGGGCGATGCAGGTCAGCGCCGAGGGCGACCTCGCCAACTGGATGATTCCCGGCAAGATGGTCAAGGGCATGGGCGGCGCCATGGATCTGGTCGCCGGCGTCGCACGTGTGCTCGTGCTCATGGAGCATGTGGCGCGCAAGAAAGACGGCAACTTCGACCTGAAGATTCTCGCCCGGTGCACGCTGCCGCTCACGGGTGTCGGCGTCGTCGACCGGATCATTACCGACCTCGCGGTGATGGACGTGACACCGCAAGGGCTCGCACTGGTCGAGTTGGCCGATGGTGTGACTCGCGAGGAGTTGCAGGCCAAGACTGGCGTTCCGCTGATTTGACTGTCGAGATGCGCGCTCGTCGGTGCGACGAGTGCGCGTCGGTCAACGCGGTGCCGACGCGCTCGAACTCTGCCGGCGCAGTTCACTGCGCTTCATCGCGAGGTAGTCGTCTCGCGACATCTCGTGCAGCTGCCGCGGGTGGCGCTCGGTCGCGGCATACCAGTCGCTCAGGCGCCGCTCGGCCCGCTCGGCCGCCGGCACCATCAGGTCGGCGAGGTAGGTTTCGATCGCCAAAAAGTAGCGAATGGTGTTGCGCTCGACCACGCCTCGCACGCCGTCGATGTAGACCGGCTGGCCGTCTTCGCCTTTGCCAGCGATGCTGAAGCCGACCTTGTCACGGCCAGCGGTCGCGAGGTAGGCCTGCATCGCGATGCGCGCAGCAGTGCCGTAACCGTAGGCGTACGACATGTGGATAAAGCTGCGCTTGTCACCCAAAGGCACCGCCTCGAACGTGAGGCGGTAGTTGCGAGTGCCCATCGGCCCTTCGTCGGCGGCCATCTGCACTCGAAGGTAATCAGCCGCTGATGCCTGAACGGCATACGCGAACTGCACCCGATAGGCGTCGTCCAGTGGCTGATCGAACTTGCGGCCGACCGCCAGGCTCAGCACCTCGCTCGGCCCCTTGCCGGCCGTGCTGCAGTGCTTCACGTTGAGGTGCAGCATCAGCACATCGCACCAATGATCGATGTCTTTGAGCGCAGACCCGACCGCACTGAATGGCTGCTCGACCACGGCATAGGCATCGCCCTTCAGGTCACCCGACGATTGGGTCGACTCGAGCACCAAGGGGCGGTGGAATGGGCTGCTGGCGAGACGTTCGCGCAGGACCTCGTGGCGAGCCCGCAGTGCAGCCGCGTCCTGTGCGTTGGCGACGGGAGCGTGGCATGCCGCCGCGCCGGCAAATGTGAGCAGAACCACTCGAATCCAGTGTGTCGTCATCTCCGCAGCTCCGATCAGAAGGTCACAGCCAGTACTGCCACAGCCTTGCAAAGCCTTCTTTGACACGCTGCAACGGCGAGCGTTTTTCCCATTGCTCGAGCATGATCTGTTTCGACTGTGCGAGATCGGCCTCGAAGGCCGCGCGCATGCGCTCACCGAACTCGCTGCCGAGCACCACCGCGTTGATCTCCTGGTTGTGCAAGAAACTGCGCCAGTCGAGGTTGGTCGAGCCGACCGTAGCCCACACACCGTCGATCAACGCGGTCTTGGCGTGCAGCAACGCGTTCTGACGTTCGTAGATTTGCACGCCGCCGCGTAGCAGCTCGTCGTAGTTCGAACGGCCGGCATTGAAGACCAAGCCCGAGTCGGTCTGGGCCGGCAGCACGATCTTGACCTCGACCTTGCGCGCCACTGCGGCTTTCAACGACGCGATCAGTTGCGGGTCGGGCACGAAGTAGGCGTTGGTCAGCAGCACCTCGCGCTCTGCCGAATCGATTGCCGAAATCAGCGTTGCGTAGATCAGGCTGAAAGGCTCGCCGGGCGAACCACCGATTGCGTGCACGACCTCGGCACCTTGGCGGGCGAGGGCAGGGTAGTACTCGCGCGGAGCGAGCGGCGCGCCTTGCTGCTTCTCCCAGGTCTCGATGAAGAGCTTCTGGAACTCGGCAACGACCGGCCCATCGATTTGCAGGTCGGTGTCGCGCCACGGCAGCGCGTTGCCGCGTTTGGCCTTCGATGCCTGACTGAACGAGCCGCCCGAATAAACGCTGCTGATGTTGATGCCACCGAGAAACACGGTTCGGCCGTCGACCACGAGCAACTTGCGGTGGTCGCGTTGGTTGACGGCCCAGCCGGCCTTCGCGGTGAGCGGATTGACCGGGTTGAACTCGAGCACGTTGATGCCCGCGTCTCTGAGTTTGTCGAAAAAGGCTGTCGGCGTACCCAAGGTGCCGGCGCTGTCGTGGATGAGATTTACCTGCACGCCGCTCTGCTGCTTGTCGATCAGTGCGGCGGCAAAACGTTGGCCGACCTCGTCGTCTTCGAGGATGTAGGTCTCCATGTTGATGTGGTCACGCGCCGCGGCGATGGCCGCGAACATGGCTCGGTAGGTGCTCGGCCCGTCTTGCAGCAACTGCACCCGGTTGCCTGTGGTCAACGGGCTATCGGAGAGCGCGGCTTCGAGGGCGAGGTGGCGGCCGAGGATGTCGACATCGCCGCCGCCGGCACGCAAGCCGTCGAGGATCGCCTTGCTCCGCGCCGCCGAGAGCGGGCCATGCGCGCCTTCGAACTGCGGCGGGCCTTTGCCGAGCGCCATGTCGGGCACGATGCGCGGCAACGAACTGCAGGCGCCGAGAAGCACGAGCGCCGCAAGCGCCGTGATGATGCGAAAGGGGCGCAACACAGCTCGGTTCATGCCGGCCTCGCTGCGGCCAGAGCCCGCGCCGCCTCGTCGACCAAGGCCGGGCCGCTGTAGATGAAGCCGGTGTAAATCTGCACCAGGTTCGCACCCGCAGCGATCTTTGCGCGCGCATCGGCTGCCGTCATCACGCCGCCCACCCCGATGATGGGAAACGCCGCGCCCAGTGCCGCACGCAGTTGCGCAATGACACGGTTCGAGGCCTCCAACAGGGGCGCCCCCGAGAGGCCACCGCTCTCGGCGCCGTGGCGCAAGTGCTTGACCGCATCTCGCGCGACGGTGGTGTTGGTGGCGATCACACCGTCGATCGCGTAACGCTGCAAAGTGGCGGCAATCGCGTTCACTTGCGTGGGTTCGAGGTCGGGTGCGATCTTCAGGAACACCGGGACGCGCCGGCCGTACTTCTCGGCAAGCTGTGCCCGGCGAGCCTGCACCGCGCCGAGCAGCGCGTCGAGCGCGTCGTCGGCCTGAAGCGCGCGCAGGTTCTGGGTGTTCGGGCTCGAGACGTTGAGCGTGACGTAGTCGGCGTGCGGGTAGACACCGTCGAGGCACAACAGGTAGTCGTCTGCCGCGCGCGCTATCGGCGTTGCGGCGTTTTTGCCGATGTTGAGACCGAGCACGCCGCCCTGTTGACGAAAGTGCGCACGCTTTACGTTGGCGATGAAGGCGGCCAGACCGTCGTTGTTGAAGCCGAGCCGGTTGATCATTGCATCGGCTTCGGGCAGGCGAAACATGCGCGGCTTCGGGTTGCCGGGTTGGGCCTGCGGCGTCACGGTGCCGACCTCGATGAAGCCGAAGCCCATTGCGCCCAGGCCATCAATGCAACTGCCGTTCTTGTCGAGCCCTGCGGCCAACCCGATGCGGTTCGGAAATTTCAAGCCGGCGATTTCGACCGGGTCGCTGACACGCGGTTGCGACCACAAGCATTGCAATGGAGTGCGCTGCCACCGCGCAATTGAAGCAAGCGTCAATTCATGGGCGTGTTCGGGGTCGAGGCCGAACAGAACGGGGCGGGCTAGGGCATAGGGCAGCAGTGACATGCGCTGGATTGTGGCAGCGGCATGCGCGGCATACTTTCCAAATTCGACACGTTCTACCGCTTCGCGAGACACATTGCTCATGACCCGTTCGACTCTGACTTCCAAGGCGCCGCCAGCGCACCGTTTCGAGCGCGATACGTTCGGCGAGATCGCTGTCGCCGACACCGCGCTTTGGGGCGCCCAGACCCAACGTTCGCTGCGCCACTTTGCCATCTCGACCGAGCGTATGCCGCGCGAGTTGATCCTTGCGCTGGCACGCGTCAAGCGCAGCGCGGCGGTTGTCAACCGCGTGCTCGGCGTGCTCGATGAGACCAAGGCCGCTGCGATCGTGGCTGCCGCCGATGAGGTGCTGGCCGGGCTACACGACACGCAGTTTCCGCTTTCGGTTTGGCAGACCGGCTCGGGCACGCAGACCAACATGAACATGAACGAAGTGCTCGCCAATCGCGCCTCGCTGATGCTGGGCGGCGAGGTGGGGGAAGCGCGATGGGTGCATCCGAACGACGACGTGAACCGAGGCCAATCGTCGAACGATGTGTTTCCCACTGCGATGAACGTGGCTGTGCTGACCGCGCTGGAAGAACACCTGCTGCCGGCATTGGCCACGCTGCGGGCGACGCTCGCCGTCAAGTCTGAAGCCTTTGCCGACGTCGTCAAGATCGGCCGCACCCATTTGCAAGACGCCACGCCGCTCACGCTGGGGCAAGAGATCTCGGGCTGGGTCGCGCAACTCGATCACGGCATTCGCCACCTGCGCACGACACGCCCGCACCTGCGCGAGCTGGCGCTCGGTGGCACGGCGGTCGGCACCGGCCTCAACGCGCACCCGCAGTTCGGCGTCGAGGTCGCGGCCGAGTTGGCGCGGCTGACCGGGCACCCGTTCGAGTCGGCACCGAACAAGTTCGAAGCGCTTGCTGCGCACGACGCGATGGTGTTTGCGCACGGCGCGCTGAAGACGATTGCCGCATCGCTGATGAAGATCGCCAACGACGTGCGTTGGCTCGCATCGGGGCCGCGCTCGGGCCTCGGCGAGATCACCATTCCCGAGAACGAGCCGGGCAGCTCGATCATGCCGGGCAAGGTGAACCCGACCCAGTGCGAAGCGTTGACCATGCTGTGCTGCCAAGTCATGGGCAACGACGTGGCCGTCAACATCGCCGGTGCGTCGGGCAACTTCGAGCTCAATGTGTTCAAGCCCGTGATTGCACACAACGTGTTGCAGAGCATCCGCTTGCTCGCTGACGGGGCGGTGAGTTTCGAAGCGCACTGCGCCCGCGGAATCGAGGCCGACCGTGCGCGCATCGGCGAGTTGGTGCAGCGCTCGTTGATGCTGGTGACGGCGCTCAATCCGCACATCGGCTACGACCGCGCCGCCCAGATCGCGAAGGCTGCGCACTCGAGCGGCCTGAGCCTGCGCGAAGCGGCACTCGAATCGGGCTTTGTGACGGCAGAGCAGTTCGATGCGTGGGTGCGACCCGAGGCGATGGTCGGCAAGGGCTGACCGCGGTTTTTCCGCGTGCCGTTTGCGTCTACCCCTCATCGATAATCCGGCGCATGACGCAAGATGAATTGAAAGCGATGGTCGCGCAGGCCGCGATTGCCTATGTGCAGCCCGGCAGCATCATTGGCGTGGGCACCGGCTCGACCGTCAACTGCTTCATCGACGCGCTCGCTGTGATGCCGGTGCGCATCAGGGCTGCGGTCTCGAGTTCGGTGCAGAGCACGGCGCGACTGCAGACCCACGGCATCGAAGTGCTCGATGCGAACGCGGTCGATTCGCTGGCGGTCTACGTCGATGGCGCCGACGAGATCGATCCGACCGGCTGCATGATCAAAGGCGGCGGCGCGGCGCTAACCCGCGAGAAGATCGTGGCCGACCTTGCCGGGCGATTCGTCTGCATCGCCGATGCGTCCAAGCAGGTTGATGTGCTGGGCCGCTTTGCGTTGCCGGTCGAGGTGCTGCCGATGGCTGCAGCGCAGGTTGCCAGGCAGCTTCGGCGGCTCGGAGGCGAGCCGGTGTTGCGGGCCGGTGTGAAAACCGATAACGGCGGCCAGATCATCGACGTGCACGGTCTGCGCATCGACGACCCAATGGCAATGGAACGCGAGATCAACCAGTGGCCCGGCGTGATCGGCGTCGGCCTCTTCGCGCGGCACAAAGCCTCGGTTTGCCTGCTCGGCACGCCCGGCGGCGTTCAGACGATCAGCTTCTGACCGCAGGCCAAATTTGACGCACTGAAAAGCGCGTAACCTCCGGCCCTGGCGCGAATGCGGCGCCGGCCCTCAGCACCCACAGGAAGGACGGCCCATGGCCAAACCAAACTATTCGTTCGAGAAGCGCCAACGTGAGTTGGCGAAGAAGAAGAAGAAAGAAGAGAAGGTGAAGGAGAAGGCCGGTCGCAAGGTCGGCGAGGGCACTCCCGACGACGGCGTCGACGACGAGTCCACCACTGAAGCCGCGCCGGCCGACGGCACGCCGCCGACTCTCTGACATTTTCGCCGGGCCCCTCGGGACATGGCCAAGCGCCGCACGACGATCCCCGAGGCGCCAATGGCACGGCCCCAGGCGGACCCCGTAGCGGGTTTCGCTCCGTTACTAGGTTCCGGTGCCCGGGCCATTGCTGAGCAAGTCGAAGAGATGCACCAGGCCATCGCCGGCACCGCATTCGAGAGTCTCAAACAATTGCCAGGCATCGCGTTGCCCACACGCATCGTGCAGGGCGTTCACGATGCGATCACGCAAGGTGTCTATGCGGGCGTGCGACGAGGTATGTCGGCGGCGACGCAAATGGTGGCTCACGGTGAACGGCTGAGCACCGGCCACGACCACGTCGTCGGGCCACGCGAACAAATGCTCCGCAGTGTGCTCAACGGTGCTTTCGGCGACACGCTGGCGGCTACTGGCAGCGCGCTAGCAATCACGATGACGTTGTTCGATGCCCACGGGCCGTTGCCACTCGTCGCATCGCCTTCGTCTGCGGCCAAGCTGCGCCCGCGGGTCTGCCTCTTCGTGCATGGGCTCGGCTGCGATGAGATGAGTTGGCAGATGCGCTGCAAGGCCTGGTCGGGCTCACCCTGGGCCGTGACACTGCCCGACGGTGCGGTGATGCGTTACGGCGCCTTGCTCGAACACGAGTCGGACTGCACGGCGCTTTACCTTCGCTACAACAGCGGCCTCGCGGTCGAATCAAACGCCGCGCAATTGGCGCAACTTCTCGACGACCTCGCAACGGCGGCGCCGCAGGTCGCCTCCTGGGTCCTGATCGGCCACAGCATGGGCGGCCTGATCGCACGTGAAGCGCATGTGCAGGCTTGTGCAAAACGCCTTGCCTGGGCCGGGCGCTTGAAGATGATCGTCTGTCTGGGTACACCGCATCGGGGCGCACCGCTCGCCAAAATCGGGCACAGCGTCGCCGCCGCACTTGCAGTCTCAGAAATTACGCGGCCCTTGGCGCGGCTGGCCGATGCACGAAGCCGGGGCATCAAAGATCTGCGCAAGGGGCGCGTCATCGCCGGTGACCGCGGTCGGGATGTTGCGCTTGGCAGCGCAGCGGCGCGACAGCCAACCGCGAGCCCTGCGTTCGCAGCGCCGGCGCTTCGGCTGGTCTATGGGCGGCTCGGCAATGACGAGCCGGGTGGCGCCGACAACTGGATGGGTGACATGTTCGGCGACGGCCTCGTCCACGCGGCGAGCGCTTCAGATGCACCGCGGCTGGCCGGCGTCCCGCTGGCGGAAGACACCCAGCGGGCCGAACTGGCAGGCCTGGGCCACATGGCCTTGCTGAATCACCCGCGCGTCTACGCCCTTATTCGCGATTGGCTAGCCGCACCAGGCGGCTGACGAAACGCGCCGGGTCGAGCGCGTCGAGCAAACGCGCAGCGAGCGGTGCCGGCCCGCCCGAGACTCGCGCCGCCAGCACCTGAGCGCCCAGTGCGCTCCAGGTGATGCCGCGCGAACCCAAGGCCGTGAACATGAACAGGCCTGGCCAACGCGGCACCGCTCGCACGGTTTCGAGAAGTGTCGGCGCGGTTGTGGCTGCGTTGCGGGTGTCGGGCACGCCGCCGATCAAGGGCAGGCGATCACGGGCGCTGAGGCGCCAACCCGTGCGGCCCTCGAGCTGACTCGGCGATAACGCGACCGGGTAACCCAACAACTGCGAGAGTTGCGCCAGATTGCGAATGTGGTCAACAGCTCTGACAGCAGGGTCAGGATCGTCGCGATCGGAGGTCGCGCCGAACAGCATCTGCCCCTCGATTGCCGGCAGCAGGTAGCCGCTGCCCGTGATCGGCACGCGTGGCGCCGGCATGCCCGCGGCCTTGGCCGCGCTGATCTGCCCGCGAACGACGTCGATGGCTGGCACCGTCGGCCAGATTGGCGCTACAAGCCGCAGCGCATCGGCCGCATTCGCAAGCACGACGACCGACGCTTCGGCAACTGAGCGTCCGCAAGCGTCGAGCAAGCGCCAGCCGCTGTCGACACGCTCCAGCGTCTGCACCTCGACGCCACCTTGAAACACGCAGGCATCGGCCGCCCGCATAACGAAACTCGCCGCCAGCCCCGCTGGCTGCACCCAGCCGCCTTCGGCATAGAACCAGCACGGATGAGCCATCTGCAGGCCCGCCATGTCACTGGCTTCATCGGCACTGAGCGCTTGCAGATAGCGCGGAGGCAAGCCGAGGCGATTGAGCATCGCGCGCATTTCGGGCTGTGCCGACACGGTCTCAAGCCGCAACAAGCCGGTGGCGCTGCCCTGCACACCGCGTGCGATCGCCTGCCGTACGGCATCGGCCGCCATCAACGCAGCGCTGCGGTTGAAGCGTGCATGCGGCCCGTCGTCGGCTGTAACGATGCCGTGGAACAGGCCGGCCGGGTTGCCCGAAGTCTCGGTAGCGACCCGTTGGCGGCGATCGAGCAGCGTCGTCCGCCAGCCTTTCGTCGCGAGCGCCCAAGCGGCAGCGCAACCGGCCAGACCGGCACCGACCACGATGGCGTGCCGATCAGGAGATGACGGTGCGCTCGACTGGCGTCGTCGCAGTGGCGCGAACGCAGGTTCGAACCGAGCCTGCGACCGGCGTTCACCGGCGGACGGCTCGCGAACGAAGCCCGCGGTCCGCAACCCGCCCAGCCAAGCTTTCTCGAAGTCGCGCGCCGCGAGCGTTGCGCCGGGTGCCGCCAGCCGCCCGAGCGCCTTGCCCAGGCGCAGGTCGTCAGGCAACACGGTATCGGCGACCAGCCAGAACGCATCGACTTCGGCCACCAGCGCCCGCAAGCAAGCGTCGGGACTGCCGATCGCGAGCAGCAACTCGACCCGGTCTTGGTCGAATCGCATCGAGTGAAGATCGGGTGTGGCCGGCGGCAAGGCCAGTCGAAGCGCCTCGGCCAGAGCGGGCCGATGCGACTCCTGCGAAGCGAGGTCTGCAGGCGCCGGTAGGCGTGGTGCGATCGCGATGAAGGTCAATCGCGCGCAACGCGCCGGGTCGTCGCGCCAGGCTTGCCACGCCGCGAAAAATTCGCGGCCGTTACCGAACGACGTCGAAAGGATGACGAAGGCGGGTCGCCCGCGCCAGCGCATCGGCAAGTCGTTGCCCTCGAGCAGCGCATTGCCGTCGTCCGCCTTCATTCGCTCGCGGCGCGCTCAGCTAGCCACTGCAACAGCCGCGAGCGCGCATCGGTGAGGCCCCGATAGGCCAGCACGGCCGGGCTCATGCTGACCAGCGCATCGTGCACCTGCTGCGCGCGGGCGGGAGAGTCGATGGCCTCGGTCAGCGGTCGACTTTCGACGCAGATCGTGAATGCCGCTTGGCGCATGTTGGGGACCGGGATGAAGGTCTGGCGTTCGCTGCGAAAGCTGGCAGCGGCGGCGAGCGCAGCGGCGTCGTCGGCTGCCAGCCAGCGCACTGGTGCCGTGTGCTGCGGATGCTGCGCGAGACGCGCGTCGGCGGTGATCGTCCAGACGAATCGCTCCCAGCGATCATGGCCGGTGACGAGGCGCGCAAGATGATCGGCGGCAACGATGAGCAGGCGGTTGTCGGCCACGGGCGCGTGCACCTCCGCAAAATGCAGGCCGACTTTTTCTTCAGGCGCCCAGCGCGAAGGCAGGCAGACCGCTATCCACGGGATGTGCGCAGTGGCACCGTCGATGGCCGCGAAATCTTCAACGAG
>JAYUWC010000218.1:0-13989 GCA_043753755.1 Rhizobacter sp.
CGGCAAGAAGGCCGGCAATAAAAGTCGGCGCCGGAGAGATCGGCAACGGTTCCGATGTCTTTGTCACCTCGCCCCGACAGATTGACGAGCAGATTCTGGTCGAGCCGCATGGTCGGCGCGAGCTTCATCGCATGGGCAACGGCATGCGCCGACTCCAACGCCGGAATGATGCCTTCCGTACGGCAGAGGCGATGAAAGGCCTGCATCGCTTCGTCATCGGTGATGCCGACGTATTCGGCCCGGCCGATGTCTTTGAGGTAAGCGTGCTCAGGGCCGACACCCGGGTAGTCGAGTCCCGCAGAGATCGAGTGGGTTTCGGTGATCTGCCCGTTTGCGTCCTGCAACAGGTAGGTCCGGTTGCCATGCAGTACGCCAGGCGAACCCGCCATGAGCGAGGCCGCATGCTTGCCGCTCTCGAGGCCGTGCCCGGCCGCCTCGACGCCGATCAGCCGCGTGCCGGCGTGGTCGATATACGGATAGAAGATCCCCATCGCGTTGCTGCCGCCGCCGACGCACGCAATCACGGCATCGGGTTGGCGGCCGATCATCTCGGGCATTTGAGTCAGACACTCGTCTCCGATGACGCGTTGGAAGTCGCGAACCATCGTCGGATACGGGTGTGGGCCAGCCACGGTACCGATGATGTAGAACGTGTTCTCGGCGTTCGTGACCCAATCGCGCAGCGCTTCGTTGAGCGCGTCTTTCAGAGTCTTCGAACCGCTCTCGACCGGCACCACGGTGGCGCCGAGCAGGTTCATGCGATAGACATTGGGCGACTGCCGCTTGACGTCTTCGCTGCCCATGTAGACGACGCACTCTAGGCCGTAGCGCGCGCAGATCGTGGCGGTGGCAACACCATGCTGGCCGGCGCCGGTTTCGGCGATGACGCGAGGCTTGCCCATTCGCCGCGCGAGCATTGCCTGGCCAATCGTGTTGTTGACCTTGTGCGCACCGGTGTGGTTGAGGTCTTCACGCTTAAGAAAAATCTGCGCACCGCCGAGTTCACGACTGAGGCGGGCAGCGTGATAGATGGGGCTGGGGCGACCGACGAAGTGTTTCAGCTCCGACCGAAATTCGGCCAGAAATTGCGGGTCTTTTTGAACCTCGGCATAGCAACGCTTGAGTTCGTCGAGCGCATGGACGAGTGTTTCGGCCACGAAGCTGCCGCCGTAAGGGCCGAAGTGCCCGGAGGCGTCGGGTTGTTGGTAGTTCGACATATTGGGGAAAGACTCTCTTCAAGCAAACGACACCGCATCAAGAGCCGTTGTCGGCCTCGCGCACGGCGTTGCAAAACCGTCGAATCGCGTCGGCATCTTTGATGCCCTTGGCCGACTCGACGCCGGAACTCACGTCAACGGCCCATGGCCGCAGCGTCCGGATGCCAGCAATCACATTTGCGGCATGCAACCCACCAGCCAAAACGAGCGGAAGGGGCACGCCAGAGGGGATGAGCGACCAATCGAAGACCTTTCCACCCCCGCCGTAGCCCTCGACATGTGCGTCGAGCAACAGGGCCTGGGCGTCTGAAAACCGAGCGGCAAAGTCTAACAAATCGAAGCTTGCGTCTATACGCGCGGCTCGCATGTAGGGGCGGCCGGAGCAGGTGCAGGCCTCACGTGTCTCGTCGCCCTGAAACTGAAGCATCAGCTGTGGGATGGCGTCGACCGCCGCAGCCACCTCGTCTTCACTTGCGTTCACAAAAAGCCCCACGGGCATAACGAACGGCGGCAAGCGCCGCGCCAGTACTGCTGCACGAGCAAGGCTCACATGGCGTGGGCTTTTGTCGTAGAGCACGAGCCCGATCGCGTCGGCGCCTGCTTCGACGGCCGCATCGACGTCGGCCTCGCGCGTAAGGCCACAAATCTTGATGCGGGTGCGCGGGTGAATCATTGCCGTCGACGGTCAGGGCAACCAGTCCATCGCTGCGGTGTGCAACGGGACGGCATGCGCACTATCGTAGTACGGCCCGACAAAGTAGAGGCCTGCGGCAGGAAATGTCGGCGCCGCGAGCGCGCGGTTCTTCGACGCCAAAACAGCTAGCAGCCAGGCTTCATCTCGAACGCCCGAGCCCACCGCCAGCAGTGTGCCCATCAGGTTGCGGACCATGTGGTGCAGGAACGCGTTGGCGTCGAAGTCGAAGCGCCAATAACTGCCGTGTCGTGAGACGTCGATCGCGCGCATGGTCTTGACGGGGCTCGGTGCCTGGCATTCTGACGACCGGAACGCGCTGAAGTCGTGTACGCCAATCAGCAACCGTGCGGCGGTTTGCATCTGCTCACCGTCGAGCGACCGGTGACTCCAGCCGACCGAGCCGACCTCGACCGCCGGCCGCACCGGTGCTTCGAGCACAACATATGCGTAACGCCGCCCGATCGCGCCATAGCGTGCGTGAAAGTCTGGGCTTGTAAGTCGGCACCACTGCACCGCGATGTCGGGCGGCAAGAATCGATTAGTGCCGCGCACCCACGAGCTCTCACTGCGAGCGATGCCGGTGTCGAGGTGAACGACTTGGTTCAGCGCATGAACACCGGCGTCGGTCCGCCCGGCGCAGACGGTGCGCAGAGGGCAATTTGCAAACCGAGCCAGGGCCGCCTCCAGGTGGTCTTGGACCGTGTCGCCAGCCGGCTGGCTTTGCCATCCCCGGTAGGCTTGGCCGCGGTAGCTGACGCCGAGCGCAACCCTCACGGGTGCACTCCGGGCAAAGTCAGAAAATGTTTGCGGCGTCGGCTAGAGATCACCCCAGATCGGCCAACATGCTCTGCGCTCGACTCTTCACCGCGCCACTCGACTTCGCCACCACCTCGTGCAGCAGGTCGCGCGCGCCGTCGGTATCACCGATCTGACGGAACTCTTCGGCGAGCTCGAGCTTGCGCGAGAGCGGGTCTTCGTCACCTGGAAGAGACGGCAGCCCCATGTCGCCGAATCCGGATGACGCGGCCGGCGTTAATGTCGGGTGCGCCCCCTTTGGCGCATCCAGGTCGAGCGAAATGTCGGAGAGATCGAACGCCGCCGGCTCGGTGGCTCGAGTCGGCGCATGGGCAGCAGGTGCAGCGGCAGGCATGGAGAAGTCGAGCGACATCGCATCTGCTTTGTGATCGATCGGCTTGATGGCAGGCGTCGACGACAACGCGCCCGGGGTCGTAGTGGCACCCGAAGCGTCCAAATCGAGGTCCAGGTCGAGACCGAGGTTGCCTCGGTCCGTCAGCGGCGCGCCGGTCACTGAACTGCCAAACTGCGAGGGCGACGGCAACACCGACTGGGGCATCGTGCTCGCGCCGAGCGGCTCGACCATCTCACCCGTGTGACCCTGCATCGCCACAGGCATGCCACCCGGTTTAAACAGCGGGTTCTCAGGATCGATCTGCGCGCCGAGTTCTTGGGCCTTGGCCCAATCTTCGCCTTCGCCACGGGTGAGCGCGAACAGCTGCGTGGCAAGCAACTCGAACCCCTTCGTGTCGCGCCGCTTGGCGTAGACCTCGAGCAGCTTGGTTCGGATCGCCATCCGGTCCGGATTGCTCCGCATCGCCTCTTTCAAGATCTCTTCGGCCTGCAGGTCACGTCCATAGGCGAGGTACACATCGGCCTCGGCAACGGGGTCGACATCACCGATGGCATCGAGCTGGCTCAACGAGTAGCTCATCGAGGATGAGGCGCCGCCAGCGTCGCGTGTGTCGATGCGCTGCCCACCACTGGCGCCGAAGAACGAATCCGGCTGCAAACGGCTCTCGAGGAAAGAGGTCTCACCGCTGTCTTTCTTGGCACGGCGTGTGAATTTGAAGATGCCGAACCCCGCCAACAAGGCGAGTGCCGCGCCACCGATGCCGAGCGCCATCGGGTTGTCGTCGAGAAGCGAGCCGAACACGCTCGGTTCTTCGACGGGTGCCGTAGGCTTGGCCGGCGGCTTCACGACCGGTGCCGCGCTGGCTGAAGGCTTGGCCACAACCGGAGCAACCGGCGCTGCAGAAGCTGCCGCTACTGTGGTCGCAGCGACCGAAGCGGGCATCGCAGCCACTGAAGCGGCCACAGGCGGGATGGCAGCCGCGGCCGAAGCCGGGGCGGGGGCCGTCGGCCGAACCGGGGCTGAGGCAGGCGCAGCGACCGGCAGGGGCGCAGGCGCGGCAACGACCGGCGCCGGAGTCGGCGCCGCAGCGACGATGACGGGCGCGGCCTTCGGCGGCACGGGGGCGGCAACCGACGCCGGAACCGCAACGGTGGCGGGCGGCGTCTTCGCCGGCGTTGCGGGCGATGGCGCCGTGGTCGGCTTACCGCCAGCGCTGGCCGCGTCGTTCGACAACCTCTTCAGATCTTTGACGTTCTTGTCGAGTTCAGCCACGCGCTGGTCATCGGCCTTCTTTGCACGATCTTTCGAGATCTGGTCTTCGGCCGCGTTCGCTTTCGCTGCGGCGCCACCCTTGCTCAACTGGAGCTTATCGGGCGTCGCGCTGACACCTGGCTTGCGGTCGTCGACCGAGGCCTGAACCTTGCCGCTGGCTTGGCGCGTGGCGGTCTCGGTGCGGGCGGTTGGCACCGCTCCAGCAAGGCGCTGCCGGTACGCACCGAAGTCGGCGCTTTGGGCCTGGATCACCTGACGCGCTTCAGGTGGCGTCACACCACCTGCCGCCTCGGCGCTGGGCACGGCCAACACCACGCCGGCTTTCAGCCGATTCATGTTGTTGTCGAGAAACGCCTGCGGATTACCGCGGTAAAGCGACACCAGCATCTGGTCGAGCGACACACCGGGGCGCTGGGTCCGCGTCGCGACTTTCGACAGCGAGTCGCCGGCACGAACCTTGTACTCGTCTGCACCGGAGTCGGCGCTGGTCGTAGTTTTGCTGGCGGCACGGGCCTCTCGCGGCTCGGCGGCCTGGCGCGCGGGCGCCGAGCGGCGGTCTCCGACTCGAGGCGAACCGCTAGCCGTGGGCGAGGCCGGTGACATTAACGGGGATGTCGACACTGTGGGCGCAGGCAACGGCGCACGTGCAACCACCGGGGGGTCGAACAACATCGTGTACTCGCGCACCAACCGGCCAGTCGACCAGTTGAGCTCCAGAATCACGTCGACAAAGGGCTCTTGAACGCCGCGGTCGCTCGAGAGTTTGAGGTAGGGCCGACCGTCGGCCCGGCGCAGCAATTCAACCTGAGTGCCCGGTAGCACGGCGTTGTAATCGACTCCTGCAGCCTTGTACGACTCGGGCGGCGCAACACGCACCCGCAGGTTCGCGGCCTCTTCCGGGCTCATGCTGGTCACATCGATTTCTGCGCGCAGCGCTTCGCCGAGTGCAGACTGCACCTGGATGCGCCCGAGGCCCAGCGACCATGCCGCAGGTGCGGCGATCATCAAGGCGGCCGTGGCCACCCCAGTCAGGGCGTGGCGCCCCGAAAACGTCGTGCTTCTTTTCAAGGCGTCTCCCAATAAGACGTGGTGGACGTCGAGTGCCCACCGATGTCGGCGACGGCATTGTCGCAATTTCTGCCGGAGCCTTGCGGCCACTGCGGCTCTAACGATGAAACCACAATAGCATCAATGAGATACGGTGACAAGCTCATCCAATGGCTGACATTGCGCGCTGATGAGTAACGCGGCTTCGGATGCATTTGGTGTCGTTGTGCAACAACGTGTGTCACCTGTCGATTCCAGCTCAGGCCTCGAGGACGATGCGCAGCATGCGGCGAAGCGGCTCTGCGGCGCCCCACAGCAGCTGGTCTCCGACCGTAAAGGCACCCAGGTACTCCGGGCCCATCGACAGCTTGCGCATCCGGCCGACCGGGATTTTCATCGTGCCGGTCACCGCAACCGGCGTCAGCTCGCGCATCGTCGCCTCCCGGGTGTTGGAAACAACCGAGACCCACGCGTTATCGGCGGCGATGAGCGCTTCGAGGTCGGCCAGCGGCACGTCTTTGCGCAGCTTGAACGTCATCGCCTGACTGTGACAACGCATCGCACCGATACGAACGCAGAAGCCGTCAACGGGCACGATGCCGCTACCGAACAATGGGCCCTGCCCCAAGATCTTGTTGGTCTCGGCCTCGGCTTTCCATTCTTCCTTGCTCGTGCCATCGCCCAGGTCCTTGTCGATCCACGGGATAAGGCTGCCGCCGAGTGGCACGCCGAATTTGGCAATTTCAGCTTCGCTCATTCCGCGCTGAGTTGCTGCGATCAAGCGGTCGATTTCTAAGATCGCACTCTTCGGATCGTCAAGCAAGCTGCGCACCGAAGCGTTGAGCGTGCCGTATTGGGTCAGCAGTTCGCGCATGTGCGCCGCGCCACCGCCCGACGCTGCCTGATAGGTCATCGTGCTCATCCATTCGACCAAGCCGGCCTTGTAAAGCGCACCCACGCCCATGAGCATGCAACTCACCGTGCAATTGCCACCGATCCAGTTGCGACCGCCCTTGGCAAGCGCATCACGAATGACCGGCATGTTGACCGGGTCGAGAACGATGACGGCGTCATTCTTCATGCGCAACGTCGACGCTGCGTCTATCCAATGGCCTTTCCAGCCGGCCGCGCGCAACCGCGGGAAGACATCAGCGGTGTAGTCGCCGCCCTGAGCGGTGACGATGATGTCGCAGCGTTTCAGCGCATCAATGTCGTGGGCGTCGAACAGCTTGTTTTCGTTCTTCGCAACGCTGGGGGCCATGCCTCCCGAATTGCTGGTACTGAAGAACATCGGCTCGATGTAATCGAAGTCACCTTCGGCCTGCATCCGGTCCATCAGCACCGACCCGACCATGCCGCGCCAGCCAATCAAACCCGTGAGTGTCGTCATCGTCTCTGCCCCGTTGAAAAGTTGATAGAAACCTCTTTCCCCGGCTTGTTCGCCGAAGATGGGGCGACACAAACCGGAGCCTGCTAGCCCTTGATCGTGGTTTTGATGGTGCTTACAGCCAGCGCCGCGACGACGGCATCGCCCATCTCGCGCGTTCCGACACGCGTCGTGCCCTCTGACCAGATATCCGCTGTACGTAAACCCGACGCGAGCACACGCTGCACCGCCGAGTCGATGCGGTCGGCGGCGGCGGCTTGGTGAAGTGAGAAGCGAAGCATCATGGCGGCAGACAAAATTGTAGCCAGCGGATTCGCCAAGTTTTTACCGGCGATGTCGGGGGCACTGCCATGGCTCGGCTCGTACAGGCCCTTGCCCGATTCGTTCAGCGAGGCCGAGGGCAGCATGCCGATCGAGCCGGTGAGCATCGCAGCCTCGTCTGAGAGGATGTCGCCGAACATGTTGCCGGTAACGATCACGTCGAACTTCTTCGGGTCGCGCACCAACTGCATCGCGGCGTTGTCGACGTACATGTGGTCGAGCGCCACGTCAGGGTATTGCGCATGAACCTCAGTGACGATGTCTCTCCAAAACTGGAAGGTCTCAAGCACGTTGGCCTTGTCGACGCTGGTGAGTCGCTTGTTTCGCTTGCGTGCAGCCTGAAACGCAACATGAGCGATCCGCTCGATCTCGGGGCGCGAATAGCGCATCGTGTCGAAGGCTTCTTCGGCGCCAGCGAAGTCGCCGTCGGGTGACATGCGGCGCCCGCGGGGCTGGCCGAAATAGATGTCGCCGGTGAGCTCACGAATAATCAAGATATCGAGCCCAGCCACCAACTCGGGCTTCAGGCTCGATGTGTGCGTGAGCTGCTCGTAGCAAATTGCCGGCCGAAAGTTGGCGAACAAGTCCAAGCTTTTGCGCAAGCCGAGAATCGCCTGCTCGGGCCGCAGCGCGCGAGCCAGGATGTCGTACTTCCAGTCGCCGACGGCACCGAATAGCACCGCATCGGCCGCTTGCGCGAGCTTCAGCGTGGCCTCAGGCAACGGGTGACCGCAAGCATCAAAGGCCGCACCACCGACCAGCGCCGTTTCGGTCTCGAAACGCAAGTCGAGCGCGCCCAAGACACGCACTGCCTGCGCCACGATCTCGGTGCCAATGCCGTCGCCCGGTAGGATTGCAATCTTCACCCGTCAATTCCTCTTGTTTATCGAAACGCGCTCGACGAGCGCCTTTTTACAAATCTTGAAAATTACATAAAACGCCGCCGCGACCTAACCCCAAATCACCAACTCGATGAATTGCCGCAGCCCGCTGTGGCAAACCGCAGCGCATCCGTACATCCACAAGAAATCGGAGTTGGCGCTCAAGGTATGCAGGAGGTTCGAGATCAGCAGGCTGCCAACTACGGAACTCAGACCGAGCGAGATAAATGCTAGCCACCACCGCTGCAGCAAAAAGAGCATAGAACCGGCCGCAGCTCATGCGCCGCTCAAATGCGATGCGCGAGCCATGGCTGCGACAAAAGGCGCTTGGCCTCGAACGCCTTGATCTTGTCGGCGTGCCGCAGGGTCAGGCCGATGTCATCGAAGCCGCCAAGCAGGCAGTACTTGCGAAATGGTTGAACCTCGAACGTTAGCGCATCGCCATCGGGTTTGATCACGCGTTGCTGCTCGAGATCAATCGTCAACGAGTAGCCGGCGAAGGCCGCGGCTTCGTCGAAGAGTCGCGCCACTTGTGCCTCGGGCAACTCGATCGGAAGCAAGCCGTTCTTGAAGCAGTTGTTGAAGAAGATGTCGGCGTAGCTCGGCGCGATGATGGCGCGAAACCCGAATTGACCGAGCGCCCACGGCGCGTGCTCGCGCGACGAGCCACAGCCGAAATTCTTGCGTGCAATCAGCACCGAAGCGCCCTTATAACGCGACTGGTTCAGCACGAAATCGGGGTTCGGCCGACGGCTGGCAGGGTCTTGCCCGGGCTCGCCAGGGTCGAGGTAACGCCACTCGTCGAACAAATTCGGGCCGAAGCCCGAACGCTTGATCGACTTCAAAAATTGCTTCGGGATGATGGCGTCGGTATCGACGTTCTCCCGGTCCATTGGCGCAACCAGACCGGAGTGAATTCGAAATGGGTTCATGAGATCGTTTTTCGGCTCCGCGTGAATTCAGCCGAGCCGGCTCACATCGACAAAGTGGCCTTCGATGGCTGCCGCTGCGGCCATCGCCGGGCTGACGAGGTGGGTGCGCCCGCCCGCGCCCTGACGGCCTTCGAAATTTCGGTTGCTGGTCGAGGCGCATCGTTCACCGGGTTCAAGTCGGTCGGCATTCATCGCGAGACACATCGAGCAACCCGGCTCGCGCCACTCGAAGCCCGCCGCGATAAAAACCTTGTCGAGCCCTTCCCGTTCGGCTTGCTCCTTCACCAAGCCCGAGCCCGGCACAACGAGCGCGAGCCTGACGTTGGCAGCAACACGGCCGCCGAGTCGGCGCACGACGCCCGCGGCCTCGCGCAAGTCTTCGATGCGCGAGTTGGTGCAGGAGCCGATGAAGACCTTGTCGATCAGGATGTCGACGATCGGCTTGTTGGGCTCCAGCGCCATATAGCGCAAAGCCCGCTCGATCGCGTCGCGTTTGCCGGGGTCTTTCTCGCGATCGGGGTCGGGCACACGGTCATCGATCGCGAGCACCATGTCAGGCGAGGTGCCCCAAGTGACTTGCGGCCGAATGCGCGCGGCGTCGAGTTCGACAACAGCATCGAAGTGCGCTCCAGAGTCGGTGCGCAGCGTGGCCCAGAGGCGCACCGCTTGCTCCCACGCAAGGCCCGAGGGTGCGAACGGCCGGCCCTTCACGTAAGCGAGCGTGGTCTCGTCGACACCTATCAATCCTGCCCGTGCACCCGCTTCGATCGCCATGTTGCAGACTGTCATGCGACCTTCCATGCTGAGCGCCCGAATCGCACTGCCGGCGAACTCGATCGTGTAGCCCGTGCCACCCGCGGTGCCGATCTTGCCGATGACCGCGAGCACGATGTCTTTGGCGCTACAGCCCGCACTCAGCTTGCCTTCGACCGAGACCCGCATGTTCTTGGCCTTGCGCGCGAGCAGCGTCTGCGTCGCCAGCACGTGCTCGACTTCGCTGGTACCGATGCCGTGGGCGAGAGCGCCGAAAGCGCCGTGCGTCGAGGTGTGCGAGTCACCGCACACCACCGTCATGCCGGGCAACGTGGCGCCCTGCTCCGGCCCGATCACATGGACGATGCCCTGGCGCTGATCGTTCATTTTGAACTGCGTGATGCCGAGACGGTCGCAGTTGGCGTCGAGCGTGTCGACTTGCAGCTTCGAGATGGGGTCGGCAATGCCGTGGGAGCGGTCGGTCGTTGGGACGTTGTGATCACTCACAGCGAGATTTGCCGACAAGCGCCAGACTTTGCGGCCCGACAGCTCGAGCCCGTCGAAGGCCTGCGGGCTCGTGACCTCATGAACCAGATGCCGGTCGATGTAGAGCACCACCGTGCCGTCGTCCTCGGCGTGGACGACGTGCTCTTCCCAAATCTTGTCGTAAAGCGTGCGGGGCATATGAATCGGCGGCTGGTGCTGGAGGCTGGTTCGTAATTTTACTGTTGGGGCGCGCCCATCTTCGACCTGCTTCGCCACCCGCGGCCACACGAAAAAAAGGCACGGTCTCCCGTGCCCCTTGCGTCGCGCGAACGCGCCGAGCCCTTACCAGCCGAGGTCTTTCAGCAGCGGCACGGTCAGGTCTTTGGGCGGCACCAGCGTCGTGGTCAGGTCGCTGTTGATGTTCGGCTCCATCAACAGATTAGGAAATGCGGTCACGTCCCAGTGCGAGACCGAGGATCCCGGGATCAGCGTGGCCGGCGTGTAGAGCAGTGGGCGGCCGGCGCTGTCGGCACCCGCACGGCGGCTGGCATCGGCCGCCAACGAGGCGGTCACCGAGCCCGGCCGATTGCGCGTGCCGTACTTCACTGCATCAGCCACTGCGGCCTTCAGCTTGAAGCCATCGGCCTGCGAGACACTGACCGCCGGGATGGTGATGGTCGGGTCGCTACCGCCGAGGCCGATCGCGCCACCAGCCTGGTTGTTGGCGATGATCACGCCGAAGGCACCTGCGTTCTGCGCGTTTTTGGTCTTCACTGCAAAGCCGCAAACGCCGCGGTCGATCACCGCGATCTTGCCGGCCACCGCCGCCGCCGTCGCGGCGCTGAACGGGGTGCAACCCGGACCCGATGCGTCGGAAGGAGGCGGCACAACCGCGAGCACGCCATAAGCCCCAGGGTTCGGCGCCGACGGGCCGAACGATGCCGTGCCGTAGTCATAGAAGCCCGAGGCGCCGGGGACCGGCGTCGTGATCTTCAGCGTCGGCACCGCTCCCAATGTCGTGGCTGCACCGGCCACCGCGTTGGCACCGGTCCAGCCGAGCTTGAGCGGGTTAACTGCCGAAGCCTTGCGCTCTGCGTTGCTCATTTGCAGCCAGGTCTTGTTGACCGTGCCGTCGTACATGAACCCTTCCCAGATGCTCGGCAGGCCGCCCGACACGACGTATGCAGAGCCGGTCGGGTCGACGCGGTAGCCGGTCGAGGTCTGTACGGTCAGCGCAGCGAAACCCAAGCCGTGGCCCAGCTCGTGCAGCAGCGTCTCGACGAAGTTGACCTTCGGACCGGCATTGCCGTCGAGACCCAGATAGAAAGACGTGCCATCGAGGCAGCCCGTGTTGCCCAGGTTTACGTTGAATTGGGTCTTGATGTCGACGTTGCCGTAGCCGGACCCGTCGTCAGGAATGCCGTCGGTGAGGTTGGCGCCAGTCAGCTTGTTGGCAAGAGCTTGCGGATACCAGGTACCGGGGACGCCGCCGGGAAAGTCGTGCCAGATGTTCCATGCGCCGGCACTGCCGAGCGTGGCCGAAGTGGCGGTGCACGAGAGGGCCTCCCAACCGGCGCTGACCTTGATGGTGACGTCGCTCTGAAGCGCCTTCTCCCAGATGTCGGCTACGTAGCGGTAGACGATGAAGCGCTGCTCACCGACGGTGGTGCCGGTGTTGCCGCCGACCGGTGCAACCGGGGTCGGGTCGTTGAAGCCGACGCCATCGGGGTCGCGACTGGTGATCTCGATGGTCGCCGCTTGGGCGGTGCCGCCGAACGCGATGAGGGCGGCGGCTGCGACCGGGGCGAATGCAAATGTTTTGGATGTCATGGGGTTTACTCCGTCGCTGCGGTAGCGGTCTTGACAACCGGTGCGGCCATGACGGCAGCCTCAGCCTCTTCCTTGCTGTCGAAGCAAATCGACGCCAAGCGCCCATCGGGCTGACGCACGACAACCGAGTAGGTCATGAACTCGTCGGTCAGACGCGCACCTTGCGCACCGCTGCTGTGAGCGCGCGACATCGTTGCCGCCGCTGCACGACGTTGAGCGAAGGCGTGACCCTGGCCCTTGGCGTGCAGCGCACGCGCCTCTTCGGCGGTGGCCGAACGCATCTGACCGCTGGCGCCGTCGCGCACGACGATTTGCCCAGATACCGACGACACAGGTGCGTTGTTCGCGGCAGCGCTGGCATCGTCATGGGCCAAAGCCAGAGTCGGAAGCGCGATGGCGCCGGCGAGGGCGACGCAGGTTGCGAGCGCAGGCGCGCTCTTCTTGAAAATCGACAACATCTTGATCTCCTGGAGAAGGGGAGGACTCGAACGGGTGCGTGCGATCACGCTGCAGTTCGCTTTGCGAGTGCGCGGCGACCCCGCAGCGCCACGCCAGCCAGGCCAACAGCCATCAGACCCCAGGTCGTCGGCTCGGGAACGGCCGTCACCTTCAAGGTGTCGATGCCGACATAGTTCGACTGGTCTGCGGCGCCGCTGTACAGGATTGCGAAGCGGGCGGTCGAGTTCGCGCCTTGCGCTGCGTAACTCACCGTGTAATTGGTCCAGTCGCCGGCCACTGTGGTGACCGCACCCAGGGCGAACGACGCCGTGTTGCTGCTGCCGTTGCTGAAACCGAACGAAACCTTGTCGGCGTAGTTCGGGATGAGATCGGCCTTGGCCCAGAAACTGACTTCGCCGCGGAGTTCGGTCGAAAAGACCGGTGTGATCAACCAGTCTTTGATTTGCCCATTAGCCGGCGCGCTGCCGTAATTGGCGGCGATATAGCTCTCGGGGGAGCCCGCTTGCGCCGCAAAAATGGTTTGGTCGCCCTGAAACCATTGCGTCGAGCCACCCGGCGTGCTCTCGTAGGTCTTAAGCCAGCCACTCAGGTTGGCCACGTCGTCGAAGTTCTCCGACAGCAAAACCACCTGGGCCTCAGCGGACAGAGAAGCAAAGGTGATGGCGGTGGCCACCAGCGCGCGTTTGAGCATGGATTACTCCGAAAACTGGGCGGCGGTGTGCGCCCCGAAACTGAACCCATCAAGCTGTGGTTTCGCGAGATGGCTGGGTGTGTAGCGACGGAAATTTACGTGAACTGGTTCACGACTGTCCAGCCAAACAGACCCTCGCCCACCCTTACTTAGGGGGTGTGGGAGTTGGATGGTCGCGGCGTTTTAAGACGCAAAACGCGCGCCAGAGGCGCGCGTTTGTGGTCAAACTTTGTTGACCGAGTCAACGCTTAGCAATCGGCAACACGTTACGAGCCGTTGCGCCGTTAAACAACTGGCGCGGTCGACCGATCTTGTACTCCGGATCGCCGATCATTTCGTTGAGTTGCGCAATCCAGCCGACCGTGCGTGCAAGCGCGAAGATTGCTGTAAAAAGCGTGACGGGAATACCGATAGCCCGCTGCACGATGCCCGAGTAGAAGTCAACATTCGGATACAGCTTGCGCGAGACAAAGTAGTCGTCCTCGAGGGCGATCTTCTCGAGCGCCATTGCCAACTTGAAAATCGGGTCGTTGTGCAGTCCGAGTGCGTCCAGCACCTCGTGACACGTCTCACGCATCAACTTGGCGCGCGGATCGTAATTTTTGTAAACCCGGTGGCCGAATCCCATCAACTTGACGCCGGAATTTTTATCCTTGACCTGCTTGATGAACTCGCCGACCTTTTCAACGCCGCCCAACTTCTGCACGTCTTCGAGCATGTTCAGTGCGGCTTCGTTAGCGCCGCCGTGTGCGGGACCCCAAAGACATGCCACACCGGCCGCGATCGCCGCGAATGGATTGGTGCCCGATGAGCCGCAGAGCCGAACGGTCGACGTCGACGCGTTTTGCTCGTGGTCGGCATGCAGGATG
>JAYUWC010000219.1:0-4640 GCA_043753755.1 Rhizobacter sp.
CGCCCGACCCGGTCATCCTTACGCTCAACGGCGGCTCGTCGAGCATTCGATTCGCAGTCTTTGAAGCCGGCAATTCGCTGGTGCGGCGCATGCACGGCACGCTGGAGCCCATCGGCAGCTCGGCTGCGCGGCTGCGTTTCACCGACGTTCATGGCGACGATCACGAAGAGGCGTGCCCCGAGGCCACCGACCCGGCCCGTGCCGCGCAGCGGCTGCTCGACTGGCTTGCAACGCAGATGACATTCGACGCAATGTCAGCCGTCGGTCACCGCGTGGTGCACGGCATGGCCCACGCCGAGCCCGAGCTGGTCACCCGCGTGCTGGTCGACGAACTGCAAAGCATGACCTGGGTCGACCCCGATCACGTGCCGGGCGAGATCGCGCTGATCAACGCGGTTCATGCGCATGCGCCGGCGCTGCCGCAGGTGGCGTGCTTCGACACCCTGTTCCACCGCGACATGCCGCGCGTGGCGCAATTGCTGGCGATCCCCGCGCGCTTTGCCGCCAAGGGCGTGCGGCGATACGGCTTTCACGGGCTTTCGTATGCCTACCTGATGCAGGCGCTCGAGCAGCGGGCGGGCCCAGAGGCGGCGAACGGCCGGGTCGTGCTGGCGCACCTCGGCAGCGGCGCCAGCATGGCGGCCGTGCACCGCGGCCGCGGCATCGACACCACGATGGGCTTCACGCCCGCCGCCGGTCTGCCGATGGGCACCCGCAGCGGCGACCTCGACCCCGGTCTCGCGCTTTGCCTCTCGCGCTTCGAGCCGATGACCCCGCAGCGGTTCGACGACATGGTCAACCACGAGTCGGGCCTGCTCGGGGTCTCGGAGACCTCCTCCGACATGCGCGAGTTGCTGGCCTCGGAAGCCAGCGACCCGCGGGCCACCGATGCCGTGGCGCTGTTCTGCTACCAAGCAAAAAAGTGCGTGGGCGCCTACGCAGCGGCACTCGGCGGGATCGACACGCTGGTCTTCGCCGGCGGTATCGGCGAGCACGCCGCACCGGTGCGCGAGCGCATCTGCGAAGGGCTGGGCTTTCTCGGCATCGAGATCGATAGCGCGCGCAATGCGGCGCATGAAGGAGTGATCTCGACCGATGCGAGCCGGGTCACGGTGCGCGTTATCCATACCGACGAACAACTGATGCTCGCTCGCTCGGTTTGCCGAGTGATGGGCTACCCCTTATCCGAACCTACAGCAACATGACCCAAAAACTGCCCACCTCTGCGCCTTCGCTCGAGGCGCCCGCCGCGCTCGCGCAAATCGATGCCTACTGGCGCGCCGCCAACTACCTGTCGGTCGGCCAGATGTACTTGCGCGCCAACCCGTTGCTTGAGCGGCCGCTGGCACTGACCGACATCAAGCGCATGCTGCTCGGCCACTGGGGCACGACCCCGGGGCAGAACTTCATCTACGCCCATCTGAACCGCGCGATCGTCAAGTACGACCTCGACATGGTCTTCGTCTCGGGCCCCGGCCATGGTGGCCCCGCAGTGGTGGCCAACACCTATCTCGAAGGCAGCTACAGCGAGGTCTACCCCGACATCTCGCAAGACACAGCGGGCTTGCAAAAGTTGTTCAAACAGTTTTCGTTTCCGGGTGGCATACCGAGCCATGCATCGCCCGAATGCCCGGGATCGATCCACGAGGGCGGCGAGCTCGGCTACTCGCTGAGCCACGCATTCGGCGCGGTCTTCGACAACCCCGACCTGATCGTCGCCTGCGTCGTCGGCGACGGCGAAGCCGAAACCGGGCCGCTCGCCACCGCCTGGCACTCCAACAAGTTTCTCGACGCCGCGTCCGACGGCGCGGTGCTGCCCATCCTGCACCTCAACGGCTACAAGATCGCCAACCCGACACTGCTCGCGCGCATCGGCCGCGAAGAGCTGACGCAGCTGCTGCGCGGCTATGGCTGGGCGCCGCTGTTCGTCGAGGGTTTCGAGCCGATGCCGATGCACGCAGCGATGGCACGAGCGGTCGACTCTGCGGTCGAGAGCATCCGCGCGTTCCAGCGGGCCGCGCGCACAGAGGGCCAGACCGAACGGCCACGCTGGCCGATGATCGTGCTCGAGTCGCCGAAGGGCTGGACCGGGCCGAAGGTGGTCGACGGCAAGAGAATCGAAGGTACGTTTCGCGCGCACCAGGTGCCGATCTCCGACCCGGCGAGCCACCCCGGTCACCTCGCGCTGCTCGAGTCATGGCTCAAGAGCTACCGGCCCGAGGAGTTGTTCGACGCCGACGGCCGCTTGCTGCCTGCCCTCGCCGCGCTTGCACCGAAAGGCACCCGCCGCATGGGCGCCAACCCGCACGCCAACGGCGGCCTGCTGCTGCGCGATCTGGCCCTGCCCGACTTTCGCGAATACGCCGTCGCCGTGCCCACGCCGGGCGCGAACGGCCCGGGCGATACCCGCGTGCTCGGACCGTTCTTGCGCGACGCGATGCGGCGCAACGAGGCGCAGCGCAACTTTCGCGTCTTCGGCCCGGATGAGACCACCTCGAACGGTCTAGGCGCGTTGTTCGAAGCCACCTCGCGCCAGTGGGACGCCCTGACGCTGCCGGACGACGAGTTTCTCGCGCCCAGCGGCCGCGTGATGGAGATGCTCAGCGAGCACCAGTGCCAGGGCTGGCTCGAAGGCTACTTGCTGACCGGTCGGCACGGTATCTTCAATTGCTACGAGGCCTTCATCCACATCGTCGACTCGATGTTCAACCAGCACGCCAAATGGTTGAAGGTGACCCGGCAAATTACATGGCGGCGGCCGGTCGCCTCGCTCAACTACCTGCTCGCCTCGCACGTCTGGCGGCAAGACCACAACGGCTTCACGCACCAAGACCCGGGCTTTCTCGATGTGGTCGTCAACAAGAAGGCCGAGGTGGTGCGGGTCTACCTGCCGCCCGACGCCAACTGCCTGCTTTCGGTGATGGACCACTGCCTGCGCAGCCGCAACTATGTCAACGTGGTGGTCGCCGGCAAGCACCCGGCGCCACAGTGGCTCACGATGGATCAGGCGACCCGCCACTGCGCCGCCGGCATCGGCATCTGGGAGTGGGCCGGCAACGAATGCGAGCACGCACCCGATGTCGTCATGGCCTGTTGCGGCGATGTGCCGACGCTCGAGACCCTGGCCGCGGTCTCGATCTTGCGCGAGCACTTGCCCGATTTGAAAGTGCGCGTGGTCAACGTCGTCGACCTGATGAAGTTGCAGCCGCACGAAGAGCACCCGCACGGCCTGACCGATCGTGCGTTCGACGAGCTTTTCACCAAAGACCGGCCGGTCATCTTCGCCTTTCATGCCTACCCGCGGCTGATTCATCAGCTCACCTACCGCCGCAACAACCACCGCAACATTCACGTGCGCGGCTACAAAGAAGAAGGCACGATCACCACGCCATTCGACATGACCGTGCTGAACGAGATCGACCGCTTTCACCTCGTGATGGACGCGATCGACCGCCTGCCGCAAACCGGCGACAAAGGCCAGTGGCTCAAGCGCCAGCTCGCGGCACGACTACTCGACCACAAGCGCTACATCGTCGAGAACGGCCAGGACATGCCTTCGGTGCGCGACTGGCACTGGGGCAGCCCGGCCTAGGCCGGGCCCACCCGCGACCCACGCCGCCCGACATGGAATTCAAGGACTACTACCAGACCCTCGGCATCGCCAAGACGGCGAACGCCGACGAGATCAAGAAGGCGTTTCGAAAGCTGGCGCGCAAGCACCATCCCGACCTGAGCAAAGCCGCCGACGCGACCACGCAAATGGCCGCGGTCAACGAAGCCAACGATGTGCTCTCGGACCCCGAGAAGCGCCTGGCCTACGACTCGCTCGCCGACGCACCGCAGGCGCGCGCAGGCGGTGAGTTCAGGCCGCCGCCGAACTGGGACGCGGGCTTCGAGTTCTCGGGCGAAGGTGGTGGCAACCCCGGCGACCACTCCGACTTTTTCGAGCAACTTTTCGGCCGCGCCGCTCGCGCGCAGCGCGGCGCAGGTGGTGGCGGTGGCGGCGACTTCGGCGGGCGCGGCGCAGCGCGCGGCGGCGACCACCATGCGCGCATCGAACTCGACCTGCTCGACGCTTACGAAGGCGCCGAGCGCACGATCACCTTGCGTGGTGCGCGGCTCGATGAACACGGTCGCGCGGTCACCGAAGAGCGCAGCCTGCAGGTAAAAATCCCGAAGGGCGTGTTCGAGGGTCAGCACATTCGTCTCGCCGGCCGGGGCGGCGCAGGCCACGGCGGCGCGCCCGCGGGCGACCTGCTTCTCGAGGTCGCTTTCAGGCCCGATGCGCGCTGGCGCGCCGAGGGGCGAGACGTGCACCTGCGGGTGCCGCTGGCCCCCTGGGAGGCCGCGCTCGGCGCCCTTGCGACCGTGCACACACCCGGCGGCGACACCGAGGTCACCGTGCCGGCCGGCTGGAAACCCGGCCGCCAGTTGCGCCTGAAGGGGCGCGGCATTCCGGGCATCGGCGCCCAGGCCGCGGGCCACCTCTACCTCGAGCTCGAGTTGGCGCTGCCGCCGGCCGATACCGATGCAGCGCGCGCCGCATATGCCGAGCTGGGCCAGGCCTTTTCCACCTTCGAGCCACGCCGTGGCGCTGGAGCTTGAGCATGCCGACGACTCCCGTTGAAATCATCCCGGTC
>JAYUWC010000220.1:0-4633 GCA_043753755.1 Rhizobacter sp.
TCGTTGATGTTCCTGCCGGCCCAGAACTCGCGCTCGAATGCCTCGTTGGCGCTGCGAATTCGCTTGAGGCCGAAGAGCTTGCCGAAGATCACCGTCCAGCTCGCGAGCGAGCCGACCATGAGCCCCGCCATCACCAGTTGCACCACGAAACTCGCATGCAACACGAGGCTGACGATCGAAAAGTCTTGGTTCATCCGGGCAGTTTCTTGACGCTATCGAGGAAGGTAAGGGCGATCGAATTCGGAATGCGCTGCGGTCTGAAGGTTCCGGCGTCGACGCAGCCGATGCGGATCGTGCCTTCGGCCGCCAACTCGTCGCCTGCCGTCGTGCGCCGCCACGCTTGCTGTGCAATCGTCATCCGGGCGCGGCCGGCATGCTGGACTTCGACGGTGACGCCGAGCAGGTCATCGAGCCGCGCAGGGCGCAAGTAGCGAACGGCGGTGTCGGTGACGACGAAGACCAGGCCGGTCTCGAGCCGCATGGCTTCTTGCTGATGGCCGAGCGAGCGCAGCCACTCGGTGCGTGCGCGCTCGAAAAACTTCAGGTAGTTGGCGTAGAAGACGACGCCGCCGGCGTCGGTGTCTTCCCAGTAGACGCGCACATCGAATCGAAAGGGGCGCAGCTGGGGCTCATTCATCGCCGGCGATTATTGCCGCACCCGCTGCCAGACCGGCCCCCACTGCGGATGCCCGGCTTCTGACTTGGTCAAGGTGAAGGCCGGGTCGTCGATGCGCGCGGCACGAAACTCGGCTTCGCAGGCCGGCACGCGCGAGCTGGTGCAGAAGATAAAAGCGAGGTGCTTGTGGGCCGCGGCCCGGTCGCGTGGCGAGGCCAGGCCTTCTTTGAGTGATTGGCCGAGCAGTTTCTCGGCCTGCGGGTATTGCGCGTCGTCGTAAGCGCGCATGCCGGCCAGCAGCGATTTTTCTGCCGGCCGCTCGGCCACGTCCATCAGGCCAGGCCCGGAGGCCGGCAGCAGCGCGCAGCCACCGAGCGCGGTGGCCGCGGCGAGCACGGCGGCGAGAGGCAGCATGCGGGGCGAGTGCTTCATGGTCAGAACTTGTGCTTCAGGGTTACGGGTTGGTCGGCGGTCACGTTGACGCTGGTGCTCAGCGGCGGCAGGTCGGTGTTGCGCACGACGATCTGGTGCCGGCCGGGGCTGAGGGCGAGCTCGGTCAACGGCGGCGAGGTGCCGGCGGGTTTACCGTCGACCTCGATGTCGCCCCAGGGGCTGATCGCGATGCGCAGCAGGCCGGTGGATGCGGCCGCGGTGTTGAGGGCCGCTGCGTTCGCGAGGCGGGCTTCGCGTTCGCGGGTACGTTTTTCTTTGACGGTCTCGCGCGGTGGCTCTTTGGTCGTGACCATGGCTTTGAGGGGTGTCGAAGCGACGGTCGGCGACCGGTTGGCGGCAACCGCACCGGCGGGCTCGGTGGTTGCGGCCGCCGGTGCGGGGGCAGCGACCGAGACCGCCACCGAAGCGGGCTCGAGGGGGGGCGCCGACTTAACCGATGCCGATGCCGATGCCGATGCGGCGGCCGCGGCGTCGATCGCTGCCGCGGAGGCCGATGCCGATGCCGAGACCGCCGCCGTCGGGTCGAACGCATTGGACGCTGCCGGCACAACCGTCGGCTTGGCGGCCGGTGCCGCGGCGCTAGCCGGCGCCGCGGCCCGCGTCGATGCGCTCTCGTTTGCCGGGCCGAAGAGCCCCCAGGCCACCGCACCGGTCACGACCAAGCCGAGCGCGCCGAGTGCGATCCACATCGGCTTGCGGCTGCTGACGACATCGTCTTGCAAATCGCCGTCGCCCGAGACCGCGTTTTCTTCGAGCCAATGGCGCAGTTCACGTGCGAACGCGCGGGCCGACCGAAAGCGATGCTCTGGATTTTTGGCCATCGCTTTGGTCGCGATTTCGGCCAGCGCATGCGGCACGTCAGGGTCGACCGTGTCGGCCGGCGACGGGTCGTGCTGCAGCACGGCCGTGGTGATCTCGTCGAGCGAGTTGCCACGAAACGGCTTCTGGTTCGTGAGCAGCTCGTAAAGCACCACACCGAGCGAGAACACGTCGGCACGGCGGTCGACGGTTTCCTGCCGCACCTGCTCGGGCGCCATGTAGTAGGGCGAGCCGGCGGCGATGTCTTCGTGGCGGCTGTGCTGGCCCTCGTGGTGGGTGATGCGGGCAATGCCGAAGTCGAGCACCTTGGGCTGGGTGCGGCCGATCATGAAGATGTTGGCCGGTTTCACGTCGCGATGGATCACGCCCTTGCTGTGCGCGTAGCCCAGCGCATCGGCGACGCGGCGCACGATCAACGCGGCCTGGGCCGGTGTGGCACGCCAGCCTTCTTGACGCATCTGTCGCAGATCGCGGCCCTTCAGCAGCTCCATCGCGATGTAGGCACGGTCGTCGCTCACGCCGGCATCGAACACGGTGACGATGTGCGGGTGGCTCAAGCCCGCCGCGGCTCGGGCTTCGTTCAAAAACAGCGCGTTGAACGATTCGCGCTCGCTCTCGTCGACCTCGACGCGCAGGGTCTTGACCGCGATCAGCCGCGAGAGCAGCGGGTCGTGGGCGGCAAACACCGTGCCGATGCCGCCTTCACCCAGTTGGTGCTTGAGCGCATAGCGGCCGATGTGGCCGATGGTGGGCGCAGGCGCTTCGCCTGGCTGGCTGCTCGGCGGATCGGAAAACGCAGCCAACGAGCCGCGCATCACGCGCAGGTCGGCATCGTTCCAGGCCAGATCGTCGGCGGGCTTGCTGGGGACTGGGGCCGGTTCGGAGTCGTGAGGCTCTGACGGCGGAAGGATGGGGCGCGCACTCACCCGCTGAGCTTAGCCGAGCCCTGATGGGTCAAAGCCCGCAAATGGGGCGGCTTCGCCCGGTTCGTCACACACACACCCGATTCGCGTGCGCCCGTGCATCGCTTTCAAGACAAACGCCACGCTCGCACGGCGGGGCTCGGCCTCACAACGCCGCTGCCAGTCGGTCGACCGCTTCGTGCAATTGGGCCATCGAGTTGGCATACGAGAGCCGCACGAAGCGCTCGCTGCCGGCACGGCCGAAGTCGCGGCCCGGGGTGATCGCGACGTGCGCGCGGCGCATCAGCTCGAAGCAAAAATCCCAGCTGCTGGCGTGGTGGGCCGAGCAATCGGCCCAGGCGTAGAACGCGCCGTCTGGCATCACCGGCACGTTGAGGCAGAGTGCGTCGAGAGCCGGCACGAGGTAGTCGCGCCGCGCCTTGAATTCGACCCGGCGGCGCTCGTACTCGGCGATCGGTTCGGGCTCGAAGCAGGCGAGCGCGGCGTGCTGGGCGATGGTCGACGGACAGATGTAGAGGTTTTGCGCAAGCTTCTCGACTGCCGGCACCAGCGCTTCGGGCATCACCAGCCAGCCGAGCCGCCAGCCGGTCATCGAAAAATATTTCGAGAAGCTGTTGATCGAAATCACGTCGTCGCCGTGCGCCAGCGCCGTGCGGCCGTAACGCTCGTCGAAGCTGAGACCGAGGTAGATCTCGTCGACCATCGTGAAGCCACCGCGGGCACGCACGGCCGCGACGATGCGGCCCATTTCGTCGTGCTCGATCGAGGTGCCGGTGGGGTTCGAAGGCGACGCCAGCAGCACACCGCGGGTGCGCGGCCCCCAAGCCGCCTCGACGCTCGCGGCATCGAGTTGATAGCGCGCCTCGCTCGCAGCCGGCAACAGCACCGGCACGCCCTCGGCCGCGGCGACGAAGTGGCGGTTGCACGGGTAGCTCGGGTCGGGCAGCAAAACCTCGTCGTCACGATCGACCAGCGCCAGGCATGCCAGCTGCAGCGCGGCCGAGGCCCCGGCCGTCACGACGATGCGCCGCGGTGCGATCTTGATGCCGAAGCGGCTTGCATACCAGGCCGCGATGCGCTCGCGCAGCGCCGGCAGGCCGGTCGCGTCGGTGTATTGAGTGCGGCCCGAGCGCATGGCGCGCTCGGCGGCTTGCTGCACCAGCGGCGGTGCGGTGAAGTCCGGCTCGCCGATGTTCAAGAAGATCATCGGCCGCCCGCCGCTGGCCGGGTCGCAGGCGGGGCTGCGCGCCAACTCGGCCGCCGCCTTGGCGCACTCCATCACGTAGAACGGCTCGATATGGGCCAGCCGCCCGGCAAGCTTCATCGCCGTGAGGCGCGCATCGCTTCGACCTCGACCTGACGCAGGTCGAACGCGGCTTTGTCGAGCACGCCGTTGACGTACTTGTGGCCGTCGGTGCCGCCGAAGCTCTTGGCGAGTTCGACCGCCTCGTTGATCGCCACCTTGTACGGGATCTCGATGCAGTGGGTGAGCTCGTAGACGCCGATCATCAGCACGCCGTGCTCGATCGGTGAGAGCAGCGAGGTCTTGCGGTCGACGTGGCGCGCGAGCACCGCATCGATCGCCGTGGCCTCGACGATGCAGCCGTGCAGCAGCGCATCGAAGTGCGCGCTGTCGCATTTGGCAAAGTCGTCTTGCTCGTGCATGTGGGCGTCGACCAGCTTGGCATCGGTGCCTGATACCAGCCACTCGTAGAGGCCTTGCAAGGCGAACTCTCGCGAACGCCGGCGCACCGACTTGGGCCTGACGAACGGCTTGGCGCCGGGTTTCGAGGTCTTCTTCTTGGCTGCGGGTTCTTCGGCG
>JAYUWC010000221.1:0-4627 GCA_043753755.1 Rhizobacter sp.
GAGCGAGCAGCGGCGCGCGCCGAGGTCAAGGCGAGCAAGGTGGGGCTCGGCGAGCGCGGCCCGGTGTGGTGGACCGATGGCACGCCCGATCTCAACCGCAAAATGGTGGGCAACTCGCCGTATGCCGACTGGTTCGCCGAGGAAGGTGGCGCACCGGGCCGGTCTTAGCAGCGAGCGTCTGCTTGCAATGTGGACCTGTCTTTTGCAGTGAACGCCGCCGATGTCAGCTTTGAACACCAGCTGACGTTCGACGGTAGATGCCGAGCGTCAGCAACCAGTCTGTACCTGCTGGGCGGCCGGTGCCTGCGAACTTTATGAACTGGCCGAAAGCCGACCACCCTTCTGCATCGATCCAAGCCCCCACTTCACCCCTCCCCGACCGCCCTGCGCGTATCCGCCGCCTGTGTTGTCACCCATTCGCAGAACCGCTCGACCTCGGGTCGCGTGCGGCTGCCCGGGGCGGTGACGAGCCAGTAGGCGGCGGGGCTGTCGATGCGGCCGGGCAGGCCGAAAGGTTCGACCAACTCGCCGCGTTGCAACGCCTCGAACACCAGCGCGACCCGCGCGAGCGCCACGCCGTGGCCGGCGAGCGCGGCCTGCACTTGCTGGTAGGTGAAGTTCAGGTAGAGCCAGCGCTTGGGCTGCAGCGCAGGCTGGCCGTGCAGTGCGAGCCAGCGCCGCCAGCTCAGGTATTCGGTGCTGGCCTTGTTGTCGTCTTCCTCGGCCAGCGTGTGCTGGGCCAGATCGGCCGGGCGGGCGAGCGGCGGCGCTTTGCCAAGTCGAATCTGTTCGGCCAGCGAGCGGCTGACCACCGGCGTCAGCACTTCGCCGAACAGGCGCACCGCGCCGGGCGATGCTTGTGCGGGCGTGCAGTAGCGCAGCGCGAGATCGAGTTCGGGGTCGTCGAGGTCGACAATGGCGTCACCGGCCGAGACCCGAATGTCGATGTCGGGGTGGTCGCGCTGAAACGCTTCGATGCGCGGCAACAGCCAAAGCGAGCCGAACGACGCGAAGGTGGTGACGCTGACCCGCTTGCGGCTGCGCGCCGCGCGAATCTGCCGCACGCTGGCGTCGATCTTGGGCAGGCTGGCATCGACCGCACGCAACAGCAGCTGGCCGTTTTGCGTCATCTCGACATGGCGGGTGCCGCGCACGAAAAGGGCGGCACCGAGCTCCTCTTCTAGCCCCTTGATCTGCCGGCTCACCGCCGACTGGGTAACGAACAGCTCTTCGGCCGCAGCGCTGAAGCTCAGCCGCCGGGCGACGGCCTCGAAGGCTCTGAGGTTGCCCAAAGAAAGCGGGCGACGCAGACCGCTAGGCCGGCCAATCATGTCTGATTCGCATCAATGTTCGCCTGCGGTTTCATTGGATTTTCTCCGTGCTGCCTCCGATGATAACGAGCAGCAACACCGGAGATTGATGATGAAATCGCAAGCCGACTCCCATCTGCTCGAGATCGCCCCGGGGCGCGCTTTGCGCCTCGGCCATCGCGGCGGCGAGCTGAGCGTTCTGGCCGGCCGGGCCTGGCTGACGCGCGAGCATGACCTCGGCGATTACCTGGTCGCACCAGGCAGGCAGCTGCAATTGGCAGCCGGCGACAACGCGGTGGTCGAGTCGTGGCAGCCAGGCGAGGCGCTTCGCCTGCGCTGGCAACCTCGGCTGCATCGGCATCGGCGCTTTGCAGGCCGCTTGTTGGCCGAAGCCCTGCGCGCGCTGGCTTTCGTGGCGGCGCTGGCGGCGGGCAGCTTCGCGGCCCTCTCACGCAGCGCGGCGGCGAGCGCGAGTCGGTGTCGACATTGAAGTAGCAGCGGTCTTGCACAATCAACCAGTGAGACCGACTCACCCCAACCCACAGGCCCCGAATGCAGTCACCCAATACCGACCGCGATGCGCTTCGCAAGAAACTCGTTGCCGCGCGTCTCGCAATGACTGACCGACTCGAGCGCTCGGTGCAGTTGCAAAGCGTGCTCCGGGTCTGGCTGGTGGGCCGGCGCGAGAGCACGATCGGCGCCTACTGGCCGATCAAGGGTGAGTTCGATCCGCTGCCGGCGCTCTACCGGTGGTCGGAGGGCGGGCCGGAAGGCGCACCGCGCCGCATCGGCCTGCCCGTCGCCGACCGTGAAACAAAGCAGCTGCGCTTTCATGTTTGGTACCCCGGCTGCCCGACCGAACTCGACGCCTACGACATCCCGAAACCCAAAGACACGGACGAGTTCGCGCCGCAGATCTTGGTCGTGCCCTGTCTCGGCTTCGGGCCGGGCGGGGTGCGGCTGGGCTATGGCGGCGGGTTTTTCGATCGCACGCTTGCGGCGGTTTCGCCACGGCCGGTGACGGTCGGGGTCAGTTTCACGCATGGCTTCTTGCCGATGCTGCGGGCGGGCCCGCTCGACTTGCCGCTCGATGCGATGCTGACCGAGGACGGAGCGATGTGGGAGCGGCCGACTTAGCCGAGTGGCTTCGGCTCGTCCCAGAGTAAGCGTCTCGTGCGCCCGCTGGGGGAAAAAGCCTTGCGGCGGCCCTGGTCGCGCCTTTGCTTCGGCCTTTCGATCGCCCGCAGCAAGCGCGCTGAACGCTCGCTCTTCGGTGGTGCGGTCAGCTCAGGCGGCGCACGATTTCGGTGGTCGCGGTGCTTTGGTTCATCGTGTAGAAATGAAGGCCGGGCACGCCCGCCGTGCGCAGCTGATCGCAGAGGTCGGTGATGACATCGAGGCCGAACGCCTTGATCGAATCGACGTCGTCGCCGAAGCCCTGCAAGCGCAGGCGAATCCACCGCGGGATGTCGGCGCCGCAGCTGTCGGCGAAACGGATGATGCCGCTCGCGTTGGTGATCGGCATGATGCCGGGCACGACCGGAATGCTGGCGCCCAACGCATGCGCATCGTCGACGAATCTGAAGTACGCGTCGGTGTTGAAAAACATCTGCGTGATCGACGAGCTGGCGCCGGCCTTTACTTTGGTCGCATAGGCCTGCAGGTCGGCCTGGGGTGAGCGAGCCTGCGGGTGCATCTCGGGGTAAGCGCCGACCTCGATGTGAAAGCGCTCGCCGGTCTCGGCCCGGATGAAGGCGACGAGATCGCTTGCAAACCTGAACTCGCCGAGGTCGGCAGCACTGCCGCCGTAGCCGCTCGGCAGATCGCCGCGCAGTGCAACCAGCCGCTTGATGCCGCTGGCCTCGAATTGTTCGAGCCGCTCGCGAATGCTCGCGCGGCTGGCACCGATGCACGAGAAGTGCGGCGCGGCCTCGACGCCTTCTTGAGTGATGGCCTTGACGGCCGCGAAGGTGCCGTCCTGGGTCGAGCCGCCGGCGCCGTAAGTCACCGAACAGAACTGCGGCTTCAGCACGTAGAGCTGCTGGCGCACGGCGGCGAGTTTGGTCACACCCTCGGGCGTCTTGGGCGGGAAGAACTCGAGGCTGATCGGGGGCAGTGCTGTCGTGTAGTTCATGGCGTCGTTTTCAATGGCAGCGCCCAGACGAAAAATTCGCGGTTGCCGTCGCCGCCATCGATGCCACTCGCGAAGTAGTCGCGCACCTCGAGCTGCAGTGCGGCGCAAGCCTCGCGAATGCGCTTTTCGACCCGCGGGTAGGCCGATGCACTCTTCACGAGGCCGCCCTTGCCGATGTCTTCGGGCTGCAACTCGAATTGCGGCTTGACCAGCAGCAGCGCCTGCCCGCCCGGCGCGAGGTAGGTAGCGATCGTCGGCAGCACGTGGGTCAAGGTGATGAACGACAGATCGGCCACGACGATGTCGAACGAATGGTCGGGTTCGGTCAGTGCGAAGGCCGAGCCGGCCACGTCGCGTGCGTTCACGCCCTCGTGCGCAACCACCCTGGGGTCTGCGGCCAGCGTGGCGGCGAGTTGGCCGCGACCCACGTCGAGGCCAACCACGCGCACCGCGCCGCGCTGCAGCAGCACGTCGGTGAAGCCGCCGGTGCTTTGGCCGATGTCGAGTGCATTCGCGCCGTGCACATCGATGGCGCAGTGCGCGAGCGCAGCATCGAGTTTGAGACCCCCGCGCGACGCGAAGCGCAACTCGGCGTCATCGGTGACCTCGAGCTGACAGCCTTCGGGCAGGTCTTCCCCGGCCTTGCGCGGCAGGGCCCAACCGCGCGGGCCGAGCCAGCGCACCGCGCCGGCATCGATCAGCCGCTGCGCGGCCGAACGTGTCGGTGCGAGCGCGCGCTGCACCAAAAGCTGGTCAGCGCGCACCGATCAGTACCGGTAGGTGTCGGGCTTGTACGGGCCGGCCTTGGCGACACCGATGTAGGCCGCTTGCGCGTCGCTCAACTCGGTCAACATCGCGCCGACCTTCTTCAGGTGCAGACGCGCGACCTTCTCGTCGAGGTGCTTGGGCAGCACGTAGACCTGGCCACTCTCGTAGTTCTGCGGCTGCGTGAAAAGTTCGATCTGCGCAATCGTCTGGTTCGCGAAGCTGGTGCTCATCACGAAGCTCGGGTGGCCGGTGCCGCAGCCCAGATTCACAAGACGGCCCTTGGCCAACATGATGATCTTCTTGCCGTCGGGGAAGGTCACGTGATCGACCTGCGGCTTGATCTCGTCCCACTCGCACTTGTCGAGCGACGCCACGTCGATCTCGTTGTCGAAGTGGCCGATGTTGCAGACGATCG